>JAJPJC010000490.1 GCA_021324445.1 Isosphaeraceae bacterium
CTTTTTCGTGTGATTTCGTGTTTTTCGTGGTTCCTTCTCTCCTTCCCATCAGTCTCACCCACTCCGAGATTTCGTGCTGTCACGCCAGGCCGATGATCCGACCATCGGCGTCGACGTCGATGCGTTCGGCGGCGGGGCGCTGGGGTAATCCGGGCATCCGGACGATGTCGCCGGTGAGTGCGACGAGGAAGCCGGCGCCGGCGGCGATCTCGACGTCGCGCACCGTCAGGGTGAAGCCGCGGGGGCGGCCGCGGAGCTTGGGGTTATCCGACAGCGAGTCCTGGGTCTTGGCCATGCAGATCGGCAGCTCGCCGTAGCCCAGGCGGGCGGCCTTGCGCAGCTTGGCCGAGGCCGCGGGCAGGATCGAGACGCCGTCGGCCCCGTACATCACCCGGGCGATCTGGTCGATCTTCCGCTCGGGGGCCCAGTCGAGCGGGTAGAGCGGCTTGAGCGGCGTCTCCGGCGCCGAGGCGGCCGCGACGACCTTCTCGGCCAGCTCGACCGCCCCCCGGCCGCCCGCCCCGAAGACATCCGCGGTGGCGCACGGGACGCCGCGGCTGGTGCAATAGGCGTGGACGACTTCGAGCTCCTCGGGCGTATCCGTGCCGAACCGGTTGATGGCGACGACCGTCGGCTTGCCGAAGTGCGCCGCGCTGTCGAGGTGGGCGGCCAGGTTCTCCAGCCCCCGATCGACGGCGCCCGGGTCCGCCTCCTTGAGCACGTCGAGCCCGACCCCGCCGTGCATCTTCAGCGCGCGGATCGTGGCCACGATCACCACCGCGGCCGGGTTGAGCACCGCCACGCGGCACTTCAGGTCGAAAAACTTCTCGCCGCCCAGGTCGAAGGCGAAGCCGGCCTCGGTCACGGCGTAATCGGCCATGGCCAGCGCCATGCGGGTAGCCAGGATCGAATTGCATCCGTGGGCGATGTTGGCGAACGGCCCGCCGTGGATGAACGCGGGGGTCCCCTCGGTGGTCTGGACGAGGTTGGGCAGGATCGCCTCGCTGAGGATCGCCGCCATGGAGCCGGTCACGCCGACGGCGCCGGCCCGCACCGGCTGCCCGTCGGCCGAGTAGCCGATGAGGATGCGGTCGATCCGCGAGCGGAGGTCGGCCGGCGAGTCGGCCAGGCAGAGGATGGCCATGATCTCGCTGGCCGCGGTGATGTCGAACCCCGACTCGCGCGGCACGCCCTGAGAGTGTCCCCCCAGGCCGATGATGATGTTCCGCAGCGCCCGGTCGTTCATGTCCAGCGAGCGCTTCCACAGCACGCGGGTCGGGTCGAGTTCGAGGTCGCGGAAGTGGAGCCGGTTGTCGATCGCGGCGGCGAGCAGGTTGTGCGCGGCGGTGATCGCGTGGAAGTCGCCGGTGAACTGGAGATTGATGGTGTTCGACGGCTCGACCCGGCTGGCGCCGCCGCCGGTGGCCCCGCCCTTGCGGCCGAAGACCGGCCCCATCGAGGGCTGCCGCAGCGCCAGCGCGGCTCTCTTGCCGATCCGGTGCAGGCCCTGGGCCAGCCCGATCGACGTGGTCGTCTTCCCCTCGCCGGCCGGGGTCGGGGTGATGGCCGAGACCAGGATGAGCCGGCCGCGCGGGCGGGATTCCTCGGCCCGGTGCAGGGCCTCGAGCCGCACCTTCGCCTTGTCGCGGCCGTAAGGCTCGACGTGCTCGGCGTCGATCTTCAGGTCGTTGGCCACCTCGGCGATCGGCCTCAGCCCGGTTCCCTCGTGATGCGACATGCTCGGGGTTCCCTCAATTCGGTGCGCCGTCGGTCCGCTCCCCGGCCGGATCGTCGCCGTCGAACCGCGCCGACGGGTCGTGATCGATCGGGGGATGCCCCGGCGCGGCCCCATCCGGCGCGTCGTCGGGGTCGAAGTAGCGATCGAAGTAGATCCAGATCACCCGGGAGTACTGCCAGAGCCAGGGGATCAGCGGCACGCTCAGGATCGAAGCAAGGACGACCAGCCGGAAGAGCGACCACCCCGGGATGAGCAGGTGCTCGATCAAGGTTAGCAGAGCGATCAGGGGGATCGCCAGGGCATAGCTGACGTACATCGCCCCCGTGAAATGGCCCGGGTCCCCCCGGTCGAAATCCAGCCCGCAGACCGGGCAGTCATCGTGCATGCCCCACATCGAGCCGAAGATCGCCCCGCGACGGCACCGCGGGCAGACCCGTAGCACGATCCCCGCGATCGCCGACCGGGCCTCCGGTGCGCCGTGATCCCCGCCGATAACGTCCATGGTCAACCCACCTTGATGAAGAGCTCGTTCTTCTCGGAGATCGCCGGCAGCAGGCGATGGCCCCCGGTCAGCCGCCAGCGCCTCAGGCTCGGCGGGGTGAGGATGGCTACCAGGATGACCATGCCATAGGCCGCCGACAAGCGGACGTCGAGCGGCGCCTGCAGTCCCGTCAGCAAGAGGAAGGTCGCCGGCCCAGCGGCCAGCGAGCAGAGGGGGGCGATGAAGATGCGGTCGTAGCCGGGGATGATCCAGCGGAACGTCCGGAGACGGCCCCAGATCGACAGCGGCGGCCCGTAACCCTGGATATAGGCGACGACCCTCAGGGCCGGGGCGGCCAGCGCGATGAGCGAGACCAGGCCGAGGAAGATGGACTGTCGCCGCGGCTCCGTGAAGCGCACGGCGAGGCAATCGACCCACCAGGAGAAGAGCATGCAGCCGATCAGGGCACGGAGCGGCGAGGTCGGGAGCAGGTCGCGGACCTCGCCGAGCAGCCGGTCGTAGGGCCAGCCGCAAACGATCGGTCCGGGGGTGTTGTCCTCCTCCTCGGAGTCGCCGCGATGGCGCGGCGACTCGTCGTTCGGCCAGGGCAACTTCTCGAGCGATCGGCGCAGGCCCTCGTAGGCGAGCAGGTAGACCAGGGTCGCGACGGCCAGGGCGGCGATCGGTCGATCGAACCACCGTACGAGCAGGCCCAGGCCGAACGCGGCGGTCGAGCCGATCGGCCAGCTCGCCGGCCAGATGACCGGCAGGAGCGTCAACAGGTTGGCGAACAGGAAGGCGAGGAGGAATGGCATGGCCCGGGGCTCGGGCAGGGTCGCACTGAGCAGGATGACCGTCGCCATGAACGCCCCGTCCTCCCACGCCAGATGGACCGGCCCCAGCGGCAACGGCTTGCGATGGGTCCAGGGTGTCGAGGCCAGCCAGTTCCCGTAGTCCCGCTGATAGGCCGGATGGAATGCGGACACGCGGCCGATACCCCAACTCACGCTGGCGAGGATCAGGATCGCCCGACCCGGCCGGATCGGCCAGGCGGCGATCAAGGGCGGGTTTAGACTCTCGAGGTACCGGGTGGGCCCTTCGAGGAGCAGGTAGGTCGCGACCAGCCAAAGGAGGCCCAGCAGGAGTCGCCTCAGGGCGGGCGGCAGGCGTCGGCTCATCGACCGAATTCCTGGAGATAGGCGTCGAGCTTGCGGTTCGCATCGGGGAAGATCAGCCGCTGGAGGACCTCGTCCAGGGTACCGCGATGCGCGGTCAGGCGCTGGAGGCCGTCCAGGGTATCGAACGCGAGGATCTGCCCATCCCGGAGCACGATGATCCGGGTGGCGATCTCCTCGACCAGCTCGGGGACCGGGCTGGTCAGCACGATGGTCGAATCCTTGCCGCGGGCGCGATGCTGGATGATCCGCTTGAGCGTCGACAGGCCGGCCGGGTCCAGGCCGCCGGAGAACGGCTCGTCGAGGAGCAGGAGCGGGGCCTCGGTGACCAGCGCCGAGCACAGGGCGACCTTCTTCTTCTGCCCGGCGGACAGCGAGGGGATCAGGCTGTCACCCCGCTCAGAGAGGTCGAAGAGCTCGAGGAGCTGGTCGACGTGCTCCATGAGCCGCTCGATGTCGACGTCGTAGAGCTTGCCGACGGCCAGGAGGAACTCGCGCGGGGACCGCTGGGCGGGGAGCCAGGGCTGATCGGGAAGATACGCGATCATCTTGCGGATGGCCAGCTCCTCCTCTTCCGAGCCGCGGCGCCTCAGGCCGTCGATCCACACCTCGCCCTTCTGCGGCGCCAGGATGCCGGCCATCACCCCCAGCAGCGTCGTCTTGCCCATGCCGTTGGGGCCGAGGACCACCACGACCTCGCCGCGCTCGATGCGCAGGGTGATCCCGCGGAGCACCGGCCGCACCCCATAATGCTGCGTGATGTCGATGAGGTCGATCACCGAGGGATCCCTGTAGGAGGGGGTTCCGTCCCCCGACCCGATGCGGCAGGTCGCCGGACGGAGCCGGCTCCTACAAATACTTCTTCAGCCAGGCGTGCACCTCGTTCCACCAGACGACGCGGTTAGCGGGCTTGGCGATCCAGTGTCCCTCGTCGGGGAACCAGACGTAGCGGCTCGGCACGCCCCGGCGCTGGAGCGAGGTGAACATCCCCAGGCCCTGCGCGTCGGGGACCCGGAAGTCCAGGGCGCCGTGGATGACCAGGGTCGGCGTCTTGAAGTTCGCCACGAAGGCGCTGGGCGACCGCTCGCGGTAGTGCTCGGGCTTCTCCCACGGCGGGCCGCCGAACTCCCACTCGGGGAACCAGAGCTCCTCGGTGGTGCCGTACTTGCTCGTCAGGTCGAAGACGCCCGCATGGCTGATGAGGGCCTTGAACCGGTCGGAGTGCCCGGCGATCCAGTTGACCATGAACCCGCCGTACGAGCCGCCCAGGGCCGCCATGCGCGACTCATCCAGGAACGGATAGGTCTTCAGCGCATGATCGAGGCCCTTCATGAGACCCTCGTAGACCTTGCCGGTCCAGTCCTGGCTGATCTGGTCCGTGAACTTCTGCCCGTAGCCGGTCGACCCGCGCGGGTTGATCGCCACCAAGGCGTACCCCGGTGCGGCGAACATCTGGTAGTTCCACCGATTGTGCCACTCGTCGTGCCAGGCGCCCTGGGGCCCGCCGTGGATCAGGAAGACGACCGGGTACTTCTTGCCCGGGTCGAAACCCGGCGGCCGGAGCAGCCAGCCGTGGACCTCGTCGCCGCCGGCGCCCGGGAAGGTGAACCCCTCGAGCTTCGGCAGGTCGAGCTGAGAGAGCAGGGGGGCGTTGTGGTGGGTGAGCTGGGTCAGCCCCGAGCCGTCCGTATCGGCGATGTACACCTCGGACGGGGCCGCGGCGTTGTGGCGGGTGAAGACCATCTTCCCGGACTTCGGGTTAACCTGGAGCCCGGATTGGACCCCGCCAGCGACCAAGACCGGGAGGGGGAGGGGGATGGCGCTCGCTGTCAGGGAAGGTTCCTTGACGCCGGTAAACTTCTCGAAATCGATCTGCACGATCGGCTCGGTCCCCGTGTCGTCCATGATGGCGAGGATCTCGTTCGGACGCGAGCCCCACGCGAACGACTGGACGGGGCGATCCACGATCTTCGTCAACTCGATCGGCGAACCGCCCGCGTTCGCTCGATCGAGGATCTTCAAGATCCACTGATCCGACTCGAACCCCGCCCGGGCCTGGCTGACGTAAGCGAGCCACTTCCCGTCCTGGGAATAGGCCGGCTGGCCGTCGCCGCCCTTGTTGGCCTCCGTCAGAATCCTCGGCTCGCCGCCATCAGCGGGGACGACCCAGATATCGGTGTTGGTCGACCAGGCCGCATCGCGGGCCGGCTCGGCGGTGAAGGCGAGCTCCTTGCCGTCGGGCGACCAGGCATAGTCGTTGGAGCCCCCGAACGGCGCGGGGGG
This sequence comes from Isosphaeraceae bacterium, assembly GCA_021324445.1. Taxonomy (GTDB): domain Bacteria; phylum Planctomycetota; class Planctomycetia; order Isosphaerales; family Isosphaeraceae; genus JAJPJC01. The sequence goes on from JAJPJC010000490.1 coordinate 5,678, forward strand.
CGTATTGACCTCCAGCTTCGGGGTCAGATCCCGGGCCTCGCCGGACTGGGCGTCGGCGACGAAGAGGTGGCTACGCTTGCCCTCGTCCCAGGCATTCCAGTGGCGGATCATCAGGCGATCATAGGCGCGGACCTTGCTCTTGGCGGCCTCCTTCTCCTTGTCCCTGGCGGCGGTCTGCTCGGGGGTCTGGTTGGGGTAGACCTCGGCGGTGAAGGCGATCCGGTCCCCCTTCGGCGACCAGAGCGGTCCGGAAACGTCGATCGGCAGCTTCGTCAACTGGCGGGGCTCGCCGCCGTCGATCGGCAGGATCCAGACCTGCGACGAGCCTCCGCGGCTGGAGACGAACGCGATGGTCTTGCCGTCGCGGCTCCAACGGGGGTGGTTGTTGGTCCCCGGCGCGGTCGTGAGCCGCTTCGGCTCCCCGCCGGAGGTGGGCACCAGCCAGAGGCTGCTGTTGGTCTTGTCGGTGGAGCGGTCGATCTCCGAGACCACGTAGACGACCATCGAGCCGTCGGGCGAGAGCTGCGGGTCGGCGACGCCCTTGATCGCCAGGAGGTCATCGACGGTCATGGGGCGGGCGGCCTGGACATCATGAGACATGAGCGGAACGAGCACCACGAGGGACCATGAGAACGGGAGGCGGAGCCGAAACATCTTCCTGAGCCCCTCCTTTCTTGGTGGGTCCGGGGGATGTCAAACACCGGGCATCGCTTTCTTCAAGGGCCGCAGCAGCAGGAGCAGGAGGAAGGCCATGCCCAGCGCCAACAGCGAGCAGAGCAGCCAGAAGGACGAGTGATACCATTCGGTCCAGTACACGCCGATGACCGTCAGCTTGTTGCCGATCGCCGTGGCGACGAACCAGCCGCCCATCATCAGCCCGCGCATCCGCGCCGGGGCGACCTTCGACACCAGCGATAGGCCCATCGGGCTGAGCATCAGCTCGCCGAGCGAGATCACCATGTAGGCGGAGATCAGCCAGAGCGGCGAGACCCGATGCTGGGTGGCCATGAGCTGCTGATGTTCATCGCGCAGCCACTGGCCCTGGGCGTCGGTGAGGAAGGTCTGATCGCCCCCCGACTTGGCCGCGACGAACAGGATGAAGAAGGCCAGGCTGGTCAGGAACATCCCCATCGCCATCTTCATCGGCGTCGAGGGCTCGAGCCCGCGCCTCCGCAGCCAGTTCCAGACGCCGACGAGGGGGAGCGAGAGGGTGACGATCCAGAAGGGATTGATCGAGTTCGAGACGACACCCGAGACATTCCAGTCGGTGTTCTCGTCGGCCCAGTAGGTCATCGTGCTCCCGTTCTGGTGGAAGACCATCCAGAAGACGATGACGATCCCGTAGATGACCAGCAGGGCGATGATCCGGGTCGACTCGGACACCTTGTCGATCGCCGAGCCCACGTCCTCGACCGGCGCGAGATCCTCGGTGACGGAGACGGCCTCCGGGTCCGCGTCCTTCACGTGGACGTGGCTTCGGTCGGCGGCCGCCAGCTTCCGGTAGAAGACCGCCAGGATGAGCGTGCCGATGGTCATCCCGGCCGCGGCCAGATAGAAGGCCGTGAGGAAGCCGGAGCGCAGGCTCGCGGCCTGCTCGGACGACAGGGGCGTACCCTTCTTGGCCATCTCCAGCACTTCGGGGCCCGCCAGGGCCTGTAGCGCCACCTCGGCGAGGATCGGCGCGAGCCACGCGCCGATGTTGATCCCCATGTAGAAGATATTGTACGCCGCGTCCTTCAGCGGGCTACTGGCCGGGTAGAGGTTGCCGACCATCGTCGAGATGTTCGGCTTGAAGAAGCCGTTGCCCGCGAAGATCAGGCCGAGGGCAATGTAGTAGGTCGCCGGCGACCCCTGCGCGAGCAGGGCGTATCCGCCGATGAAGAGGAGGCCCCCGATGAGCACCGCGCGGCGGTATCCCAGGAACTTGTCGGCCAGCCAGCCGCCGATCAGCGGTGTGGCGTAGACGAACATCAGGTAGTTCGACCAGAGCTCGGTCGCCTGGGTCTTGGACCAGCCGAACCCGCCGCGCTGGAGGTAGAGCGTCATCACCGCGGCCGCCGTGTAGAAGCCGTACCGCTCCCACATCTCGCTCCCGAAGAGGATATAGAGCCCGGCGGGGTGGCGGTCCTGCTTGACGCCAGGGGAAGGGACGTCATCTTGCGCGTTCGCGACGGTCTGCGACATGGGAACTTCCTCTTCGGCAACGGAGGCGCGGGATCATCCCTGGCGTGGCATCAGATTAATCGAACCTTCGCCAAATCCCAAGACCCTTGGCCTCGGCGCCGGGGCCGGAGGGATCGTCCCTAATTCGCCGCCCGCGGCCGATCGGCCCTGAGCCACCGGAGCACCTCGGGCATGCAGGCGACCGGCCCCGGGTCGGGGAAGAGCAGGGGGGCGCGGATGAGCTCGGCATGATTGGCGTGGAGGATGACGTGATCGGTCACGCCGTCGAGCCGCGTCCGCGCGACGGCGACGCAGCCGTCGCCGGTGCCGTCGGTCAGCTCATCGAGCAACTCGGGCAAGTCGGCGGTGGCCGCCCGGGTGAGCCGGCCGAGGATGCCGGCGTTGCGATTCACCAGGTCAATCCGGTCTTCGATCTGCGCGCGGCCATCGCGGGTGAGGAAGCCGCTGTCCCCCGCCACGATATGATAGGACAGGCCCCGGCGCCTCGGGCGGCGATTCAGGCCCGCCAGGAACGCGCTGCCCGGCAACATGTCCTGCGCCGACTCGCCCATCCCATCCGCGAGGTGCATCATCGCCTTCGATGTCTTTTTCTCGTTGATCGATTGCAGGCCGGTCATGAGCTGGATCACGGTCTGCACCCGGGCC
>JAJPJC010000095.1 GCA_021324445.1 Isosphaeraceae bacterium
AGCCCGCCAGGCCCATGATAGTGCCTCTGGCGCGAAAGTCGGTCATCGCCGGAATCATTCTCCCAAGAGCCGCCCCGGAGCGAACCCTCGCCCCGGGGCGGCTTTTTTGTGGGATCAAGTCACTTCAACCAGTTCTCGATCTGGAGATCGGGCAGCGCCTCGAAGTCTCGATCATCTGTGAGCAGGACGGCGTCCATCGAGCGACTCAGAGCGGCGAGCATCATATCGACCTGGGACAGGACACGGCCGCGAGCACGGAGATCGTGGAAAATCTCGGCATAGACCAGAGCCAGCGGTGGCTCGAGAAGCCAGATGCGGATTTGCCGCAGGAGCGTGATGAGAAGACGACGATTGTGCTCCCGACGATGGGTTCGCTGAAGCCCTGTCTCCCGCTCGCAGAGGACTGGGACACAGGTCCCCAATCGATGGCCAGGCCGACGCAACTGGAAGATGTGATCGCGGACGTCGGCTTCGTCGTCGATGGCGGCGCTGAGGTGGTTGGTATCAAAGAGGTATCGAGCCATCAGGGCAATTCCATTTCGCGGCGAACGAACTCCTTGGCTTGGGAGTCGGCTGCCGTCAAGATGGCTTGGATCTCGTCCCGCTCACTCAACACGCAAGGTCGGTTTGTCACAAATTGAGGAGCCGCGATCCGTTGCGACCCGAACTCCGAATCGAAGGTCACGCCGTCAGTCCTCGATCAACTCCAGGTCCGCCCAGTCCAGCCGTTTCAGGCTTTCGACGACTTGCGCGGCGTCAGCCACGACGACGAAGACCATCGCGCCGGGATGGATGTGGGCGCGGGCCGCGTCGATCAGGGCGTCGCGATCGATCCGATGGAGCCGCGCGGTGAATCCCGCTTCGTGATCGGCGGGCAGGCCGTGGACCAGCAGGCTGGCGTATCGGTTGACCAGTGCCGAGGGCGTCTCGAAGTGCCGGGGCTGGCCTTCGATCAGAGCGCGGCGCGCGTCGTCCAGCTCCTCCTGGGTCGGGGGCCGGCTGGTCACGATCGCCTCGAGCTCCAGGCGGATGTCGTCGAGGGCCTCGGCCAGGCGGTCGCTCTGGACCGACGTGCCGATCGAGAACGGCCCGGCGCCCCGGCGGCACTCGAAGTGGCTGCGGACCCCGTAGGTGAACCCGCGCTGCTCGCGCAGCTTCTCGTTGAGGCGGGACGTGAACTGGCCGCCGAAGACCTGGTTGAACAAGAGGATGGGCTCGTAAGCCGGGTCCAGCCGGGCAATGCCGCGATGGCCCGCCCGCACGACCGCCTGGGGTGCGCCAGGGCGGTCGAGCACCAGGAGGCGCGGGCGGGTCGCCAACGGAACCTCCGCAATCGGCGGCAGGGCGAGCGCCGGACCGTGCCAGGCCGCCAGGCGCCGGTCCAGTTCCTCAGCCAGGGGCTCCGGGGCGACATCGCCCGCGACGACGACCGCGGACAGGCCGGGCACCAGCCAGCGCGCATGGTACGCCTTCAGGTCATCGGTGGTGGTCGCGCGGACGTTCTCCTCGGTCCCCGCCAGGGGGAATCGGTAGGGATGTTGGGGATCGTACAGGGCCGCCAGCAGCGCCCGATACGCGCGCGCCTCGGCGCTATCCCGCTCGGCCTGGAGGGCCGCGAGGGTCTGGCCGTGGACCCGTCGCCATTCGGTTGCGGGGAACGTCGGATTGCAGGCGATGTCGGCGGCGAGGTCCAGGGTCGCCGCCAGGTCGGGCTTGAGGCAGCGGAAACCTACGTAAGTCCCGTCCCAGCCGCAGCTTGCTGAGAGGGAGGCTCCCATCGCCTCGATGACCATGGCAATCTCGGCGGCCGACCGCGACGCAGTCCCCTCGTCGAGCATGTCGGCCGTCAGTGGCGCCAGGCCGGGCCGGCTCAGCGGCTGGGCACTGGCACCGCCTGTGATGACAATCGATCCCGCGACCGTCGGCAGCTCGCCCCGCGGGAAGACCCACAGTGGCACGCCGCACCGCAGGGTCAGGATGAGCGGCACCGGCGCGCCAAAGCCGGCCGCCTCACCACGCGGCGGAGCAACTCGGCGGTCCAGCACCGCCCCACGCGGAGTCGACTTCCGGCCCAGGACCGAGAGCGTCACCCGCGGCGTCCCCGCCAGGTAGCGCAGCGCAACCTCCCGGAGCTGACCCCGGGTCGCCGTTCGGAACCGTTCGACATCGGCCGTGATCAGTCCCGGATCGCCCCGGAACACGTTATAGGCGTTCAGGCGGTCGGCGATCCCGCCGAAGCCCCCCATCTGCTCCATCCCGAAGAAGAAGCTGGCGGCCCGGAGGTTCTGGACCCGAGCGAATTCCTCCTCGCCCACCTCGGCAGCGGCCAGGGCCTCCAGTTCCGACTCGATCAGCTCCCGCGCCTGCGCGATCGACCAGGTCGGCCGCAAGGTCACGACGATCCCGAACGACCCGGCCAGCTCTCGGCCCCATTGGTACGCGCTGACGTCCTGAGCGATCTGCTCGTCGAGCACCAGCTTGCGATACAACCGGCTGGCCTTCCCGCGACCCAGGACGTCCCCCAGCAGGATCATCGGCGCGTCGTCGTCGTGGAAATGGGGAACACTCGGCCAGAGGAGATACAGCCGATCCAGCTCCACCCGATCGTGCAGCACGATCTCACGCCCCGCGCCCAGCGACGGCTCCGGCGCCCACGGCGGCAACGCCGGGGCTCCCCCGGGAATCTCCCCGAAATAACGCTCCGCCAGCGCGATGGCCCGATCCTCGTCCCAGGCGCCGACGATCGCCAGGCTCGCATTATTCGGCACATAGAACCGTCGAAAGAAGGCGGAGACATCCTCCATGGTTGCCCGATCGATGTCTTCCATGACACCAATCGTCAACCAACTGTAGGGGTGCTGGGGGGGATAGAGCGCCTCCGCCAGGATCGGTCCCACCAGACCGTAGGGCCGGTTGGCGTAATTCTGACGGTACTCGTTTTTGACGACGTCCTTCTGGATGCGCAGTTTCTCGTCGTTGAGGGCGCCCAGCAGGTGCGCCATCCGATCCGACTCCATCGCCAAGGCCAGCTCGGCGTGCGCCGCCGGCAGGTCGACGAAGTAGTTGGTCCGGTCGGAGGACGTCGAGCCGTTGATGTTGGCTCCCCAGCGCTGCAAGTGTTGGAAGAAGTCACCGGGATAATGCTCGGAACCCTCGAACATCAGGTGCTCGAAGAGGTGGGTGAAGCCGCGCTGATTGCGCTGCTCATTCTTGGAACCCACGTGATACCAAAGATTTATCGCCACGAGCGGGAGCTGGTCCTGGTGGCGGACAATCACATCGAGGCCGTTCTTCAAGGTGACCTTGGCGAAACGGACCGAGTTCAAGGCGCTGGAGTCAATCATGAGCGAGAATCAGCCGGAATGGGAGTTGCCGGGTTGGTCCTGGTCACAGGATGGAGGACGTTTAAGTATTATGAGGGTACCCTGGGCGATCGCGAGACCAGTTTTCCCAATTGGTCCTCAGTCCTCGCTCCTTGCCGGGAGCTTCCGCTGGCTCGCAAATTCGGATCCGCTTCGGAGTGCCTCGTGACCGCCGTGTCGAGCTTCCCAGCCGGCCTCAGCGAGCCCAGGACGCAGGACGCAGGACCCAGGACTGAAGACACCAGGCTCTTCTTTAGCGAGGGACTGACGATACAATCCTAAAGGCCGGCGGTGCCGTCGAGGGACCCGCGCCTGTGGGGATGGGATCGATGGGATCGGGGCGCCGCGGGTGCGGCGCCCGAGGTGCCGGGTTCGGTCAGGGCCGGTCGGTCGTCGGACGGTTGGGCGGGCTCGGCGAACGAGCCGGAGAGAACATCCAGGAGGCGATCCATTCGCCGCTGAGGAACGAGAACAGGGCCGTGTTGTGAACTGGGACGACATCATCATCGACGCCGCCGCGACGGATACGGGGATGCGTCGTTCGAATAATCAAGATAGCTATACGGCCGTACGGGCTCCGCATGCCGAGGCGTGGCGGCAGCGCGGGCATGTCTTTCTGGTCGCCGACGGGATGGGGGCTCACGCCGTCGGGGAGCTGGCCAGCAAGATGGCCTGCGACCTGATCCCCCACAATTACATGAAGGCGCGGACCGGGACGCCGGCCGAGGCGATCGTCAAGACGTTCCGCGACGTCAGCTCGCGGATTCACAGCCGCGCGTCGGCCAATCGGGACTTCCAGGGGATGGGGACGACCTCCTCGGCCTTGTTGTTACTCCCCGAGGGAGCGTTGATCGCCCACGTGGGGGATTCCCGGGTCTACCGCATCCGCCGCCAGCGGATCGATCAACTCTCGTTCGATCACAGCCTGGTCTGGGAGCTGGTTCGCCGCAACCATCTCACCTCGGAACAAGCCAAGCTGTCGGTCCCCAAGAACGTCATCACCCGCAGCCTTGGTCCGGAAGTCGAGATCGAGGTCGACGTGGAAGGGCCCTTCGAGATCGAGCTGGGGGATGTCTATCTCCTGTGCTCCGACGGCCTGTCCGGCCCGGTGGAGGATGATGAGATCGGCGCCTTCGCCGGCAATTTCCACCCGCGCGATGCGTGCCGATACTTGATCAGCCTGGCCAACCTGCGGGGGGGCCTGGACAACATCACGGTGATGATCGTGCGGATCGGCACCTGGGTCGACCCGGATTCGGCCGAAGTGCAGCAGCAGTCGGACGAGCGATCCGGTCGCGACGGCCTGCCGCGCGCGGGCTGGCGGCAGCGGCTCACCAGCCTGTTCAAGGGCCGGCGCGGGTCCGCGGCGCCGCCGGTGGTCGAGGAGCATCCCTACCGCACGGCGGAGTGTCCGATCAACGAGGACCTGATCGCCCGGCTGCACGACCTGACCCGATCGGCCCAGGAGCAGGCGATCGAACAGGCCTGGTCGCTGGACTGGACCCTGCTGGGAAGCCTGCGCCGCCAGGAGGCCGAGGCCCGCGACGCCAAGAACGTCTGGGTGGCCCTGCGCAAGCTCGGCGAGATCCTCTACCTGCTGGGCCAGGCCGCACGGTTCCACGCCAAGAGCGTGGCCGCGCCGGATGTCCATTGACCCGGACTCCCTGGCCATCAGGCTGTGCGCGGGCCGCCCCAACCGGGACTGGAGCATCCCCGTACCGGCTGGATGGGATTCCTCCATGAGGCTCACAAGATCCGCGCAGGCGCACCAGGACGAGAGGATCGCGTTCCGCAGAGCGTTCCTCCGAGACGTGGTCCAGGGCTTGAGGAGACCGCAGAAGGAGTTGCCCTGCAAGTACTTCTACGACGAGCGGGGCTCCGCACTCTTCGACCAGATCTGCGAGCTGGATGAGTATTATCTGACCCGGGCCGAGATGGCGATCCTCCGGGCCCACGCCGCGGAGATGGCCGGGCGAATCGGGGCGGATTGCGAGCTCATCGAGTTCGGCAGCGGGAGTGGACTCAAGACGCGACTGCTCCTGGACCAGCTGCGAGAGCCGCGGGCTTATCTGCCCATCGACATCGACCGCGGCTCCCTGGAGCGCTCGGCGCGGGAATTGACCCGGCGGTTTCCCGGACTCCGAGTCTTGCCCATTCACGGGGACTTCACGGCTCCGCTGGTGCTGCCGCGGACCGGTGACCCCAGGGCGCGTCGCGTCGTCTACTTTCCGGGCTCAACGATCGGCAATTTCCGCCCCAGGGAGGCCCTGGCTCTCCTGCGCCGAATCGCGCGGCTGGTGGGCGCAGGCGGCGGACTCCTGCTCGGCTTCGACCTCGACAAGGATGAGTCCATCGTGGGCCCGGCCTACAACGATGGTCGGGGCGTCACCGCCGCGTTCAATCTCAATCTCCTCGCCAGGATCAACCGCGAGCTCGACGCGGACTTCGACCTCGGTGCGTTCGTTCACCGAGCAATCTACGTCCGGACGCGGGAACGCGTCGAGATGTATCTCGTCAGTCAGAAAGCCCAGGTCGTCCGGATCGAGGGCCTCGAATTTGAGTTCCAGGCCGGGGAGGCGATCCGCACCGAGTATTCTCATAAGTACAGGTTAGGGCATTTCGGCCGGCTCACGGCCCGGGCGGGCTTCAGCCTGGACCGACAGTGGTTGGATTCGCAGGGTTATTCTGTTGTTCAGTATCTGACGGTTGATTGAAGATCGGATCAGCGAGCTCCCGATGAGGAGCCGTCGCCGGCGATCAGCGGGCCGGCGGGAATTCGATCGACTTGCTGCGCAGGATTGTCGCAAGCCGTTCGATGTCTGGCCCCAAGGGACGATCGTCCCTCACCGCGGGGCAGACGGTCCGGATGCTTCGCACCAGGTCTCGATTCGCCGGTGAAGGTCGAGCCGGAAGGCGAAATCGTATCCCTTGAGACGCGCTCATCAATTCGGTTGCTACGATGCGGTATAGGTTGTTCACGACTTCACTGAACTTGCGAGCGGCATGCGCTCCCATGCTCACATGATCCTCCGCGTCCTCGCAGGTGGGTATCGAGTCGGCCGAAGCCGGATGGCACAAGACCTTGTTCTCGGAGACCAGTGCCGCGGCGGTGTATTGCGCCACCATGAGGCCCGAGTGCAATCCCAGATCGCGCATCAAGAACGGGGGCAGGCCGTTGCTCAAATGGCGCGACACCAGATGGAAGATTCGCCGCTCGGCGATGGTCCCGACAGCGGCCAGGGCGATGCACGCTTGATCGAGCGCGATCGCGATGGGTTCGCCGTGAAAATTCCCGCCTGAGACCACGGCTTTGCGGCAGTCGAGGAGGTTGAGCGACCTGCCGTAAGCCTCCGGATCGATCTTGGGGTCTTGCGGCTCTGGAGGAAAGATCAGGGGATTGTCCGTGGCGGCATTGATCTCGGTCGTCAGGATGCCACGGACCGTACGGAGGGTGTCCAGAGCGGGCCCCAGAACTTGAGGAGCGCATCGAAACGAATAGTCATCCTGGACTGGAACAAAGTCGGGGACCGCCCGTTCGAGTTCATCCAGGGCCAGGCGCAGGCTCCTCCGTGCACCCGCGAAGAGGGTGCGCCGTTCCCCGGATGCGAACTGCCCAGCGATGACCTCGATCTCCCGGGCGGTCGAATCGAACAGCTTTCTGGCCTCGTGCGTTCCCTCCCCGCCGGGACCCGAATCGGGCGGCGATGTCCGGGCTGGAGGCGGTGCGCGCCAAACCTCGCGGAACTTCTCAGCCAGTGACGAGCGGATCCGCTTCAAGCGGATTGAGGCAGCCTGGCATTGCTGCCGGAGCTCCTCGCTGCCAGACGTCGCTGCTCCCTGCTCCAGGTCCCAAGCGGCGAGTCTCAGATGCAGCCCGGCGTTGCGGACTCGAGCGGTGTTGACTGGGAGTGTGAGGATTCCACTGTCCTGGATCCGGCTGTCAATCCAGCGAGCGATGGTCCTCTGCCCCTCGTGGGGCCTGGCCTGATGAATCCGGTCATCGAAGGCATCGGGTACTCCCTTGATCGCTTCCAGGCTCAACGCACAGGCGGCGACGGCAGCCCGCACCAGGTATTCGGCGTCCAGGAGTGCCAGGACTCCCAGGGCCGTCATGAACTGGGTTCCATTGTTCAGAGCCAGGCCTTCCTTGGCTTCCAGCTCGATCGGGTCCAGGCCCGCCGCTTGCAGGGCGACCTGGCCGGCGACCACCTCCCCGGAGGGCAACGATGCCATCCCTTCGCCGATCATCACCAGGGCCAGATGAGACAAGGGCGCCAGATCACCGCTGGCCCCGACGGATCCCTGGGAAGGGATCACCGGATGCACCCGCTGGTTGAGCATCTGCACCAGGGTCTCAACGACGACGGGACGGACCCCGGAATGACCCTTGACCAGGGTGTTGGCACGCAGAACCATCATCGCGCGGACCGCGTCCACCGGGATCGGAGCGCCCACGCCGCAGCTATGGCTTCGGATCAGGTTCCGCTGCAGCTCCTTGAGCTTCGACTTGCTGATCAGCACGTTCCGGAGCGATCCGAATCCGGTATTCAAGCCGTAGACGACCGGCCTGGAGCCCTCGTCCAGGAGCCGCTCCACCACCTTGCGGCAGCGTTGAACCCGTCGCATCGAGCTGGGTGAGACCTCGACCTCGGCAGCGCCCCGCGCGACGGCGCCGACAGCCTCCGGAGTGAGGGCATCTCCATCGATCTGGACTCGGTCCAAACGCATCGGCGGGATCCTCTTCCGCCATTCCCGAGCGCCGATTCGCGAGCGCGCTCTCTGGAATTATAGGACGTCCCAGGTTAAGGTCGACGTGGGTGGACTGGCGAGGACCCACGATTGCACCACTTGCGGCTTCTTCCAAGCCGGGCTGGGTGCGGCCATGTCGGTTGCGACTCCTCTGGACCGTCCTCCGCTGCGTGCCCCACGAGGCAAAGCGCTTTCGTGCGCCGGCTGGCACCAGGAGGCGGCCTTGCGCATGCTCCTGAACAATCTCGACCCCGAGGTCGCGGAGCGGCCCGAGGATCTGGTCGTCTACGGCGGCTCCGGCAAGGCCGCCCGCGACTGGCCGAGTCTGCGGCGCATCGTCACGACGCTGCAAAGGTTGGGCAACCAGGAGACCCTGCTGGTCCAGAGCGGCAAGCCGGTCGGCGTGATCACCACCCACGAGGAGGCGCCCCGGGTCCTCCTGGCCAATGCCAACCTCGTGCCGCGCTGGGCGACCTGGGACGAGTTCCGTCGCCTGGAAGCGCTGGGCCTGACCATGTACGGCCAGATGACGGCCGGATCGTGGATCTATATCGGCACCCAGGGGATCCTCCAGGGTACGTATGAGACGTTCGCAGAGTGCGCGCGCCAGCATTTCGGGGGTACGCTCGCCGGTCGCCTGGTCGTGAGCGGCGGGTTAGGAGGCATGGGTGGGGCGCAACCGCTCGCGGCGACGATGAACGGAGCCGCATACCTGGGCGTGGATGTGGATCCCGGGCGCATCCGTCGCCGGGTGGATCAAGGCTATTGCGATCGGATGACGGACGACCTCGACTCGGCCTTGAGCCAGCTCGAGACGGCACGCCGGGAGCAGCGGCCGCTCTCGGTGGGACTGGCGGCCAATATCGCGTTTGTCGTCCCGGAGCTGCTGCGCCGCGGGGTTGCCGTCGATGTCCTCACGGATCAGACGGCCGCTCACGACCTCCGCGTCGGCTACATCCCGATGGGCTACACCGTCGAGTCTGCCGCCGCGTTTCGGGCGAGTGATCCCTCCGGCTACCAGGACGCCGTGCTCGATGCGATGCAGATCCACGTGGGGGCTCTCCTGGATTATCAACGGCGTGGTGCGGTGGTCTTCGATTATGGGAACAACCTGCGCGGCCAGGTCGCCGACCATCGGGGCATGAAGGAAGCCTTTGCCATCACGGGGTTCGTGCCCGCATTCATCCGGCCCTTGTTTTGCCGTGGCGCCGGACCGTTCCGCTGGGTGGCCCTTTCCGGCGAGCCCCAGGATATTGCCGCGACCGACCAGGCCGTGCTCGAGGCTATCCCACACAGAGAGCCCCTGGCAAGGTGGATTCGCCTGGCCCGGGAGCGGGTGAAGTTCCAGGGCCTACCGGCGCGAATCTGCTGGCTGGAATACGGCGAACGGGCCGAGGTGGGCGCACGGTTCAACTGGCTGGTGCGCACCGGACGCGTGGCCGCCCCGCTGGTGATCGGCCGCGACCATCTCGACTGTGGCTCGGTGGCCTCTCCCCATCGCGAGACCGAAGGCATGCGAGATGGTTCCGACGCCATCGCCGATTGGCCGTTCCTCAACGCTCTCAGTAATGTCGCTTGCGGGGCAAGCTGGGTCTCGATCCACCATGGTGGAGGAGTCGGGATCGGCTACTCGGTCCATGCGGGCATGGTCATCGTGGCCGACGGTACCGACGCCGGTGGCCGTCGTCTGCAACGCGTGCTGACTGCCGATCCGGCCCTCGGCATCATGCGCCACGCCGATGCGGGCTACGAGGAAGCCATGCGGACTGCCCGGGAGCGCGGCGTCGACCTGCCCATGGTTGGCGGAAAGTAGGCGGCCAGGCGATGAACGGCCTCCTGACAAACATCAGTCAGCTTGCCATTTGCCCGGCCGCAGGCAGACCGGGCGACATCGGCCTGGTGACCGGCGCGGCACTGGCGTGGAACCAGGGTCGGATCGTCTGGGCCGGACCCACAGAGTCCATGCCGGCCCAGGTCCGCGGCTGGCCGGCCGAGGATGCTCAGGGGGCGCTGGTCGTACCGGGTTTGATCGACTGCCACACCCACCTCGCCTTCGCCGGCTGGCGGGCCGATGAATTCGATCGCCGTTGCCGCGGCGCGACGTATCAGGAGATTGCCGCCAGCGGCGGCGGCATCATGAGCACGGTGCGACGAACCCGCGCCGCCTCCGAGACCGAGCTGCACGCCCGCGCCCGCGGATTCCTCGAGTCCATGACCGATCTCGGCATCACGACCGTCGAATGCAAGAGCGGCTACGGCCTGACGACCGAGGACGAGTTGAAACTGCTGCGGGTCTACCGACGCCTCCGCGAGGAAGGGCCGCAAACCGTGGTCTCGACCTTCCTCGGTGCCCATGTCGTGCCGCCGGAGTTCCAATCCCGTCGGGCCGAGTATGTGCGGCTGGTTTCCGAGGAGATGGTTCCCCGCCTGGCATCCGAGCAGCTCGCGACGTTCTGCGACGTGTTTGTGGAGGACGGCGCCTTCACCCCCGACGAGGCCCGGCAAATCTTCGCCGCGGCCGGCAGGCACGGTCTGCGGCCGAAGCTGCACGCCGACCAGCTCACTGATTCCGACGGCGCGGCGCTGGCGGCGGAGGTCGGTGCCGTCTCCGCGGACCACCTGGAATGTGTCCGCGACGCGGGCCTGGCCGCCATGGCCGGGGGGGGCGTTGTCGCGGTCATCCTCCCGCTGGCTTCGACCTATCTCCAGACCCGACCCCTCGAGGCGCGCCGATGCTTCCAGGCCGGCGTCCCGGTCGCGGTCGCCACCGATTTCAACCCGGGTACCGCCCCGAGCTACCATCTGCCCTTGGCCCTGATGCTGGCATGCACCGCCAGTCGCATGACCCCCGCGGAGGCGCTCCAGGGCGCCACCATCCAGGCCGCGAGAGCCCTGGGTCTGGCTGAGGAGGTCGGTTCGCTCGAATCCGGCAAGCGCGCCGACTTTGTCCTCCTCGACGCGGAGAGCGTGGAACACTGGATCTCTCACTTCCGACCGAACGCCGTGAGAGCCGTGTTCGTCGGCGGGAGGCGAATCCGTTGAACCGATTGAGCCCGGCCGATTGGACGGTGCCCGTGACGGATCCTCAGGATCCTCGTGTCGGCCGCCTCCTCGGCAGTGGGCTGAGTGGGCCGGAGGAAGCGCTTTGCGTCCTGGTTGGCTTTCCGGTCGACGAGGGGGTGCGCCGCAACGGCGGCAGACCGGGCGCCGCTCAGGGACCCTCAGCCCTGCGTCGCGCGCTGGCCCGCCTCACGCCCGATCCGGCCCGATGGGAAGGTTTCGTCAACCTCCTGAGGCGGACCTGGGACCTGGGCGACCTCGTGCCCAGCGGTGAGCTCACCGAGGACCAGGAGGCGCTCGGTCGCGTCCTCGCTCCGTATCTGGAGAGGGGATCCACCGCGATCATCCTCGGCGGCGGGCACGAGACGGCGTTGGGGCACTTCCTGGGCCATGCCACCGCCGGTCGATCCGTGTCGATTCTCAATTGGGACGCCCATCCCGACGTTCGACCACTGCTCGATGCCGAGGGCCACTCCGGCTCACCATTCCGGCAGATCCTCGAGCACCCCTCCGGTCGCTGCCGGGGATACCACGTGGTCGGTCTGAACCCGCACGTTGTGGCCAAGGCTCATCTCGATTACCTCGACGCGCGCGGCGCTCGTTATGAATTCGGACCTGGCCTGACCCAGGCGAGGATCGACGAGATCTACGCCGAGCTGGAGGCCGACGCGATGGTGAGTTTCGACCTCGACGCGGTCGACCAGGCGGCCGCGCCCGGAGTCAGTGCCCCCGGAGCCATCGGGTTGACGCCCGCGCTCTGGCTGCATGCCGCCTTCCGTGCCGGCTCCTCTCCCGCGGTGCGGAGCATCGACATTGTTGAGCTCTGCCCGCCTCTGGATCGTGATGATCAGACCGCCCGCCTGGCGGCCCTCACCATCTGGAAGTTCTGGAGCGGTTTCCTCGCCCGCGGTTCTCAAGAGGGACCGTAGGGCCGGCGGTGCCGGCCGGGATCGGCTGGGCAGCCGACAATCCCGCTCGGCGAGCAAGATCGCACGAGTGGCTACTTATTGACAGTCCGAAAAGTCATATCGGTGGGAACCGGGTTCTTGTGCCGCTTCGACTGGCATGACTTACCTGACGAGCTCGAGAGACTCACCGCAGAGACCGCCGAGACCGCAGAGAAGGAAACCGAGAGGAATCCTTTGTCTTTTTCTCTGCGATCTCGGCGCTCTCCGCGGTGAAAGACTTCCCGACCGATCTGACCTTACTTACCTGACGAGCTAGAGCCGGTCGCAGTCGGCCCCGCCGATCTCGCCTGCGCGTCGCGCCGCTCGGCCATCGTCCGAGCGAGGAATCCGCCCACGAGGGCGAACAGCAGAGCGAGGAGCATGCGGCCGATCTGGACGAAGTTGCCGATCTTGATCTGCCGCTGCTGAGCCATCTCGAAGAAGTTGAAGCTGGCGATGGTCGCGGGGGACGGCGCCGGCGCCAGCGCCGGCGTCCCAACCGGCGGTGCGG
Source organism: Isosphaeraceae bacterium (assembly GCA_021324445.1). GTDB lineage: Bacteria > Planctomycetota > Planctomycetia > Isosphaerales > Isosphaeraceae > JAJPJC01. Next base: position 12,630 of record JAJPJC010000095.1, read on the forward strand.
AGGGCACGGAGCTCGAAACTTGGGGCGGCCCCGTGATGGTCACCTCGGGGAAGATGGTCTCGGCAACGGCACTCAGTCCGGCCGTCAGGTCGTGGCCGAACTGACCGCCGACCCAGTCCCAATTGACCAGCAGCAGGTAGACCCAGCCGAACAGGGCGAATCCCGTCCAGAACGCCCGATCGATCCCCGACAGCAACCCGGCGGCCAGGACCGCCGCCAGGAGCATGGCGAGGGTCACGGTCGCCGCGGCGGCGGTCCAGAACCGCGAGGACGAGACCATCCCGGCCATCCCCAGCGCGACCACGGCCACGATCGCCAGAAGGGTCGCCAGCGAGATTCGGTACTTCGACATGGCTCGGGCCCTGACAGGCACCCCTTACAGCACCGTGCCGTCGTCGCCGCTCATCCCTCATCCCTCATCCCTTCCTCTGACAGGCGCCCCCTCACAGCCCCGTGCCGTCGTCGCCGCTGTCCGGCTGTGCGTTCCCTTTGAACAGGCGGCGGCCCAGGCTCTGCTGGAACGGCGTCCAGCTCGAGTCGCGGCTGGGGTCGTCGCGGATCTCGCGGCCGAAGGTGTGGATCTTGGCATCCAGGTTGTCGAGCAGGTGCAGCGCGATTGCCTCCAGGGTCATCGGCAGCTTGGGGCTGCCGAACTCGTAGGCGCCGTGATGGCTGACGATCATGTGCTTCAAGCGCAGGAGCAACTCCCGAGGAAACGGTTCGCCCGTCAGCTCGGCGCACCGCTCGACCTTGGCGTCGAGCAGCTCGACCCCCATGACCAGGTGCCCCACGAGCTGACCCTCATCCGTGTAGGCGAACGACCGGTCGTAGGACAGCTCGTCGACCTTGCCGATGTCGTGAAGGAAGATGCCGGTCAGGAGCAAGTCCCGGTCGAGCTCCGGGTAGAACCCGGTGATCCGGTCGGCCACGTTGAGCATCGTCACGACGTGCTCGATGAGCCCACCCTGGTAGGCATGGTGATTCTTGATCCCCGCCGGCGCCATTGTGAATTTGCGCAGGAACTCGTCATCGATCAGGAAGCACTCGACCAGGGCCCTCAGGTGGGGGTTGCCCATCGCCAGCAGGACCGCGCGCAACTGCGCCAGCATCTTGCCCACGTCCTGCGAGCTCCGCGGCAGGAACTCCTCGGGCTCGACGTCCGCCGAGTCGACGACATCGATATGGGTCAGGATGAGCTGGAGCGATCCCTGAAAGACCTGGGTCTTGCCGCGGACGCGCAAATAATGACCCGGATCGAAGGTGCGCGCCAGGTTCTCGGTGGCGTTCCAGAGCCTGGCCCCGATGTTCCCGGTCTTATCGCGCAGCTCCAGGTGGAGATACAGGTTCCCCTGCCGGTTGGCCCGGAGCTGCTTGTCGGCGACCAGGAACACCTCGTCGACCGAGTCGCCATGGGTCAACTGGTTCACATAGCGGCGGCTCATGCGGTTCAATCACTTCAAACGTTTCAATCCACTCCCGGCTCCGAGCCGGGAGAATCGTGCAGGGTGCGCGCGGAGTGCGTCGAGCGGTCGATTGTAGGAACCGGCCGCCACCGGGGTCAAGGGAACCCGCGCGTCGTGAGCGCGCCGGAGGTTCTCTCACATCGGAGTCCTCTCAGCCCTGGAGAGCCTGCCAGAACTGGCGGAGCGGCGGCAGGACCTCGGCCTGGAAGCCGCGCTGGCCGTAGACGATCGCGACGAAGTATCCGACCACGCGGGCAGCATCGGTTTTCAGCTCGGACCGGGCCCGACCGATCCGCTGCACGAACTCGGTCGGCGTCTCGTGAGGCGACCGTCCGAGTTCGTGCTCGAAGGCCCAGGCCTCGAGGGCTTCGAAGCTGTAGACGACCAGGTCATCGGGCGTGAACTGATGATCCAGCCCGGCGGCGAACGGATCGACGAACGAGGAAAACGGCCGCGGCGGCGGCACGGGCGCGGCCGCTTCGGCCGCGTCCTCCTTCGGCTGCCTCGGGCCACCGAACCCCCAGCCGGACAGCAACCAGGTGAGGAATTCCCAGAGGCCCCGGAGCATCCCCGGGCCGTACCAGATCAGGCCGAAGATCAGGATCGCGACCCCGGCGGCGATGATCGGAATCCGCAACCATTCCAGGCTCTGGAACGAGAGAGACGGCAGCTTCGGGGCCCGGCTGGGGGAGTCGCTCTGATCGGAGTTCTCTTGCGAGGGCTTCTCCTGGTCTGGCTGCGAACCGTCCTGGTCGCCGCGTTCGGCCTCACCCGTGCCCTCGGCCTGTTGATCGGAGCGACCCTGCTGGTCCTGGGCTTGATCCTGGCCCTTGGCCTGGTCCTGCCCCTTGGCCCGATCGCCGGCCTGGTCCTGCCGGGCACCGCTCTTCCCCTGCCGGCCGTTCTGCGCCGCGGTGGGTTTGCCTCGTGGGGCACCGGACTTCGAGCGGCCGGGGCCGCCGGTCCCACCCTGGCGGCCTTGACCGTTGACTTGCCGGGCCGCGTTGGGATCGTTGGGTTTTCCCGAGCCCCGGGTCTTCCCCGAGGCCGCCGATTTGCCATTGGCCTTCGAGGCGGCCGAGCCCTCGCTCGCGGCTCCCTGGCCCTGCACGGCGCTGTCCCGCAGCACCGCCAGGTTCGAGGCCCGGAGGTTGCTCGACTTGCCGGCGGAGCCGGGCGCCGCTCGCAGCGTCGACAGCGGCAGCGGCAGCACCGCCGCCGCCATCGTCAGGCCGACGATCAGGATGGAGCCCGTGGTCAGCCAGGTCGCGGTCATGGCCGCGGGCATCTTGAGCTTGCGCCGCCGGAGGTAGCGCCGCAGGTTGAGGAAGCTGGTCGCCAGCAGCAGGCCCATGCCGCTGGCGAGGTAGGCCAGGAAGTAGACGAACAGCCAGGCACGGCGCTCCTCCTCCACGGCCGGCACCAGCCACTGGCCCAGGGCGAACATCGGCAGCGAGGCGATGGTGAAATAGATCAGCCAGACCCCCGGCGCGTGCGGCCGGCGGGTCTCGGTGGAGGCGCTCCCCCAGACCTTCCACCAGGGACGATCAGGGAGCAGCGAGGTCTCCATCGCCTCGGGATCGTGGCTCGATCCGGCGGTCGAATCCGGGTCGCCCGCGCCGGCCATCGCCGTCGGATCGAGCCCGCTCTCCTGCAACAGGCCGACGCCCGCGTCCTGGTCCGCGTCGAGCAGCGTGCAGTCGAAGGTCAGCTTGTGGGTTGCCCACCACACGACGCCCAGGACCACGAGCAAGACCGGCTGGAACCCCGCCAGCACCGAGGCCACCAGGGCCACCGAGCCCCCGAGCGCCGCTCCATAGCCCTTGGCCTGCTCGTTGCCGATCTGCATGCTGACCCGGGTGATCAGCACGACCGCGAAGACGAACCAGAAGAGGATCCAGCGGAGCCGATCTAGCACCGGGCCCTCGTACCACATGTCGAGGAGGAAGAACATCAGGCTGCCGACCATGACCATGATCAGCGCCGGCTCGATCGCCGCGACGAGGTAGTCGACCAGGGTACCACGGGATCGGGTGCGTGCCATCGCGGGCGACTCCGACACGTAGGTCAGGCTTTCAGCCTGACGTGATTTGGTTCCCTGTCAGGCTCAAGCCTGACCTACAGGGGAGTGACGAGCTGGAGCTCGCAGAAGCGATAGAGCTCCTCCTCGTCGGAAAGCGCGCGAACGGGAAGGCCCTCGGCGATGAGCGGGCCGGCGGAGTCGATCCGCTCGACCTCGTCGAAGGCGAGGAGCACGGTGCTGACGGCGTAGCCTTGGCGCTTGAGTCGGCCCAGGGACACCGCCATCTCGGGCGTGACGGTTGCCAGGATGGCGATGACCGTGGCGTCGCGGGGGAGTCGCGGCTCGGCTTCGATCAGGAGCCGGTCGAAGGTCAGGCCGTCGCTCAGCTCGACGCGTGCCAGGGTCTCGCGGATCCGCGAGAAGGCCTCGGGACCGCGACCGTGGGCGACGATCAAGGGGCGGAGGCGATCGTCGTCCTCGCGCATGGCCGCCATCCGGTGTAAGGCCGCCCGGTTGGCCCGCAGCCCGGCCTGCGAACGGGCGAGCTCGTCGCGACGGCGGATCCGGTCGGCGGCGTCCCGGCCGTTGGTGATCAGCCCGACCGGCTGACCCATCAAGGCGACCGCGTTGGCGAGGGCCACCGTGGCGGTGACGGCCAGCTCCGAGCGGCCCGGCTCGTTCCGCTCCGGATAGCTCGCGCGGTGGAAATCCAGCACGATCGACGCGCCGGCAATGGTCGAGGCATCATAGACCTTGCTGTGCAGGACCCCGGTGCGGGCCGTCGCCGACCAGTGGACGCGGTTGAGCGGGTCGCCGGGCTGATAGGCCCGCACGCCGGCGATCCGCGTCGGGTCTTCGAACAACCGGTGCGTCAGCCGGACCTCGCCGATCGGCCGCCGCGACGCGATGTCGTAACCCGGCAGCGGCACGACCTTGGGATAGACCAGGATGTACTCCGGCTCGGTCACGATCCGGAACCGGCGGTGCAGGCCGAACAGGTCGCCGGTCTCCAGCACCATCGGCCCGACCTGGTAATACCCCCGCGTCACAAATTGGAGCTGATAGTTCAGGGTCTTCCGCCCGCGCGGCGCGAGCATCACCACGGCCAGGCGGTGCCCGTGCACCACGATGCGCGGGGGCCGGGAGGTGATCGCCCCGCGCGGCAGCATGTCCTCGACGAGCGCCCAGGCGACCGGCAGCATGCCGCGGTTGCGCACCGTGATGATCAGGGCGACCGTCTGGCCGGCCTCGACCTCGGTCCGGTTGCACTCGCGCGACGCCTCGAGGTTGGTGATCCACGACCGGGCGAGGAACCGGCTGATCAGCATCAGGCCCAGCAGCGCGAGCATCGCGCAGGCGATCAGCGGGAGGTCCAGGAGGACCGCGATGACCAGGATGCTCACGATGGCGACGAACCCGCGCATCAGGCCGTGACCCTCGCTCCGCTGGTGGGCACCGGGACCGTCTCGAGCAGGCTTTCCACAACCGAGCCGGTGGTGACCTTGCGCAGCCGGCTCTCGGGCTTGAGGATGATCCGGTGCCCGAGGACCGCCGCCGCCAGCCGCTTGACGTCATCGGGGGTGATGAACGACTGGCCGCGGATCGCCGCCAGCGCCTGCGCCGCCCGATACAGCGCCAGCGAGGCCCGCGGGCTGCCCCCGAGCAGGACGTCGGGGTGTTCCCGGCTGCGGCGGATCAGCTCGACGATGTAACGGTTGAGCTTCTCATCCACGCGGACCGACCGCACCGCCTGCTGGCAATCCCGGATCTCCTCGGCGGTCACCACCGCCTGGAGGTCGTCGATCGGGTGCTTGTGCTGGAGCCGCGCCAGCATCGCCGCTTCCTCCTCGGCCGACGGGTATCCCAGGCTCAGCCGCACCAGGAACCGGTCGAGCTGGGCTTCGGGCAGCGGGAAGGTCCCCTCGTGATCCACGGGATTCTGGGTCGCGATCACCAGGAATGGCGGCGTCAGATCGTAGGTCGTCCCATCGACCGAGACCTTGCGCTCGGCCATCGCCTCCAGCAGCGCCGCCTGCGTTCTCGGGGTGGCCCGGTTGATCTCGTCGGCCAGGACGATTTGCGAGAAGATCGGACCGGCGCGGAACTCGAACTGCGTCGACTTGGGGTTGAAGATCGAGGCGCCGGTGATGTCGGTCGGCAAGAGGTCCGGGGTGCATTGCACCCGCTTGAACGTCGCCCCGACGCTGCTGGCCAGCGCCCGGGCCAGCATCGTCTTGGCCACTCCCGGCACGTCCTCCAGCAGGATGTGACCCTCGGAAAGATACGCCACCAGTGCCAGGATGATCTCCTGCCGCTTGCCGATGACGACCTTCTCGATGTTGGCGATGATCCGCTTCCCGACTGTCGTGACTTCCGCCATGCCCCATCCTCTGGCTCGTGCCCCTCATCCGGCCCGGCGACAACCAATCGGGGACGTCCAGCCGGCTCCACCTTCGCCAGACCCACCTCCCACCTTACGGCTTTTCCCCTCGAATGCAACACCGCCAGTCGGACAATCCACACCTGATCAAGATCGCCGCAGAACATTATCCGTGGATGAATGAGCCGCGGCGGGTGTTGCGCGAACGTCTGCTCCATCACTGGGATACGGCTGGCGCCGCTTAACTTCATGGCATTGGACTGATACCATTTTCCCTCCTGACATCGTTTTCTCTCCTTGGTCTTGCTGGAAGGGAGCGGGCTGCGTCCGCAGCGCGGCGGCGATCCCAGCAGCGCATGCGCCTGGGGGGCGACGGCGGGTCGCTCCCTCCCCCTGTCGCTCGATGGCGAGGCCGCGCTCGGGCAGCCGAATTGACTCTGGTCTCTTTGTCGACGGCTCTCGCAGGATGGGAGGCTCGGCACATTTCGGAAACCGCCGCGGTCGCTGTCCCCGCGGCTTGGGGCCTCTCCGGCGGCTGGTCGAGTGTGGGCTTTTTCCATCTGCCGTGGCGCCTGAAGGGGTCTTCTCACGTATATGACTTATAGGGAAAACGCCGACGGCCAGAACGACCACCGCGGCACTGACGCTCGAAGCGATCCCTTCGAAGCCTGAGCGCCCGGGACCGTTATGCCGGAAATACCGACCTTCGAGTCTTCTCGGATCGCCAGCTTTGCCCCGCCGGATCCCGTGCCCTCCCATCCACTTGGGCTCCGTGCCCACTGGTGCATGGGGGAAACATTCCGTTGATGATGGCGATTGTGGAATAAGTATCCTGGCAAATGAGCGTATTTGCTGTTGACGACACGAGCACCACTGACTATATTGGCCTGTCGCCGGTTCTCGTACTGATCCGCCTGACGAAGACTCGCTCCAGCGAGGGCCGCCGCGGTCCCAGCCACCAGCAGGTCTCCCAGGCGGACTGCGGGTCGTAATCCGCGATGCGGCAACGCGTGGCCACTGATCAGCGGCTTTAATCAACCATTGTCAAAATGCGGGTCTTTCGATGATTGGGGAGATGCTCCCGAACGGAGAGACCCTGTGCCAGGGTTACGATGAGGCGTGTGGGGGTCGGTTGCAGGACCCGGCAGCGGCTGCCCGGACCCCTCGAGCCGAGGTGGCGATTCCGGTGATGCGGAAAGGCAACACCACGTTCTTGCCATCGAATTCAAGAAAACGGCAAGCGGCGGATCGGGTCCGTCGTCCTGCGGAGGCGACACATTGTGCGATCCGGCGACTCCGGCCAACCGCCGGTCTGTCGGTTCGGTCCTGCACGGGAATCAGGAGGTGTACAGTCGGATTTTGCGGCCATGAGCGCACGGAGAGCGGCTTCGGGTGGCCTGGAGCGGCCCGAACCGACTGGCGACGACCACCCGGAAAAACCTGATCGTCGGCCGCCCTCCGGCGGGAGTGCCGGCGGCATCAATCTGATGAATTGGCCCAGCCCGTGGTGCATGGAGGAGGGAAAATTATGGCAACATGAGGAAGCGATTCCCCGATAGCTCGGTTTGGTCTCCTGATCGATGAAATAATGCACAGACCCGAGAGATGCTCATCGCCGAGAACTTTCTTAACTTCAGTCTCGGCGCCGTTCAAATAAGCTGCCGCTCTCTCGATTCACTTACCTTGAGACGATGGTCCCCCCAGAGCTGTGCTGGCCCTGGAGATGCCCTGGCGCGTCTTGAGCAGCGAGTGCGGCACCGAGCGTGTTCCCGATCCAACCTCATCCGTCGCCCGGCGACGGCTGAGGGATCGTTCCTGATCGAGGGATGATCCCCGGGGCGGCCAGCGCTCCGGAGTGGGAAGCCGAGCGACCGCGTGTGGCCGCGACGCATCAACTTCCCGGTCCCTTACCTTGAGAAGTCTTCGGTTCGTTGACTGCCCTGTCCCCGGACCCGAGCCGCGTCGGCTCGGACCTCCCGGTGCACCTTTGCCCGCCTTGGGCGACCAAGGCGATGTTCATCGTTCCTGACCGAGCGGACGCGGTCGCTGGTTTCGATCGTTCCATGCTGGACGTTGCTTGACTGGGGAGGTCCGCGTGCCGGCGAACCCCCGCGAGGAACGCAGGCTGACCAAGGTAGGCCGCGCCGGATTGACTTCCCTGAACTTCCTCGAGAGGCAATCCCATGTTCGTGCAACTCACACGCTGCGTACCCA
>JAJPJC010000261.1 GCA_021324445.1 Isosphaeraceae bacterium
ACGATCCTTCCCATCCTGCTGGAGTTCTGGCCCAGGAAGCCGACCGGGCGGCGGCACGCCGACTGGCGGGCGGCGCTCAACGGGATCATCTTCCGGATGCGCAGTCAGGAGGATATCGGCCCATCGTCGTCGTGAGGAGGAGCTGGCGTGTGTCCTGAAAGTAGACCAGCAGAAGATAGACGAACCCACCCAGAGCGAATCCCGTCCAGAATGCGCGAACCGTGCCACGGCCGAAGATGACCCCGAGGACCGCGACGAAAAGCGCGGTGGCGACGAGGCTGAACAGGAGAGTGACCCACCACACCGAAGCGACTCGGAATGCAACGAACCCGACCCCGACCAAGCCAACGACACCCATAAGGCCAGCGATCGGGAAGCGCAGTCTGCTCATCGATCCACCCACATCTGTCTGTCTCGATTCTATACGAGGCTTTACACGGCAGTCTTCATGGAACTCCTTACGCGTCGTCTCGGATTTCGTTGATTCTATAGATATCTTTATTTGTTAGACATCATAAACATATCAGACTCCCAGGTCGTGGTCGCCATACGTTCACAGGTGCTGCACGACCCACGCCGACAGGATACCGTGCCGCACGCGCCGTCGCGTCCTCTCAAGTCCCCGGATCGATGCGGCCGCCGGTGCTGGGAAGACAGCCGACCCCTCGCCGCGATCATTGACATGCCAAAATTGTTCAACTATGGATCACGATAGGAAACCTACGAGTGAAGGAGGTCCCCATGACTGACAAGACGAGATCCGGGCCCGCCCACGAGATCCGCGCCGGAGTGGTGGAACTCGCCACTGGAAGAATGACGGCGAGAGAGCGGCTGGCCATGTCCTGGCTCGATGCCGGTCCGATGCGGTATCCTGATCGGAGCCGGGAAGCCTTGTGTGAGGGACGACGTGAGGAACCGATCCTGGGGAGACTCCAACCGTGACTCGACGACTTTTCCTCTGGTGCGCCGGTGCCGTGGCGATCTGGGGAGTTCCCTCGGCCCGGGCCGAGATCCAGGTCGGGACGGCCCTGCGCGTGATCACGCCGGCCAAGCTCTTGCCAGTCTCGGGCGGGATGGGGATCCCCAAGCCGTCCCGCGAGAAGCGCGACGACCTCACGGCCCGGGCGATCGTCTTCCGCAAGGGTGAGGTCGCCGTGGCCGTCGTGTCGCTCGACCTCCTGGGGTTCCCCTCGGTGCTGGGCGATCGCGTGCGCGCGAAGGTCGGTCGCATCCCGGCGGAGAACATCCTCATCGGCTCGACGCACACCCACAGCGCACCGGATTGCTATGCCTTCCCGGACGGCAAGGGCGGACACACCGGCGACCTCGCCTACATGGACTTCGTCTGCGCGAAGGCTGCGGAGGCGGTCAACGAGGCCATCGATCGCCTCCAGCCGGCCCGGATCAAGATCGCCACGGGTGAGGCCCGGGGAAAGATCGCCTACAACTACTACGCACCCGACCTGTACGACCGTCGCATGAGCGTCATCCAGGCGGTCAGCCTCCAGGGCAAGACCATCGCCACTCTCGTCAATTACGCCGTCCATCCCGAAGTCCTGGGCAACGACGTCGGCATCCTCAGCCCGGACCTGGTCGGCCCCCTTTGCCACAGGATCGAAACGCAAGTCGGGGGCATGGCCCTGTTCCTGAACAGCGCTCAGGGCGGGATGGTCACGGCCGACAACCGCAACCTGGACCGGCCGCGGGATCCCCAGCGCGGCTACTGGAACGACTCGCGCACCTGGGAGGAATGCCTGCGGATCGGCCACCTGATGGCCGAGGAAGCCCTGCGCATCGTCCAGGACGCCCCGGAACAGAAGGACCCGGCGCTGTGCTGCGAGGCGATCACGGTGCGCTTCCCCGTCGATTCGCCGCAGATGTGGGCAGTGGTCCTCTATTCACCTCTGAAGTACCCGCACAACGACGACCAGTCGATCAACGCGCGGATCAACCTGGTCAACCTGGGCAACGCCCAGATCCTGACGATCCCCGGCGAGGCCCTGCCGAATATCGGCTTCTACCTCAAGCGCAAGATGCGCGGCCGGCACAACCTCCTGTTCGGCCTGACCAACGACGCTTTCGGCTACATCATGACCAAGGTCGACTTCCAGAGCTTCCCACGCTATGACTACATCTCGCGTACGTCCCTGGGCGAGATGACGGGCGAGATCCTGATCGAGAAGTCGCTCGAACTCGTCAACCGATCGCGGTCGCCGGATCGCTGAGCGAGGACGATCGGTCCCGCTCGACTAATGGAGGCGGATCCCACATCACCGGCTCGGGTGCCCCTATCGTTCCAGCAGGAGCAGGATGCCCGCGACGACCGCGAGCACAGCCAGGATGTCGTCGCTGTGAGCGAAACTGACATGGAGGAACGGAGCTCTGAGCAATCCGTACAAGATCAGCCAGACGGCCAGCAGGATCGATCCCAGGTTCTTGGGAAGCTTCACGACTTTTCCCCTGTGTTTTCCGGTCTCGAACTCGGTGCGCGACGCTCTCCAGAAGATACCCTGGCGCGAAGCCGATCGCACGCCCCGGGAGCCGGGACAGGCCCAGGATCCGGGCCAAGGCCACCCGGCCACCCCCGATGTTTAATTTTTGCTTGACGTTCTCTTCCGTCCCGCCGGATAATCAGCCGAGGTGGCAAGGTCGTCCACGCCGCGGGCTGTTTGAGGCGAGTCGATGCTTACGCCGATCCTCCTGGCCGTTCTGGCGGGGCCTGCTCCGGCGGTCGATTATGCGCGCGACGTCAAGCCGGTCCTGGCCGCGCGGTGCACCAGTTGCCACGGAGCGATCCGGCAGAAGGCGGGCCTGCGGCTGGACGCGGCCGCGCTGATCCGCCGCGGGGGCGACAGCGGGCCGGCCATCGAGCCGGGTCACAGCGATGAGAGCCTGCTGATCGAGCGGGTGACCGCGGCGGAGGTGTCGGAGCGGATGCCGCCCGAGAGCGAAGGTGTCGCGCTCCGCCCGGCGGAGGTCGCCACGCTGCGAGCCTGGATCGACCAGGGCGCGCACGCCCCACCCGAGCCGATCCCCAAGGACCCGCGGCACCATTGGGCGTATCAGCCGCCGGTGCGATCGGCCGTCCCCCGCGCGGCGGACCCGTCCTGGGCCCGCAACCCGATCGATGCCTTCCTCGCCGCCGCCCACCAGGCGCGCGGACTCAAGCCGGTCCCGCCGGTCGACAAGGATCTCTGGCTGCGCCGCGTGTTTCTCGACCTGATCGGTCTGCCTCCGACCCGGGAACAGCTCCACGCCTTCCGCGCCGATCCGGCGCCCGACGCTGAGGAACGTGTCCTCGACCGCCTCCTGAGCGATCCCCGGTATGGCGAGCGCTGGGGCCGGCACTGGATGGACGTCTGGCGGTACAGCGACTGGTATGGACTCGGTCCGGAGGTCCGCTACAGCCACCTGCATATCTGGCACTGGCGCGACTGGATCGTCGCGTCGCTCAACGCCGACAAGGGCTACGACCGGATGGTCCTGGAGATGCTGGCCGGCGACGAGCTGGCCCCCGACGATCCCGAGACCGTCCGCGCCACCGGGTTCCTGGCCCGGAACTGGGACATCTTCAACCGCAACGTCTGGCTGGCCAGCACCGTCGAGCATACGGCCCGCGCCTTCCTGGGCGTGACGCTCCAGTGCGCGCGGTGCCACGACCACAAGTTCGACCCGATCTCCCAGGTCGACTACTACCGCTTCCGGGCCTTCTTCGAGCCCTATCACCTGCGGATCGACCGCGTCCCCGGCCAGCCCGACCGGACCAAGGCGGGCCTGACTCGGGCCTTCGACGACTTCCTGGATCGGCCAACCTATCTCTTTGTCCGCGGTAATGAATCCCAACCGGACAAGTCCCGCCCGCTCCGGCCCGAGC
>JAJPJC010000161.1 GCA_021324445.1 Isosphaeraceae bacterium
ACGATCCTTCCCATCCTGCTGGAGTTCTGGCCCAGGAAGCCGACCGGGCGGCGGCACGCCGACTGGCGGGCGGCGCTCAACGGGATCATCTTCCGGATGCGCAGTCAACCTGCAGGGGGACAGGGGCAGGGACAGGGGGACATCCCTGAGGGACAGGGGACTTCTGGCTTGAGAACGCCGTCCTCGAAGGTCGCATGAATGATCTGGCTCATGATGGGTGTTCCCGTCTCCGGCGGTTCAATTCCTCCGCTCGCGATCCCCCAGGCCGCCCTTGAGGGGGACCTTCCGCTCGGGCTTGGGTGGCGGCGGAGCTTCGGGCTGGCCCTCGGTCTCCTCTTCTTCCTCCGCGGCCGGGGTCTTCCTGGGATCCGGCAGGAGGGACAGCGCCATCTTCTTGACCTCCGGCTCGACCTTGAGGATGCGGACCTCGACCTCCTGGCCGGGCTTGACGATATCCGCCACGCGCCGCACCCGGGTTGGGGACAGCTCGGAGATGTGGATGAGTCCCTCGACGCCGGGCTCGAGCTCGACGAAGGCGCCGAAGTCCATGATCTTGGTGACTTTTCCCTTGACCATCACGCCGCGCGGGAATTTCTCGGCGGCACCTTCCCAGGGGCTGGGCGTGAGCTGCTTCAAGCCGAGCGTGAGCTTGCGTGCCGTCGGGTCGATCTTGAGGACCTTGACCGTGACCTTGTCGCCGATCTTGACCAGGTCATCGACCTTGGCGAGCCGCGACCAGCTCATCTCGCCGATGGGCAGAAGGCCGTCGACGCCGCCTAAGTCGACGAAGGCACCGAAGTCCTTGACCGAGCGGACGACCCCTTCGCGGACCTGGCCCTCCTCGAGGCTGGCCCAGGTGCGCTCGCGCTGCTCGGCCCGCTCCTGCTCCATCAGCTCGCGGCGGGAGATGACCAGGTTCTTCTCGCGAGGGTTGGCCTCGGTGACGATGGCCTTGAACCGCTGATTGACGTACATCGCCGCGTCCTCCACGCGCGACAGGTCGATCTGGCTGATCGGCAGGAAACCGCGGATGCCGTCGACATCGACTTCCACGCCCCCCTTGATGACCTTGGTCACGCGGGCCTCGACGACGACGCCCTTGCGGAGGTTGTCCCAGCTCGCCTCGACCGCCGCCCCCTTGAGGCGGAGCAGCAGAACTCCTTCGTCCCGATCGAACCGATCGACGATGACTTCGATCGACGAGCCCGGCTCGGGGACCTGGCCTTCCGGCAATTGAGCCAGCGGGAGAATCCCCTCGCTCTTGCCGCCCAGGTCGACGAAGACGTCCTGGCCGCGAACGCGGATGACCTTGCCGGTGCGGGGCCCCGGCTGTCCCTCTTGCCCGCGCTGGTCGCGGGGAGCCGGCGCCCGCTCGGTCCGCGGCGCGCGGGGTGAGCCCACCTCGACGCTCTTCGGGTCGAAACCGCTCAACGCGGCCTCGAGCTCCGCCTCCAGCTCGTCGTCCCACTGCCGCTTGAGCGGGACCTCGCGCGCCCGCGGCTCGCCGGTCGTCCGGGCGGTGGCCGCCTCGAGTGCGGCGTCGATGGCTTCGTCGGGATCCGGACGAGCCGGACCGGAGCGGGGCTGAGGGTCCGGGGTGGTCGCGGCCGGAGGGTGGGGTGGATTGACGTTCGCGTCGGTCATGAGATCGATTCCAATGGCCAGCCGTGTCAGACCTCAAGGTCGAGGTCCGCCAGCCAGACGTCACCGGGTTGCGGGTTCATCCAGAAGGTCCAGAACCTCTTGCTCCACGACGCGAGAGCGCATCAGCTCAAGCACACCCTGGTCGGCCAGCTTCATGATCGCGAGGATCTCGCTCGGAACGTGGTCGGCGACTTCAGGCTTCCACTCTCGGAGCTTCCGGTCCAAGTGTTCTGCGAGCACATCCACAGGGGTCCCCCATCGATTGCAGGTGCGCTCGCGGCGCCATCCGTCTTGACGGCGAGCGACCGACTGCGAAATGATCGGATCAACCACCCAGAATAGCGATTTCCCGAACGGGGGCCAAGGCGGGCCCTTCCCGACAAGGCAGGCGGGAAGTCTCTTGGAATCCCGTTTCCTCTCAGGGTGCTGGGATTCTACCCTCACTGGGGACCGCAGCGGTGGTGCCGGCGGTGGCAAAGAGTCAGATCCATTCCGGCTTTGAACGGCCAAGACAACAGGGGGACCGGGACCATGTCCGAACCGGAATCGCGGTTGAGCCCCGCGGAATTAAGACTCCTGAAGCGCTACAGTTCGCCGACGATCTCGAACGCGATCGAGCTGTTCGACGTCCGGCCGCGCCACACCGGCTACTTGCCCCATACGATCCGCTGCCTGCTGCCGGATCTCGGACCCATCATTGGCTACGCCGTGACCTCGAAGACGCGCGCGGCCCCGCTCGAACCGGGCGAGCGCCCGGCCGACCTCCTGGGGGACTACTTCCGCTACGTCGCCAGCCAGCCGGGTCCCAAAATCGCCGTCGGTCAGGACCTGGACGACCCGCCCGGGTTGGGGGCGCAGTTCGGCGAGGTCACCGCAACCATTCACCAGAAACTGGGCTGCGTCGGGCACATCACCAGCGGTTGTCCCCGCGACCTCGATGAGGTTCACGCCCTGGGGTTCGCGCTCTTCGGACTGAATCCCTGCGTCAGCCACGCCTACGTGCGGCTGGTCGAGTTCGCCACGCCCGTGCTCATCGGTGGCGTCGCGATCCATTCCGGAGACCTGATCCATGCCGACAAGCATGGAGCCTGCATCATCCCCCACCAGGTGGCCCACCGGCTGCACGAGGCCTGCGCCGAGGTCGAGCGCCGCGAGCGGCCGCTCCTGGAAATCTGCCGCTCGGACGCTTTTGACCTGGAGGAATACATCAAGCTCAGGGCCGTCACGCACGCGAAGGTGATGGAATAACCGGTTTTCGGTGTTCGGCCGCTGTCGCGGGCTGACTCACCCGGACCCGAAACAACCGGGCACTCGAAGAAGACCGCGATGGCGCACGGGAGCGGTAGCTCCTCTGGCCGAACACCGAAAACCCGAGCGCAGCGAGTTCATCCGACGCGACGGGGGTGGGGTGGGGAGACGGCGACGGCCTCGTAGCGCTGGTTGCGGACGACGGCTTCGTCCGGACGCATCTCATCGAGCCATTTGCCCTCGACCTGCCAGTGCCCTTTGTGGAACTCGAAGATCGCCGTGGCGTGGCGAGTCACCTGGAGGAGATCGAACGAGCCGGGCTCGAAGTGGACGCAGACCATCGCCAGGAGGTGGCGGGTCTGGCGGTCGCGCGCCCAGAGGACCTCGTCATGCCAGTGTGCCGACTCCCAGCGCACGCCCTCGGCGGGATCGGCCTGACTCAGGGCCGAGATGAACCGTGCCTCCAGCCACTCACGCTGCTGGTGGAACAGTTCACGGGCATGGTCGACGTGCACGTCCTCGACGATCTGTCGCAGCGGTCGCCGCACGATGATCCAGGTCACCAGTGCGCAGACAGGCAGGATGCCGGCCCAGATCAGCCATCCCATGTTCGAATCCCCGGGCACTACCCTGGATTGGCGAGCGTTGCTTTCATTGTAGGATTGGATCATCGCCGTCCGCAAGGGACGGATCTCCCGGGAAATCGTCCAGGACGAGGGCCGGCACGCCGATGAGTTCCCAGCCGCGAGATCGAGTGCCCCGGTCATCGACCGGGTGCAAGCTCGGCGCCCACATGTCGATCGCCGGGGGCTGTGACCGGGCGGTCTGGGCAGCCCATGCCGTCGCCTTCCAGACCGTCCAGTTGTTCACCAAGAACAACAACCGGTGGGAGGGGGTGGAGTTGTCCGCCGTCCACGCCGGGGCCTTCCGAGCGGCGCTCGAACAAACCGGCATCGTCGACCCCGTGGCGCACACGTCGTACCTGATCAACCTCGCCAGCCCCGATCCGCCCCTCTGGCGGAAGTCGATCGAGGCGATGGTGGTGGAGGTCCAGCGGTGCGCGCTGCTGGGGATCACGGACCTGGTGGTCCATCCCGGCGCCCATATGGGGGCGGGGGAGGATGCGGGGCTGGCGCGGATCGCGGCCGCGCTGGATGAAGTCCATGGGCGGACCGAGGGTTCGGGGGTCATCATTGACCTGGAGACCACCGCGGGCCAGGGGACGAACCTGGGCTACCGCTTCGAGCACCTGCGGGACATCTTGGGGCGAGTGGGCCGCCCGGCGCGGCTGGGCATCTGCGGGGATACTTGCCATATTTTCGCCGCGGGCTATCCCTTGGGCGGCTCCAAGGAGTACCATGAAACGATCGACCGGCTGGACCGGTGCGTGGGCCTGGATCGACTCCGCGTCTGGCACCTCAACGATAGTGGTCGCGAGTGCGGCAGCCGCGTCGATCGCCACGCGGCGATCGGGGCCGGTCACCTGGGATTGGAGCCGTTTCGACACCTGGTCAATGATCCGAGGTTCCGTGGTCGGCCGATGATCCTCGAGACACCCAAGGGGACTGTGGACGGCGAGCAACTCGACGTGCGCAACGCGCGAGTCCTCCGGCAGCTCCTCGGGCCGCCGCGTTCGTCGCGGCGGCGTGGCCGGTGCTGATCGAGCTGCTGGCCGGACCGGGCCGGACCAGGCCGGGTCCGGCCCAGAGCGTCGCGTCCTCGTCTGCTCGGCGATCCTCTGGCTGGGCCCACGGGGCTACGGCAAAGTGTGTGGGTCATGTCTACTCCTCAACTGAATGGGCAGGTGGCGCTGGCCCCGGCCCCGGCGGCCGCCTCACCCGCCGGGACGGCGGTTGAGCCGAGCTGGTTCATCAACCGCGAGCTGAGCTGGCTGGACTTCAACGAGCGGGTGCTGGAAGAGGCGCGCGACCCGTCGAATCCGCTGCTGGAGCGGTTGCGGTTCCTGGCGATCTGCGCCTCGAACCTCGACGAGTTCTTCGAGGTCCGGGTCGCCGGACTGCAGGCGCAGCTCTACGAGAACCTCGAGCCGCAGGACCAGCCCCCCGACGGCATGGGTCCGCTGGCCCAATTGATCGAGATCGCCCGCCGCGCGCACGACTTCGTCGGCAGGATGTATGAGGTCTGGCAGGCCGAGATCCGGCCCAAGCTGCTCAAGCACGGCATCCGCCTCTGCGAGCCCCAGGAATTGACCGAGGCCCAGAACGCCTTCCTCGACGACTACTTCGAGCGGCAGGTCTACCCGGTGCTGACGCCCCTGGCCATCGATCCGGCCCACCCGTTCCCGCACGTGCACAACAAGAGCCTGAACCTCCTGCTGCGGATCGAGTCCGACAAGCCGCACGAGCGGCCGCGGTACGCGGTGCTCCAGGTCCCCTCCGTGCTCAACCGGCTGGTGCCGCTGCCCGAGGAGGCCGACGGCCAGCGCCGGTTCTTGCTCCTGGAGGACGTCATCGGGCCCCGGCTGGACGCCCTCTTCGGCGGCTATCGCACCACCGAGCGGGCGGCCTTCCGCGTCACCCGCAACAGCGACCTGACGATCCAGGAGAACGAGGTCCGCAGCAGCCTGCTCTCGACCATCGAGGAGACGCTCCGCCAGCGCAAGTGGGGCGCCGGGGTTCGCCTGGAGATCTCCGAGCGGGCCGACGAGGACTTCCTCGCCCAGTTGCTCTCGGCCTCGGCGCTGGAGCTGGAAGAGCGCGACGTCTACAAGGTCCCCGGCCCGGTCGACCTGACGGCACTGGCGGCCCTGTGGAAGCTCGAGGGGTTCCGTGACCTGAGGGAGCCGCCCTATGAGCCGCAAATGCCCGCCGTGCTGGCCAATCGCAAGAACGTCTTCACCGCCATCCGCGACCAGGACATCCTGGTGCACCACCCGTATGAGTCGTTCGGCTCGGTCGTCCAGTTCATCGAGCAGGCCTCGGAAGACCCCCAGGTGCTGGCGATCAAGATGACGCTGTACCGGACCGCGGATGTGAACCCGATCATCACGGCTCTGGCGCGTGCGGCCGAACTGGGCAAGCAAGTGCTCGCCCTGGTCGAGCTCCAGGCGCGGCTCGATGAGGAGAGCAACATCGACAAGGCCCGGATGCTCCAGAAGGCGGGCGTGCACGTGGTCTATGGGATCGTCGGTCTCAAGACGCACTGCAAGGCGGCCCTGGTCGTGCGCCGGGAGCACGACGGCATCCGGCGGTACGTCCACCTGGGCACGGGCAACTACAACCCGATGACCGCGCGCCAGTACACGGACCTGAGCTTCTTCACCTGCCACCCCGACTTCGGCGAGGACGCCAGCGCCCTGTTCAACCTCCTGACCGGCTATTCCCAGGGGACGTCCTGGAACAAGCTGATCGTCGCGCCCAAGCACCTGGCCAACCGGCTGGTGGCCCTGATCGAGCGGGAGCGGGCCCATGCCGAGGCGGGCGAGCCGGCGCGGATCATCGCCAAGATGAACTCGCTGGTCGATCCCACGATCATCGAGACGCTCTACCGGGCCTCGCAGGCCGGCGTGCGGATCGACCTGATCGTCCGGGGCATCTGCTGCCTGCGTCCGGGGATGCCCGGGGTCTCGGACAACATCCGAGTCATCAGCATCGTCGACAAGTACCTGGAGCACTCGCGGATCACCTACTTCCAGAACGGCGACGAGCCGGAGGTCTTCCTGTCCTCGGCCGACTGGATGCCGCGGAACTTCCGCCGCCGGGTGGAGATCATGTTCCCGATCGAGGCGCCCCAGCTCAAGCGGCGGCTGGTCGACGGGATCCTCGGGGTCGTGCTGGCCGACAACGTCAAGGCGCGCGAGCTCCAGCCCGACGGCAGCTACCGCCGGGTACCGGCACCCGGCCCCAACGAGCCGAGCATCCGCTGCCAGGTCGAGTTCCAGAACATGGCCCTCGAGCTGTGCGAGTCCAGCCCGATCAGCCATCCGGCGACCGCGCTGGGCGTGCCGGCGGGGGCGTGAGTGGGCTCGCCATGGTTGTTCATGAGGTACGCTCATACCGCGCGAGCAGCGCCTGGACCTTCGGGACAAGCTCCGTGGGGACGGCCACCATGGTCCCATTCGGGTCTTCCCAGGCGGCCTCGATCTCGGCGATCTGCTCGTCTTCGGCTTGGTTCTCGTCGTGGGCGATGACCGCGCGGATCCGTTCCTCGTCCCACCCGGCCGGCAGTTTCTGTTTTCTCTGGCTCAGGGCGATCGTCTCCGCGGTCGGCGGCGGTAGGCCAGTTTGGCTTTGGCCTTTCAGGTCCGGGGCGGTAAGGCGACAGGTGTGTGGAAACCCACCCGAAACCACCGACAGCGCGGAAAGTTCCCCCTACCAGCCCGAAGCGCCAGCGCGGGTCGTTCCGGATGGGCTGAATGGAAAGGCGACAGGTGTGTGGAAACCCACCCGAAACCACCGACAGCGCGGAAAGTTCCCCCTACCAGCCCGAAGCGCCAGCGCGGGTCGTTCCGGATGGGCTGCACGACCTCCGGTGATCCGCGCTGGCGCGTCGG
>JAJPJC010000564.1 GCA_021324445.1 Isosphaeraceae bacterium
CCCTGGCTGTCCTGGTCGACGGTTGCGTTGGCAACCGCATCGTGGTGCGCGACCGCTTTCCTTCACCCAGCGGTGTTCGCGATCGACACCAGTCAGTTCCGCTCAGCCAGGCGGCGACGCACGACTTCGAGCAAGGCGCGGATCTGCTGAGCCTCAGAATCGGATCCCGCCCTGTCGAGATACGCCTCCAGGGGATCGACGGCCGCGCCCGGACGATCGGCCTGGAGACAGAGCATGGCCAGATCGCGCAGCTCGCTAGGGTCCTGGCGGTTGAGGGCCACCAGGCGATGCTGGACCGGCAGCGCCGAGGGAATATCCTGCGCGCGGAGGTAGATCGCCTTGAGATTCCTCAGCATCCGCGTCACGATCAGCTCAATCGAGCAGGGCGCCAGGATGGCGTCGGTGAGCGTGACCGCCTGATGGAGGATCTCCGAGAGCCGCCGCTGGCAGTCCTCCGGATTCATCAGGGCCCCCGCGTGAAACGCGTCGACGAACCATGGCTGCTCCCGGTCATTCACGCGCAGCATGAAGTGAGCCGGTAGGTTGACCCCTCCCATCGACAAACCCAACGGCTCCGCCACTGCCCAGTAGAGCACCGAGAGGCTGATCGGGATCCCCAGGCGGCGATCGAGCACCTCGTTGAGATAGCTGTTGCGCGGGTCGTAGTAATCCTCTCGGTTTCCGCGCATCTCCTCCTCGACGAACAAGACCCAGTTGATCTGACCCAGGACGTCGCGCACCTTGGCTGTCGGAGCACAGCGAGTGCGGACGCGCTCGGTGAGCTCTCCGATGCGGTGGAGATAAGCATCGAGATCCAGATCGGGATAGGCGTCCTGCGCGATTTCCAGGGCGATCCGCGCCAGGTGCACGGGTTTTGCACCGGTGACCAATCGCTGGAATTCGGGACTGTCGGCAAAGGGAGGAGCGCGCACGCAACGGACCTCCGGAGATCGTGGCCTTCCACCTGGTCTGATGATGTCGCGATCCGGTTCCCAACCTACTGCGGGTCGCCCAAGGTGGCAACCCGCGATCGGCCCCTGTTGGACCTCGATTTGGCGGTTGGAGTCGGATAGGTTGATATCGCGGTTTTCCTCGGGATTGCGATCGCCGGACGGAGCCGGCTCCTACAAGAGGCCGCTGTAGGAGGGGGCTCTGTCCCCCGACCATTCGCCTGATCCGATCCAGCCAGGGGCTTCCGGCTATGCCGTCGATCTTCTGCGTGGTCGCGTGGATCTTGCCCATCTTGTCCCAGGTCCCCGAGCCGGCCGGCGCGTTGCAGACGGTCGCCGAGCGGAGCGGCTATCGCGCCACGGCGCGTTACGAGGAGGTCGCGAGCTGGTGCCGGGAATTCGCCAGGGCGACGCCGAACGCGCGGTTGACCGAGCTGGGCCGGACGTCGGAGGGTCGATCGATCCCGCTGTTGATCGTCGCCGATCCACCGGTGAAGACCGCCGCGGAGGCGGCACGCTCCGGCAAGTTGCTCTGCCTGATGATCGGCGACATCCATGCGGGCGAGGTTTGCGGCAAGGAGGCCCTGCCCATGCTGCTGCGGGAGGTCTTTGCCACGCCGCATCCCCCCTTGTTGAAGGACCTGATCCTCGCCGTGGCGCCGATCTACAACGCCGACGGCAACGAGCGAGTCTCGAAGACGAACCGGCCCGGTCAGGTCGGACCCGAGGAGGGGATGGGGCAGCGGGGCAATGCCCGGGGCCTCGACTTGAATCGCGACTTCGTCAAGCTCGAGGCGCCGGAGACCCGAGGATTGGTCCGGTTCCTCAACGAGTGGAATCCTCATCTCTTCATCGACACCCACACGACCGACGGGTCTTATCATCGCTATATGATCACTTATGAGGGACCGAAGAACCCGGCCGGCGATCCCAGGATCATCGCGTTCATGCGCCGGACCTTCTTC
Source organism: Isosphaeraceae bacterium (assembly GCA_021324445.1). GTDB lineage: Bacteria > Planctomycetota > Planctomycetia > Isosphaerales > Isosphaeraceae > JAJPJC01. The sequence continues at coordinate 1,916 of JAJPJC010000564.1, forward strand.
CCGAAGGTCGGTGCCGCCTTCGAGAAGCGGACGGGGTTGAAGGCGTTTCCGTACGGGAACTTCAACCGCGACCACACCCGGTGGACGACCTTCCCGGCCGAGGCGCGGTATGGCACGACGTACGTCGGGCTGAGGAATCGGCTGTCGGTCCTGTCCGAGGCTTATTCCCATGCGCCCTACGAGACGCGCGTGCTGGCGACCCGCGACTTCGTGCGCGACTGCCTGGAGGTCGCGGCCAGCCAGAAAGCCGAGATCTTCCGGCTGCTGGCCGCGGCGCGGACGGCGGCCGGACGCTGGGAGGAGTCCTCCCGAGGACCCACGATGGTGCCGATCCGGTCGCGCGCGCGAGCGGCCAAGGAGCCCGCGACGATCCTGGGGTTCGAAGAGCGCCAGGAGGCCGGCCGGCGCGTCCGGACTGACACGCCCAAGGACTACACGGTCGAGCTGGTCAGCGAGTTCGAGGCCGCCGAGTCGGTCCCGCGCCCCTTCGCATACCTGATCCCGCCGGCATTCGACGACGCGGTGGCGACCCTCCAGCGGCACGGCCTGGACGTCCAGGAGCTCCGCGAGGACGTCGAGCTGGACCTGGAAGTCTACCGCGTCGAGGCGATCGAGCGGTCGCCGCGACGGTTCGAGGGCCATCATCCGGTGGAGCTGCGGGTCAGCCGGCAGCCCGTGACGCGGATGGTGCCGGCCGGGACCCGGGTCGTGAAGACGGCCCAGCCCCAAGGCGCGCTGGTGGTCGGCTTGCTCGAGCCCCGCTCGGAGGACGGACTGGCCACCTGGAACGCGTTTGACGCAGGGTTGAACCCGGGGGGTGAATTCCCCGTGTTGCGGCTGCCGCGATCGGTGAGCCTGTTCACGACGGCCGCCCAGCCGCTGGCCGAGGATCGCTCGCCCCCGCGGCCGATCACCTTCGAGATGGCCGGCGGAGGCGGCCGCGGCCGGGGCGGGTTCGGCTTCGGCGCCCAGACGCGCTGGCTCGACGGCCAGCACTGGCTCCAGGCCCGCGACGGCCGGCTCCTGAAGGTCCACGCGGCGAGCGGCCGCACCCAGCCGTTCTTCGACGCCAGGGCCCTGGCCCAGGGCCTGGCACGACTCCCCGGCCTCGACCAGCAGGCCGCCCAGTCGATCGCGCGCCGGACCTCCTTCGACATGGACCCGCCCAAGCGCGGCTTCCTGTTCGAGCACGACCAGGACCTCTTCTACACCACCTTCGACGGATCGACCGCGGTCCGACTCACGAATCAACCGGGGCGCGAGCAATGGCCCCAGTTCAGCCCGGATGGGAAGCTCGTCGCGTTCGTCCGCGACTTCGACCTGTTCGTCGTCGAGGTCCGCGGCGGTCCGGAGCGCCGCCTGACCACCGGCGGCCGCGACGACCTGCGCCACGGACATGCCGACTGGGTGTATTTCGAGGAGATCTGGAACCGGCGCTGGCCCTCCTTCTGGTGGAGTCCCGACTCGAAGCACCTCGCGTTCCTGGAGTTCGACGACACGAGCGTCCCCCATCACACCGTGCTCGACGATGCCTCCAGCGCGACGGGTCGGATCGTCGAACAGACCCGTTATCCTCGCTCCGGCGAGTCCAACCCCAAGGTCCGCCTGGGCCTGGTCGCCGGCAGCGGCGGGCCGGTGCAATGGGCGGACCTCGCCGACTACTCTCCGGACTCATCCCTGATCAGCGAAGTGGGTTGGTGGCCGGACAGCTCGGCAGCCTATTGTTACATGCAGAACCGCACCCAGACCTGGCTCGACCTGGTCAAGGTCACGCCTTCCGAGGCGGAAGGCGCGACCAAGGCCCCCGTGAAGCGCCTGTTCCGCGACGCGACCAGGGCCTGGATCGACAGCCCCGGGCGGATCCACGCGTACCAGGGTCGCTCCTTCCTCTGGCTGAGCGAGCGCGACGGCTGGAAGCACATCTACCAGTACGGCGCCGACGGGAAGCTCCAGGCCCAGCTCACCTCGGGTCCCTGGGAAGTTCGCGGCGTGGAGCACGTCGACCTCAAGGATGGCTGGATCTATTTCACGGCAACCCGTGACAGTCCGACGGCGGTGAACTTCTATCGGGTCAAGCCCGGGAAACCGATCGAGCGTCTCACGCCGACGTCCGGCAGCCATACCGTGAACATGAGCCCAGACGGGACGTTGTTCCTGGCGAGCTGGTCCGACATCGAGACGCCGACGCGCATCCGGCTGTATGGCGCGGACGGCCGGCGGGTGCGGACCGTCGACTCCAACCCCTCGTACGAGCTGAAGCAGTATCGGTTTGGACCGCGGCAACGGCTCCGGATCCCGGCCCGGGACGGTTTTCCACTGGAGGCCGAGCTGATCCTGCCCCCCGACCTCGACCCGGCCAGGAAGTATCCGGTCTGGTTCATGACCTACGGCGGCCCGCACTTTCCCAGGATTTCGGACTCCTGGGGCGGAGGCCACCTGTGGGACCACGCCCTGGCGCACGAAGGGTTCGTCGTCTTTCACATGGACCCCCGCAGCGCCAGCGGTAAGGGGGCCGTCTCGGCGTGGACGGCGTACAAGCACCTGGGCGTCCAGGAGCTCGAGGACATCAAGGACGCGATCGCCTGGCTCAAGAAGAAGCCCTACGTCGACGGGTCGCGGATCGGGATGAGCGGCCACAGCTATGGCGGATTCATGACCTCGTTCGCCATGACCCACAGTGACCTCTTTGCCGCGGGGATTGCCGGCGCGCCGGTGACCGACTGGCGCGATTACGACTCGATCTACACCGAACGCTACATGGGACTGCCCCAGGACAATCCCGACGGCTACGACGCCACCTCGGTCGTGAAGGCCGCCCGGAACCTGCACGGCAAGCTGCTGATCCTCCACGGCGCGATCGACGACAACGTGTCGGTGCGGAACACCATGCGCCTGGTCGAGGCGCTTCAGGATGCCAACAAGGACTTCGAGCTAATGATCTACCCGTCGTCGCGGCACGGGATCTTCGGCCCGCATTACAATCGAATCCAGATCGATTTCATCCGGCGGACGTTGGGGACGCCCAAACCCGAGAAGGCTCAGTCCGGATCGCCCGGCGACCTGGCCACGCAGGAGGAGGAAGGCCGCGCTCGACCCGAATCTCGACGCCGCCGCGCGGCGGCCGCGGGGCGCTGAGAACAGGCCACCAGCAGGATCGCAGGTGGAGAGGTCACGCGGGAGCCGCTCCTGCCGTTTCCGTTCGACGCGACGTTGAAGGACCTCGTCCGCCGCCATCCCGGAGACTACAGCTCCGCCTTCCGCCTGGGATCGGCGGCGGATGTCCGGGCCTTGAATGTGGACGTCTCGGTGATCTCCACCGCCACCGACGTGGTCCTCGGCCATGGCGACCCGCTCCGATCGGCCGTCGACCGGAACTTCCAGACCGGCCGCGATCCCGAACTGCCCGGCCGCATTTGCCTGTATAACGCGGCGCTGCACCATATCTTGCATGTCCCGGTCCATAGCGTGGTGATCCTGTTGCGTCCCACGGCTGACGCGGCGCACCTGACGGGCCGGCACACCGACACAGGCCAGCCCCGGCGCGGCAAAATGGACTTCCGGTACGAGGTCTTCCGGATCTGGCCACTGCCGGCACGGCGGCTGCTCCGGTGCGGCCCGGGCGTACTACCCCCCAGCGTCCTCGGCGCATGGCCCCCGGGAGTGTCTGTTGAGGACGGCGTCACCGAAGTAGTCGACCTGTCGTGCCACCGCATCCAGCGGACCATGAGCCAGGAAGAAATCAAGCATATCGTGACGTCAGCCTTGGTTCTGTCAGGCTTGCGCTTGAGTCGCGAGCAAGCCAGGAACGCGTTCCGGAGGGCTCCAGCCGTGGAAGAGTCGACGACGTATCAGGACATCATCGAGCAGGGTGAGATCCAGGGGGTGCGCAGGGTGCTACTCCGGCGGGGTGCAGCCAAATTCGGCGCCCCGCCGAAGGAGGTGAAGGCCGCCATCCAGGAGTTGGAGGATCTGCCGCGTCTGGAGCGCAGGGTCGACTGCCTCTTGGACACAGCGACCTCCTGGAACGATGTCCTGGAGACACGTTGAGGCATCGCTTGTGTCGCTGAGATCACAATCCCAGATGCTTGAGCAGCCCCTCGACCGGCTCGAAGCCCGAGATGTAGGTGGCGCCGTAGGCCCAGTCACCGAAGGGACGGCGATGGCCCACGGCGATGATGCGGGAGATGCCCGCGGCGCGGGCTGCCGCCAATCCCGAGGGCGAATCCTCGATCGCCACGACCGACCGGGCCGAGCGGCGCAGCCGCTTCAGCGCCAGGACATACGACTGAGGATCCGACTTGGCCAAGGTCACGTCGTCCTTGGCGATGATCGTCTCGAACGCAGCGGTCAAGCCGGCGGACTCGAGCACGGCCTGGATATTCTCGCGCCAGGTGTCCGAGACGATCGCCAGGCGCACCTTGCCCGCGAGGTTTCGGACCAGTTCGACCACTCCCGGATAGACGCGCGGCGAATCCCGCAGCAGTTGCACGGTTAGCGCCTGCTTGCGGCGAACCCACTCCTCGACCTTGTCGGTCGGGATGCCCCGGTCGGCGAAGAGGCCCCGGAGGAATTCCCGGTCCTCGACCTCCGCCGCGCGCGCCGCGATTTCATCGGGCACCTGCCAGCCCATGACGCTGAGCGTCCGCTGCCAGGCGGCGACGTGATGGTTCTCGGTCTCGGCGATCACGCCGTCGAAATCGAAGAGGACCGCTTTCACGGACATGGGTGGTGCGTTATCCATCCCCCAGGCCGCAGGTGTGGGGTGAATCATCCTCCATGATCTTCGATCCCGCGGCGACCGTCAAATGATTGACTTTCGCGGCCGGCAGCCCTATGTTGCGCTCCTAGGGGTCGGCTCGCTTCGGCCCGGCGGCCCGAGCGGTGCTGTCGCACCTTGGATCCGCGCGGAAGCCGACCCGTCTTGCCCCGCCGCGGCAGACAGCAATGTCTGTGCCCCCCCCTGAGCGGGCACGTTGTGTCTTTTCCTCAGGCTTCCCAGGGAGAACGCATCATGGCACGACCCGTGACGCTCTTTACCGGCCAGTGGGCCGACTTGACGCTGGATGTCATCAGCCAGAAGGCCAGCCAGTGGGGCTACGACGGCATCGAGCTGCCCTGCTGGGGCGACCATTTCCACGTCCAGAAGGCCCTGAGCGACCCGGGCTATTGCAAGGGGCGTCATGAGCTGCTCGGCAAGTACGGCCTCAAGTGCTGGGCAATCTCCAATCACCTGGTCGGCCAGTTGGTGCTGGACCTCAACGACGCCCGCACCGACGACTGGGTCCCGGCCCAGGTCCGGGGCGATGCCAAGAAAAAGACGGAGTGGGCCATCCAGGAGATGAAGGACACGGCGCGGGCCGCCCAGAAGCTGGGCGTGAAGGTGGTTAACGGCTTCACGGGCTCCTCGATCTGGCATCTCTTCTACTCGTTCCCGCCCGTGCCCGACTCGGTGATCGCCGACGGCTTCAAGCTGTTCGCCGACCGATGGAATCCCATCCTGGACGTCTTCCGAGAATGCGGCGTCAAGTTTGCCCTGGAGGTCCACCCCACCGAGATCGCCTTCGACCTCTACACGGCCCAACGCGCCCTCGAGGCGATCGGTCGCCGCCCCGAGTTCGGGTTCAACTTCGACCCCAGCCACTTCCACTGGCAGATGGTCGACCCGGTCGAGTTCATCCGGGCCTTCCCGGACCGGATCTATCACGTGCATGTCAAGGACGCCGCCCGGACTCTCGACGGCCGGTCCGGAATCCTCGCCTCCCACCTCAACTTCGGCGATCCCCGCCGCGGCTGGGATTTCCGCTCGCCAGGCCGCGGGCAAGTCAACTTCGAGGAGATCGCGCGGGCCTTGAACGCGATCGGTTATGACGGCCCCCTGTCGGTCGAATGGGAAGACTGCGGTATGGACCGCGAATATGGCGCCGCCGAGGCCGCCCGGTTCGTCAAGGAGAAAATGGGCTTCAAGTCGGCCGGCCGGCTGTTCGACACCGCATTCTCCGAGGGGCAGGGCAAGTGATCGGGCCGGTCCCGGGCACCGGCGGACCCACCCCGCATGACTGCACAGTCAGGCACGCGGCCCGCCCGCCAGTGGCACCGGACTTGCGACCACATCTCGGTGCGAGAACACCGCCGGTGGTGGATCGACGACGGCCCCGGCACCGGGACCGACCCTGCCGCAAGGGGAACCGGTGCCGGCGAGCATCCCCGCGAGGAGGCACATCCAATCATGATGCTGATGGCGCGCCAGCAGGTCGAAATCCTGCTCGATAGCCCGCATCAACGCGACTACGTGGTCAGTGCTTATGCCGACATGACGGTCCAGGACGGCTTCAACCGTTATGTGGACCGTTACCTGAAAAACCAGGCGCGCGCGGCCGGCGAGGCCCTGGCCGCGGCGGAGGCGCGCAAGGACCTCGATGCCAACCTCGCCGTGATTCTTGAGGTCGTGCAGGCTCGGCACGACCCCGCGGCGCGGGGCCTGGCTGTCTTCTCCAGCGTGGCCCGGGGACTCCGCCATGTCATCCCGCTGGAGTTCCCCGTCGAGAATCACCTGGTCCTCGATGAGGAACCGTTCCTGCTTCCCATTCTCGAACACTGGTATGGCGAGCCGTCCTATTTGATTGCCCTGTTCAACTCGAACGAGGCCCACCTCTTCGAGGCGCACCCCAGTCGCCCGGAACTCCTGCGCGATCTCCAGCGGGCGGATGCCGATCAGGAGTTCCAGCGCGATAAACCTCAGTTCACCTACAAGAAGCGGTTCGCCGCGACACCCCACGAGCGGTTGCACGACGCCAAGGATGCGCCGTTCCTCCGCGAGGTGGCCGACGCCCTGGCCGAGCAATGGAAGGACGGCCGCTATGCGGGGTTGATCCTGCTCGGGCAGTCGCAGGACATCGGGGCACTTCGCAAGTTGATCCGCAAGGACCTGGATGCCCGCGTGGTGGGCGAGGCGCCCCATGCGATGACCACGCGTCCGGATGCCCTGACCGGAGACGTCAGCCGCCTGGTGAATGACTGGCGGGCCGAGCGCGAGCGGCAGATCCTGGCCGAGCTGAACGAGCGCTGGAAGCGGGATCACCTGGTGGCCAACGGTGCCACCGAGGTCCTCGACGCCTTGCAGCAGGGCCGGGCGGTGCAGGTCCTGATCGGGACCCGGCAGGACATCCCGGGTGCCCACTGCATGGACTGCGGTTACCGCTTCGGCGCGCCGGTCGGGGTTTGCCCGTACTGCGAGGGACGCTGTCGCCGCGTCAATGCCGTCCAGGACATCCTGCGGCTGGCCATGCGGCATCAGATCCCCGTCGAGCTCCTGCGCCTGCCGGCCAGGAGCGACCCTCTCGAGCCGGCCGGCGGCGTCGTGGCGATGGTCCGCGCCTCGGCCAACTGGGCCAATGCCCCCAAGGGCGCCGCGGAGGTCGTGTAGGAGGGGGCTCCGTCCCCCGACCGCCAGCCAGGGATCGCCGGACGGAGCCGGCTCCTCCACAATCAGGGCCCGCTCCCTCGACGAGGATTCCGGAGTCCCTCCGTCGCGGCCTGCCGCGAATTGGGGGCAATCACCAGCTCGATCGGGGGCGAGCTCTCCTCCGTCCCGGCAGACTCTGCCTTGCCGACCGCGTAGAACGGACGTGTCATCGGCTGGGCCCAGGGTTCGGCCAGGAGGAACACCGAGCGCTCGACCTGCTTCTCGGTGATGAGCACGCCGTTGAGGCCGATATTGAGCACGCGCACCCCCTGGGGCAGGTTCTGCACCTCGATCGGGACCCGGCCGGAGAACGCCGGGGTCCGATGGACCGCCAGGGTCATGGACACCCGCTCGCCGGGATGGATCACGACCCGACTCGGCCGCGCCGTGATCTCGAGGTTGGGCGGCGGAGTGACCGTGATCCAGCCGCCGGACGGGCCGCCGGGGTCGATCTCCTGCGTTTGGGCCGGGTCGTCGTGGGCCGCCAAAGACGCGACGACCTCGCGCGCCACGACCCGCCACGTCGGTGCCGAGAAGGCCGGGGCCGAGCTGTCGGCGGAAAGCGCCAGGATGCCGCTCAGCTCATCGCCGCCGATCACGGCCGGCGTCGCCGTGATCCCCGGCGGCAGTCCCTCGGCCCTCACCTCGACCGGAGAGTCGAAGCCGTCCCGGCGCATCACGGTGAGATTCACCAGCGCCGTCCCTCCCCGCGGGATGTTCGGATTCTCCGTGTCGAGCACGACCTGGAACGACGGATGCGGCCGGCGCAGGACCAGGTGATAGCCGGCGGCGCCGCCTCCCAGGCCGCGGACGTCCTCGACTCTCACCAGGTAAGTGCCGTCGGCCGGCGCCCGGAACGTCACGCGCGAGTCCTTGGAGAACGAGGGCCCGCCATCATCGTTCTGGTAGGTCAGCGTGGTCACCGGTACCCCGCTGGGCGGGAAGACGGTCCCGGGCGGGTGGATCTCGACCTTGTACATCGCCTGGCCCATCGGGTGGTGCTCGGGCGTGGTCTCCAGCCAGCCCAGGCGTTGCCCCTGCTGGCCCCAGAAGACGCAGTCGTCGTCCGGGTTGCGCGGCAGCGCCTGGATCCGCACCAGCTCACGGCCGAACCAGAGATAGTCATTGATCGCCAGGTTGTCCCAGTGAGTCAGGCGGATCTGCGAGGTGGTTGAGGGATGATCGCGGAAGGCGACCTCGGTCTGGTCGACCGGGCGGAGCACGGCCCGCGGGATCGGCCGGCCGTGCGCATCGAGGACTTCGATCAGGGAATCGATCGGCGAGCCCAGCCGGCGGCCGTAGACCTCGACCACGATCGTCTCCCCCTTCCGGGCCCGGAATCGATAGAAGTCCACATCCCCGTCAGGGTTGATCCGGCCCGACACCCCACCGGGGACGGCCAGTTCTTGCACCTGGGACCCGGCGTCGTGGGTCTCCTGCTCGACGATTTGAGGCCCGTCGGCCACGACCACCGTCCGGCCCGTGTACGGTCGCCGACCATCCGGCAGCGCGACCGGCACCCCGAGGATGGTGCCTGGGGCCACCCCCTTTGCGACGGGGAGCGCGACCTCGCGGACCGGCCACAGGTTCGAGCCGGTAACCGCGATCCTGGCGGTCGTACCCCGTTCGACTCCCAGGGGGAAAACTGAATGCACGATCGGGATCTCCCCGGCGGCGATCCGGTAGAAATGGCCGCCGGAGCCGCCGTAATCGGCGTCGGCGACCTGGAGGTCCAGGACCCCGTCGTAGCGGGTGGTGTAAGTGTAGACGGGGTCGATGCCGCTGGCGGCCATGGGGACCTGGGCGAGTTCCTCCCCCGGCGAGGCGGGCAGGGACAGGACCGGGCGGAGCTTGGATCCCATGGATTGGGCCATGACCTGGAAGACCAGCCGCTGCCCGGCCTTGACCGGGATCCGGAAGAGGTCGACGTCGCCCGGCCGGTCGATCATTCCGAGCAAGGTCGCGGGGAGCTGGGTCAACGGGACGGGACTGTGTTCCCAGCGATCGTTCGGCTCGTGTTCGGTGATCTCGGGATCGGCGGCAACCGCGAAGCTCTGGTACTTCGGCACGCCCAGCGGGGTGATGACGCCGAGGGCGTGCAGGCCGACGCGCGCGTCGCGGGCGATGGTCAATTCGACCTCGGCCCGATTGGGATCGGGCCGCGAGGCTGGGAGGATCGTCGCGGTGATCCCCGGCTCGGGGAGGATGACGGCGGTTGTCCCACCGACGCCGGTTCCGGAGAGGGTCACCTTGACCCGGCTGCCCCGCACCGCGCCTCGAGGCTGGGGCGGATTGAGCGAGGCGTCGCGCACCAATTTCGGCGGCTGGGCGGGCGCCTGGGCCGGCGGCTGGCGGAGCACCACGCCCGGCTTGCTCCCGGCGATGTCCCAGAAGGCGAGGGAGCCGTCGTAGCGGCCGATCGCCAGGCGAGCGCCATCCGGAGTGAAGGCCATCGCCTGCACCCAATCGGCCTGGGCCGGGATCGACCCCGCGGGCGACAACGTGGCCAGGTCCCAGAGCCGGACCGTCCGATCCTCGGCACTGGAGGCCAGGCGCTTGCCATCTGCCGAGACCGCCAGGCGGACGATCGGCGCATCATGGGCGAAGGCCGACCGCTCCAGCCGGGCTTCCCCGCGCTCGACGCGCCACATCCGGAGGGATCGATCCACCCCGGCGGCCAGCACGCGGGAGCCATCCGGGGTGAACACGACCGCGTAGAGCTCGCCCGTCGGTTCCGAGAGCGTGGCCGTCCGCCGGCCCGTGGTCCAGTCCCACAGCTTCACCGTGCGGTCGGCCGCGCACGAGGCCAGGGTCTTGCCGTCGGGCGCGAAGGCCAGGCCATAGACGGCATCGCTATGGTCTTTGAGTGGCCGGAGGGCCTTCCCGGTGGCGAGGTCCCAGATCAGGACCTGCTTGTCATACCCGGCCGTGGCCAGAATCTGGCCGCCCGGGGCGACCTCGGCCGCGAGGATCGCGTCGGAATGCCCTAACAGATCGAGGCGCTTCCGCCATTTCGCCACGTCCCAGACCGTCACCGCGCCGAAGAGTCCCGGCCGCCCGCCCGCCGCGATCAGGGAGGCACCGTCGGGCGAAAACCGCACGGCCGTGACCGGCCCCGGATGGCCGCCCAGCGTGGCGGCCGGCTGGTTCGTCCGGAGGTCGTACGCCACGACCTGGCGGCCGACCGCGGCGGCCAGCAGCCGGCCATCCGGGCTGATCGCCATCGCGGTGACCGCCTCGGCGGCCGGGACCTTCAGCGCCACCCTGGGCAGATCGGCCAGCACGTCCACCAGCGCGGCCAGCGGAGTCGTCTCGGCCGAGGGACCGTCGAATTCAGCCCCCTCCTTGACCCACTGGGTCAACGTCGCGATCTCGTCCCGTTTCAACGGCGGTTGCTTGTACGGCATCCGGATCGGCACACCGGGCCGGACCAACTCGATCAGGTAGCTACTCTCCGGGTCGCCCGGCTCGACGATCGCGTCGGCCGCCAGCTTGCCCCCGCGCCGCAACGCCGCGAACGTCGCCATGCTCAAGCCGCCAGACGCCTTCCGGTCGTCGTGACACGCCAGGCAGTTCTTCACCAGGATCGGCGCCACCTGGCGCCGGAAGCTGACGCGCTCGGCCGGCTTCGGCGCTTGAGCCAGGGCAGTCGCGCCGGCGGCAATCCACACAACGACGAAGAGGAGAGCTGGGGGTTTCATGATTCAGAGTCTTGGCGGTTCATCAATGACTGGACAAGTCTTCGTAGGGTGGGTGAAACCCACCGATTGCCGAGGTCTGACTTCGTAGGGTGGGTGAAACTACCCCCTCCAACATGCAAAATCGTTATAACCAAACTCTTGATGCCATGTGGCTTGCGCCTCAACCCGCCCGCGGCCGGCGCTCCCCCGCG
>JAJPJC010000438.1 GCA_021324445.1 Isosphaeraceae bacterium
CCCTCCAGGCTGGAGAGGAGGATCCGCCGGAGGCTGTTCCCTACGGTGTGGCCGAAGCCGCGCTCGAAGGGCTCGACGTGGAACTCGCCGAACGTATCGGTCAACGTGTCGCGGTTGCAGATGACCCGGCTGGGCAGTTCGAGGCCACGCCAACGAATGCGCATCGCTATCTCCCCATCCCAATATCTCTAAGGCACCCGGCCGTCCCGGCCGGGCGTCGGATCTCAGCGGCTCAACAACTCGATGATCAACTGGGGCGTGACGGGGAGGCCGACGTCCTGGGCGGTCGGCAGGCGGGACACGCGTCCCTCGGGCGGTTCGGTGCTGGTCCGGTCCAGCCAGTCGGGGACCGGGGGCCCGCCGTCGGCGAGGTTCTCCTGGGGCAGCCGGCGGGAGTGCTCGCGATTCTTGACCTGGATCTGGTCGCCCGGGCGGACGAGGTAGCTGGGGATGTCGACCTTCCGCCCGTTGACCAGGATATGCCCGTGGGTGATCAACTGGCGGGCCTGCGGCCGGCTCAGCGCGAAGCCCAGCCGGGTCACCACGTTGTCCAGCCGCCGCTCCAGCAGCGACATCAGCGCGTCGCCGGTATTCCCCGCCCGACGGGACGCCTCCTCATAATACTTGCGGAACTGGCGCTCGAAGAGCCCGTAGTACCGCTTGACCTTCTGCTTCTCCCGCAGGCGGATGGCATACTCACTCGCCTTCCCGCGGCGGTACTGATGCATCCCCGGCACGCCGTCGCGGCGATCGACGGGGCACTTGGGGGAATCGCACCGCGTCCCCTTCAGGAACAGCTTCGTGCCCTCGCGTCGGCAGAGCCGACAAACCGGTCCAATATGACGTCCCATGGCGGATCAACAACCCTCGGTCGAGTCGATTTTGTCAGTGGTTCGTGGTCGGTGGCCAGTGAATCCGGGGATGGCGGCAGCGGTCCGGAGGGCTCGCCCTCCCCTCCGCCGTCGGAACGGGAGGGCCGAGGCCTCGCGCGATCTCACAACATCGGCCGCCCCGGAAGTCGCCGGCCGCGATCGGGCCCGGGCATCCGGCGACGCCGCGGATCGCCCCACGGGTGGGCCTCAGACCCGGCGCTTCTTGGGCGGACGGCAGCCGTTGTGGGGCAGGGGGGTGACATCCTCGATGGCCTTGATCGACAGCCCCGAGGCCTGGATCGCCGTGATGGCGCTCTCGCGCCCCGAGCCAGGCCCCTTGACCTTGACCTCGACCTCCTTGACTCCATACTTGGTGGCGGCCGCCGCCGCGGTCTCGGCCGCGCGCTGCGCCGCGAACGGGGTGCTCTTGCGGCTCCCCTTGAATCCCACCGTCCCGGACGAGGCCCAGCACAACGCATCCCCGTTGGGGTCGGTGATCGTGACCGTCGTATTGTTGAACGTCGCCTTGATGTGCACCACCGCCCGGCTGACGTTGCGTCGTGTCTTCCGCTTCTTGGCCTTCGCCACGGTTCCTTCGCTCCTGATCAATCCGATCCCATTTGATCCGACCGCTACCGGTGCCTTCTTGCGCGGGCGTGTCGGCCACCGGGCCCGCGATCCGTCCGACCACCCGGATCTCGCGATCCCGCCGCGCAACGGCGGGATGCACGGATGAGATCCAGCCAACCACGACGGTGCGGGGAGACTGCCACACCCCGTGCCGACCGGTGGCGACGGCCCACTCCCCCCGACGCGGCCCGCCAGGTCGCGCCGATCCGGCCGGCTCGACCCATCCGCGGCGGGTCCCATCCGGCTCAGCGCAACTCCTTGACGCCCTTCTTGCCGGCGACCGTCTTGCGGGGCCCCTTGCGGGTCCGCGCGTTGGTCCGCGTTCGCTGGCCGCGGACGGGGAGGCCCTTGCGATGCCGCAGACCGCGATAGCAGCCGATATCGCGCAGCCGCGCGATATTCTGCTGGACCTGCCGGCGGAGCTGCCCTTCCACCGTGAACTCATTGTCCAGGAGCGAGGCCAGCTTGGCGAGCTCATCCTCGGTCAGGTCCCGCGCCCGCTTGTCGCGCTCGATCCCCGTGCGCTCGCAGAGCACTTCGGCTAGGTACGGGCCGATCCCGTAGATATACTGTAGCGAAATCAGCGTTCGCTTGTCGTTGGGGATGTCCACACCCAGGATACGAGGCATTCCGTCCAATCTCCGTGCAGAAACGCGTTTCCGCCCATCTCAACCTCGACCGGGAAGAGGCCGGCCGCTCCGCGCCGCGGGCTCCGGGGCGACGCGCGCCGACCCAAGGGGTCGAGCGGGCCGATCCGCCTAGCCTTGCCGCTGCTTGTGGCGGGGATTCGTGCAGATCACGTACACCTTACCCTGGCGGCGGACGACCTTGCAGTTCTCGCAGATCCGCTTGACGCTCGATCGTACTTTCATGGTTCTCAGTTCGCTTCGCAGAGAAAGTTCCATCCGTGCCGGTTTCCGCGTCGGGAGACCGGCGGTCCTCGCGTGTCCGTAGTCGTTTCGCCCAGGGCCGGAGCCGAATTCAGCCAATTTACTCGGCAAGCGGCCCGGACGCAAGAGTGGACCATCCCACTCCGCGCGGATTCGCGGATTCCGCCCCAAACGGGCCGCCGCGGCGCGATTGCAGGCCGTGAGCCCCCGATGCGCCGGCGAGCATTCGGGGCCACCCCGGCGTTCGGGTGCGGCGCCCCCCGAGATCCGAGCGATCTAATCCTCCAGGTAGGTCAATACGCGGGGGCCGTCGGGCGTCATGGCCACGGTGTGCTCGAAATGGGCGCTGGGGCGGCGGTCCTTGGTCTCGACGGTCCAGCCATCGCCGAGGGTCCGCACCTCCTTGGTCCCCAGGGCGACCATCGGCTCGATAGCCAGGACGATGCCGGGCTCGAGCTTGATGTCGTGTTTCCGCAACGCCCGGCTCACGAAATTGGGAACCTGCGGATCCTCGTGCATGTCCTGGCCGATGCCATGCCCGACGAACTGCTCGACCACGTAAAACCCCTGGCTCTTGACGAACCGCTCCATCAGGCTGGCCACCTCGGACCAATACCGGCAGCGGCCCATGGCGCGGATGGCGAGGTCCAGGGTCTCGCTCGTCACGTCCAGCAGTTTCTGGATCTCCGGCCGCACGGCGCCGATGGGGAGGGTCACGGCCGAGTCTCCGCACCAGCCGTTGACCTTGCAACCGGTGTCGATCGAGACGATATCGCCTTCCTCGAGCGGGCGGCGGTTGGGGATCCCGTGCACCACATGCTCGTTGACGCTGGCGCAGATCACCGCGGGGAACGCCGGCTTACCCTTGACCGAGCTGGGGTAGCCCAGGAACAGGGGGGTCGCATCGTGCTCCCGGAAGATGGCGGCGACCGCCTCGTTCATGTCCGCCGTCGTGGCCCCCGGCACGGCCATTTGCCGCACGCGATCGAGGGCCTTGGCCACGACCCGTCCCGCCTCACGCATCATGGCGATCTCGCGCGGGCTCTTGAGCTTGATGACCGGAGGGGATGATTCGACCCGGGACTCGCCCGCCGCCTTGGGACGGCGCGCCAGGCCGGAGAACAGCGGCGGGAAGCTCGGTCGGGATACCATGCCTCGGTGAGACGACACGACGCTGCGCTCCTCGGACTGCCGAACTGAGACCCCGCCCGATCCCCCCATTAGACCCCACGATCCATTATACGCGGTCGCCCCGGAAAATCAGGTCATCCCCCTCCCGGCCGCCGAAATTCGAGGGGAGGGGGGCGGGCAAGGAGGCCCGCCCCGCTCGAGAACTCCGGGGCCCCCAGTGAGGCGGGCGTCCCGGCCCGCCATCCGGAGGCAGGGGCAACGGATCATCTCCGGTTGACCAGCCCCGTGTAGTTCCGCATGACCAGATGGCTGTCGATCTTCTGCACCAGATCGAGGCAGACGCTGATGACGATCAACAGCCCGGTCCC
>JAJPJC010000116.1 GCA_021324445.1 Isosphaeraceae bacterium
CTTCCCACAGCCCCGGAGGGGCGGAGGTCAGTAGCCAGGGGCGTCAGCCCCTGGTCGACCGCGGAGCGCCCGGCACCCCCGCTCTTCCCAAGAGCCCCGGAGGGGCGACAGGGGTTGTTGCGCGTGTCGTCGATGCTCATCGTCGTCCCTCCCTTCGGCATCACAGCCCGGATTCTGACGGAGAGGAGGTCGATCGTCAAGTTGCCAAGGCCCCGTGCGGCCATGACGTCGGCCGGATCCCTCTCACCCGAGAGCCTCCAGCCTGGCCTTGGGGTCGCGGAGGTTGAGGTACTCGACGCGCCGGAGGGCGCGCGACACCTGGGGGAACATCGGGTCGACCCAACCCCTGCGGGCGGCTTCCTCGCGGCGGGTGCCTGGAGGCAGCGCCGCGCTCTTGAGCAGGATGAAGCGATCCGCGTCCAGGTGCACGGCGATCCTGGCCGCGATCGAGTCCGAGGTGACGTCCCAGGATTGGGGCAGCCGTGCCTGCCCAGGTTGCTCGATCCGGGCGAGGACCGGCCCGGGGACGAGCACGGGCACACCGCGGTCGAGCCAGACCGGGTCGAGGGCCTCGAGGCGATCGATGAGAATGGAGCCGGGCACGAGCGCGGCCAGCAGTCGAGCCGTGAAGTCCAGGGCATGGATTGCCAGCTCATGGGCGGTCGAGTCCCCGAGGCGGTGGACGCGATCGAGCACCCGGACGAAATCGGCCGCGGCGCCGCCGCCGGCGATCAGCATGAGTCGCTCGCCGGGATGGCTCGATCGATGGGTCTCGAGCAAGCCGGCCAGGCGCACCGGCAACTCGGGCCAGTCGAGCAGGCTGCCGCCCACCTTGAGCACGGCGAGACCGGATCGCGTCACGAGGGCTTGGCCTCCAGGAGCGGACCATGAGGGAATTCGCGGGGCAGCTCGCTGCCGGGGCCGAATCGCTCGGCGGCGAGCTGGACCAGGGCGAAGGCACAGCCGGCGGACGAGGCGACGGCGCCCCAGGCCGCTTTCAAGCTGAGGATCGGGCCGCCCGGTGCGATCACTCGCTGCGCCAGCCGGCGCGCCAGGAAGTCGCCCGAGCCGGCGATGACGGCGGCGGCCGGCCGGCCGATCACGGGACGGCACGACCGCTCGGCGGCCCGCGCCAGGCGATCCATCAAGCAGGAGTCGGCGGCCCGGGCGAACGCCAGGGCGTCCTCGACCGTGAAGCCGTCGCGGTCGGCACCGACCATCCGCGCCAGGCGGTCGCGCGCCGCCTCGGCTGTGGCCGGCCGGCCGTCGGCCGTCGAGAGATCGCTCGGGTTCGATTCGATCTCGCCCAGGGTGAGGTAGACATCCAGCGTCGAGGCGAAGAGCTCGGCCGCCAGGCCGGTGGGCACACCCCGGAAGGGGAGCTCGGTCGCCAGGGCGCAGATCGGCGTGCGCACGACGCCCGCGTAGACCAGCTCGCCCGTCTGGAGCCGCTCGGAATCGCTCCGCCCCCGTGCCGCCACGGTCCCCCGGTCCAGGGGAATCAGGTCGGTGGTCGTCGTCCCCGTGTCGATCAACAAGGCCGATCCCTCGGGGACCAGCCGCGCCGCCAGGGTCGCCAGCGCCAGCCAGTTGGCCGCCGCGACCAGCATCGGCCGCCCGAGCGCCTCCTCCACGGAGTGAAACCCGCCGTCGATCCCCCAGACGACAATCGGCCGGCCCGGCATCGCCGCGCGCGCGGCCTCGAGGACCGCCTGGACGCCCACTCGCTTGGTGAGATAGCAGTCGCACAGCTCGGCGGTCGTCGTCAGCGCGACCCGATCGCCCGGCGGCAGCGTGGCCACGACCGTCGCGATGGCCCGGTCGAGCTCGTCGGGGCGCTTCCAGACCTCGAACGGCACCGTCCGGGCCGGCCCCGCGCTGTGCGCCGCCTTGATGTTGGCCCCGCCGATATCCAGGCCGATCCACCTCGCCTGATCTTGATCCGACCCAACACTCATCCGAGGACTCCGCCATCATCGGTCACGCGATCGCCCCGGGCATCGAAGGCGACCCGTCTTCCGCCATGGATCAGCCCGGCCAGGCCGCCGAAGCAGGCCGCATCGGCCGGCCCGGACTCGAACACGCGGAGCCACGCCTCGGCGAGGCGGCCGGGCGGCAAGAGCTGCGTCAGGCCGACACAGGACGTCGTCGGCCGCGGATTGATCTCCAGGACCGTCGCATGCTCAGCCTCGGGGTCCCAGATGAAATCCACCCCGACATATCCGCGCAGGCCCGGGATCGCTCCCAACGCCGGTCGCAACTGCGGCTCGGCGGCGCGACTGGGTGCCGGCAGCCTGCCCCCCTGATACGCGAACCGGTCGCCGCGGATCGCGATCCGCTGGACCCCCACCCCCAGGAGCCAGGCTCTGCCCTGTCCATCGATCAGGAAGCTGGCGCTCATCGGGACTCCCGCAACGAAGGGCTGGAGCAAAGCCTGGGACATCGCCCGCGCGCAGGCCGGGAGACTCCGCGCGTCGACCACGTAGAATGTATCGATGCAGCCCGCGCCGTCAACCGGCTTGAGGACGGCTGGGTACGTGGCATCGGGGGGCAAACCGGCCTCGGGGAGGATGATCCGGCTCGGGGGCGTGTCGATCCCCCGGGACCGCAACCAGGCGGCGAGCCGGTGCTTGTCGCCGGTCAGGTCGATCGCCTCAGGGGACGAGCCGAGCACCCGGGCCCCGGCGGTGCGGAGATCGCGCGTCAGGCGGGCCAGGGTTCCCGAAGTCTCGGGCGCAACCAGCACCGTCGCATCCGCCTCCCCGGCCAGCGCGCGCAGCCGATCGAGTTCCTGCTCCGGCCCGAGCCGCTCGATGGTCCAGGGACCGGGATCATCCGGCAACCGGGCGTCCAGAGTGACGATGACGCGGACCCGGTTCCTGGCTACGCTGGCGAAGTCGGCGGCGATCGCGCGGCGCATCGCGCGTCCCTCGTCGGCCCACGACTGAGGCATCGGCGCGCCGGCCAGGCCCCCGCCGGTCACCCATTCGTGGACCAGGACCGTCAACGATCCCTCGGAGGGTTGCACATCCATGTCCTTTCGTGTCGTGCCGGTGTTGGATCTGAAAGAAGGCCGGGCCGTCCACGCCGTTGGCGGTCATCGTCACCAGTATCAAGCGCTGCGCAGCGTCTGGCAATCGGGTCCCGAGCCGATTCCCCTGGCTCGGAGCCTCCGCGATGCCCTCGGACGGGACACGCTCTACCTTGCGGACCTGGATGCCATCGGCGGCGCCCCGCCCAGCGTCGGCATCTATCGAGGACTGGCCGCGCTGGGCCTGAAGCTCTGGATTGACGCGGGCCTGCGCGAGGCGCGCTCGACGGCTCCCTTGCTCGATCTGGGGTTGCACGACCTGACACTCATCGCCGGGCTGGAGACCGTCAAGGGTCCGGCCGATCTGGCCGGGATGGTCGCCGCTGTGGGAGCCGATCGCCTGATCTTCAGCCTCGATCTCTTCGAGGGGCGGGCCCTCGTTGCCGCCGAATCGACCTGGGGGACCGACAATCCGCTCGAGCTCGTGCACCAGGCGATCGACCTGGGCGTGCGCCGCCTGCTCATCCTCGATCTGGCACGCGTGGGGACTGGCCGAGGGCTCGGGACCGAGGACTTGCTGGCCCGGATTGGCAAGGCGCACCCGGATGTCGCGATTCTTGCAGGCGGTGGTGTCGCGCGGATCGAGGATGTCCTATACCTACAGAAGGCTGGCGCCGCCAGCGTGCTGGTCGGCTCGGCCCTCCACGATGGCCGGATCGGCCGCAACGAGCTGGATTGGTTGGACCGAGTGGTTCACGGAGGCTGAGGCAGCGCGGCCACCAAAGGTCATGGAGCCGTGGTCACATCATCGCGCCGCCACTCGACTTCGGCCGACTGGCCGAAGCTCTCCTCGACCTCGACGCGGAGGATCCGCGGCAGCTTCCAGCCCCGGCCGGCCATCGCCTCGCGGATCCGGCCGGCGAGATAGTCGGCCAGCAGCTCGGCCGTCGTGTTGGCGATCGGCACCATGACGCATTCCTCCCGCGGGAAGCTCCAGTAGCGGTCGCCGTAGGTGACGCGGATGTTGGGACCGTCCTCGTGCAGGCGGATGTGCGGATTCCGGGTCGGCAGCAGCATCCGGTGGTCCAGCTCGTCCGTGATCGCGCGGGTCAGGTCTTTCAACGCGATGAAGTCGACCACGTAGTGGTTCTCGTCCAGGTCATCCTCGACCTCGACGGCCGTCCGGTAGTTGTGCCCGTGGATCCGCTCGCAATGATCGCCGTGATAGGTGATGAAATGCCCCGAGCAGAAGACGAGGTAGTCCTTGGTCACCCGGACCTTGAAGTGAGCGGTGGGCATGGCTGGCGGGTCCTTCGGACAGGACGGAAGCCGAGGTATCGTCGTTTCCTACTCGAGCGGGCCAATCAGGTTTGGGATACGATCGAAGAGGGCCTGGATCTCGACCAAGGCAGCGCACCGATCCAGTACATCGTCGTCCGAGTCCAGCGGCTCAGAGCGATACTCGACAGCGAACGGATTCAGGTCGACCAGCGTGTCAAGGCCCGATGTGTCTTCCCCGACATCCAGGAGCTCCTCGATCAACGACATCAGATCATGGGTACGCGGATATCGCTTCCCAAGGCTCGCAATCCAAGCCTTGAGGCATTTCTCTGCCGCCTGTTGGGCATGGAAGCCGAAGCTCTCATGGGAGAAGACGTCTTCCCGTGCAGGGAGTGCAGGGTTCAACATACCCCGCAAGGCATTGAGGTCGGCAAGGGCCATGCGAAGCAGAGACCTCGCATGCTCAAGGTCGCTCATGGAGGACCTTCCCTTCGCGCAACGCCTCGCTCACGACGTGATTCGTCGTGTCCCGCCATCTCTCGACCTCTTCGGGCGTGAAGGACAGGATGTCGATCGGTACACCGATGAAGGGGAGGTTGCGACGGATCCGGCCGATCTCCCGGCGCCGGCTCCAGGTCTCGCCGGGTGATCGATCGCCAACAATCAACAGATCGATGTCGGAATCCTCCTTGGCAGTACCACGAGCCTGGGATCCGAAGAGGATGACTTGACGCGGATCGACGAGCCGGATGATCCGCTCGGCGAGCGAGGCGAGTTGGTCATTCGAGACCGTGGCCATCTTTGGGCGAAGCCTCGTTGAAGGAGAAGCCTTGAGCGAGTGGTATCCCGATTGTCCCATCTCGCAGTGCGGCGTACAAGGCGGCCGTGACCAGGTCGGCGGTGGTGCCGGGGTTGGAGCGGCGGCCCGGCTCGCGCAGCCAGGCGTCGAAGTCGTCGCAGAGCCGGCGGGCCTCCGGGCGGTCGGGCCAGCCGGCGTCGAGCACCTCGGCCGCGCGGCGGGAGACCTCTCGTGCGACGTCCAGGCCGGCCTTGCGGGCGATCAGGGAATCGGGGTGGCGTGCCAGCATGCTGAGGTGGGCCGCGATGATCGCGGCCTCAAGCGGGCGTCCTACCCCGAGGGACACCTCGAGCGCCGGCACGGCTTCGCCCAGGACTTCCTGGAAGCCGTTGGCATATTGCCGCGCGATCAGGTCCCGATCGGCGGCGAGGTTCATCACGGCCCGGAGCGTCCTCGTCGGTTCCTGGGCGAGGTCCTGGTCGGGAGTCGAGCCCAGGCCACCCGGTTCCGCCAGGCGGATCGCCCTGTAGACGGCTCGGGCGTCCGCGACGGTCGTCGTCGCCAGGACGGTCTCGACCCCCGCGGCCAGCTCGACGCCTTCCGGGACGGCCGCCAGCGGCGCGAGCAGCAGCACCATGCCGAGGTTCGTATTGGTCCTGACCACGCGCCGCGTCGCCTCGATGGCCTGCAAGACTGCGACGCCGACGCCGACGGCGGACGCCCGATCCAGGGGCTCGGCGATCGTGACGGCGCTCAGCAGGAAATCGACAAAATGCAGGTCCGGGAAGTCTCGGAGCCGGTGCACGTTGCCCGGCTTCCGGGCCGTCACTTCGAGCAGGCAGGCGAACTGGGCCAGCCGGCCGGGGCTGGGGCTGCCCATGGGACCAGAGGGTGAGGGATCGGCAGCCATCGGCATTGGTTCCGTCATCGCGAATCGCGTAAGCTGGCGAGGATCGCCGCGGCGACATCGATTCCCGTGACCCGCGCCAGCGCGCGCCAGCCGGGGACGGCATTGACTTCCAGCACGACGAGACGGCCTCGGTCGAGGTCGGGGATCAGGTCGACGCCGGCCATCTCGGCGCCGACGGCGCGGGCCGCCTCGATGGCCAGGCGGTCGCCCTCGGCATCGAGCCGATACGGCTCGGCATGACCCCCCAGCGAGACATTCGTCCGCCATTCTCCCGGAGCGGCCTGACGCCTCATCGACGCGAGCACCGCGCCGCGCAGCACGAAGACCCGGATGTCATAGCCCGGATGCCGGATGGCGCGCTGGAGATACAGCACGGCACCCTGCCGCTCGAGCGCGTGGAACGCGCGCCAGGCGAGTTCCCGGTCGCTGAGGCGGACCAGGCCGTGCCCCTCCGAGCCAAACAGCGGCTTGACCACGACGTCGCCCCCGAGCTCCGCGAACGCCGCCAGGGCCTCGGACGCCGACTCACCCGCCCACGTTGCTGGGACCGGCAGGCCGGCCGCCGCGAGCAAGGCCAGGGTCAAGTACTTGTCGACGGCCGCTTCCACGGCCCGCGGCGGATTGAGTACGGGCACGCCCGCCGCTGCCAGCCGGTGCAGGGCGTCCATCCGGAAGACGACCTGTTCCAGGCTCCCCGGCGGCATCATCCGCACGAGGACCCCATCGACGCCCAGCAGGTCGAGCCCGCCGGCCCGGACGCCGGCCGCGTGCGCTTCGCTGAGCCCGACCGAGGCCGAGACCTGGGGAAACGGCACGGCGTGCAGTGCGACCTCGAGCCGCTCGGCGGCCCGCTGGAGGTCGGCGACATGCCAGCCGAAGCCGGAGACCAGCGCGACCAGCGACTTCATGGGCGCGCCCGATCCTCCCAGCCGAACGAGCGCGCCAGCACCTCGGGGGCGACGCGTCCGAAGGCGTGAACCTTGCCGGTCTCGATGTTCTGGAACACCACTTCGGCGGGGCTGAAGAGATGGGGGTCGACCGCGTAGAAGTCGTGGTTGTACCGCGCGAAGATCTCGGCGAAGGGCTGGCCGTGATCCCGCGAAGAGGAGGAAGGCACCTGGGGACCGATCGAGGCCAGGCTCTCGTCATCGCCGGTGACGGCAAGGATGACGTGTGCGCCGTAGAGTACAGCGTCATTGGTCCGGCCGATGGCGGCGAGATCGTTGGCGGCGACCGGCGGCAGGGGGGCTGTTCCCTGGGCTGAGACCAGTCGCGACAGGTCAAACTTCAGCTCGGCCAGCTTGTGCAGGGCGGTCTCGACCGAGCGGGCCACGACCTGCACGCCGCCGGCCAGGCTGGCCGTCGGCGCGGCCAGTAAGGTGACCTGCCCCGGCTCGACCCGGCAGGCGGCGGCGATCGTCGCCACGACCGCAGGTGGTGGCGGCTGGCGCGTCTCCAGCACGCCGACGACCGCGTCGGCCGACTCGCGGAATCCGATCACGTCGTAGATCGCCTCGCTCCCGGCGGCGGCCCGCATCGGGCCGGAGCCCATCGCGAAGTACTTGCCTTCCTGGATCGCCCAGCCAGCGTACTGGCTGGCCAGGCAGGCACGGACGGGATGATCCGTGACGACCTGCACCCGCGGGATCGACCGGCCGCCGACCTCGCCCGGCACGAGCGCGACGGTGGCCAGGTCCCCGAGGCAGACCCGCGCCAGCTCCAGCCCGGCCATCAGTCCGCCTCGGGCCCGGATGCCACAATCGACGAAGCGGCCGCCGCCCTCCATCTCCTGGACGGAGACCCGCCGCTCCTCGGCATGAGCCAGGAGTCCCTCAACCAGCCAGAAACCACGGCGATTCAAGGAGAGTGTCATGATCCGCATCGCCTCCCGTGCGCCAGCGCAGGCGACTCGATGGTCACGCCGGTTCCCAGTCCCGAGGATCGCATTGTACCTCCCCGGCACCGAGCGAGGATACACACTGGCAGTCGATCGGGATCGCATCGCGCCGGGACCACGCTCGGGATCAGACGGGCGCGAGGTATCGCTCCAGCACCTCGCGGAGGCGGATGTGGAACGGGCCCAGGTTCCCGCCGTAATTGCCGGCGGTCACCTGGACAATGCTCTTCTCGGGCTCCGCCGCGGCACGCAGGCCGGCGGCCGTGGCGCGCTCGACGGCCTCCAGGTTCAGGCCGTCGATCACGATCTCGTAGGCGCAGCGCGCCTCGGCCGGCATCTCGGTCCCGACCACGCCCCGCAAGGTGGGCGCGAACGCGGTATTGGTGCTGGCGCGCAGGCTCTTGTACTTGCTGCCGACCTTGGAGCCCGACCGGGCGATCCCGCCGGGAAACGGCAGGATCACCTCGGGGCACTGCCGCATGGCGGCGACCGCCGACTCGGCGGCTTCGAGCGTTGCCGCCGGATCGGTGCCCATCACGATCAGGTTGCCGCCCGCGACCCCTTTGACCGTCCCGAAGGTCTCCTCGCAGAGGAATTCGCCGTCCATCACCGGGATCCGCCAGTACCGCCGGCCGCCGATCTGCTTCGAGACCTGCCAGCCGTCACCGAAATAACGCAGCCGGCCCCCGACGCTGATCGTCTTCTCCCCGACCGGCAGGCCGTTGTAGCAGGCGGTCGTCGGGCAGGTCATCACGCACTGGCCCACCCGGTTCGACACGGCCTTCTCCAGCGCGTCGCGGCTGAACGCGAAGACCAGCACGCTGACCCCGGGCCGGCCGTCGGGCGTCTCGCCCGCCGCCAGCTCGCGCTCGATGCCCGCCTCGGCGTCGCAGGAGATGACGCTCGTGGCATAGCCGGTCATCGTCCCGGCCGCGGTCATCGCCCAGGCATGCGTGTCGGCGGTCACGAGGACGCGCGCAGCCGTCATCGGGAACGCCTCGGCGAACGTGTCCGCGACCATCGCCAGCCGCGATACCTCGTCGGTATGAGCCATCGATTCGTTCGTCATCGGGTTGCGATCACTTCGCGGTCGTGGACGTACGCGTCCTCGACGGGGTAGTTCCGCCACTGGATCGAATACGACTCTTCGAACCACTTCTGGATATCCGGCTCGATGCCGCGGTCGTATTCGGGCGCGACATGCAGCGTCTTGCCGGAGGTGTCCTCGCGGATCTCCCCCTGCTCGACGATGATCCGGCCGGCCTTGATCACGCACCGCGGCAGCTCGAACATTGTCTCCAGGTTCTCGTGCGGCGTGTAGACCGTGATGTCGGCGTCGGCACCGGGTCCCAGGTGTCCCTTGTGTTTCAACCCCAGGATCCGCGCCGGCCCGGCCCGCGTGATGATCGCGATCTCCGACAGGGAATACTCGCGGTCCAGCTCGCGCAGAACGCTCTGCTCGCGCACCTTGCTGGGCACCGTCTTGAGCATGTCCTGCCGATAGGTGCGATCCATCAGCAGCCGGATGATCTGCGGGTAGGCCAGGAAGGAGCCGCCGTTGGGGTGGTCGGTGCTCATCACGACCCGCCAGGGATCCTCCACAAGCAAGTACCACTCCAGGCCGATGGCCCACTGCCAGGCGTGGATCAGGCTGGTGTTCTTGTACTCGATCGGCGCGATGCCGCAACCCGCCTCCAGCTCGGTGTCGCTGCTGAACCACTTCGTCTTGTAGACCTTGCTCAGGTAATAGCCCAGCGGGCCGTCGCCGGTCATGCTGGTCGTCTGGCCGAAGACCACCTGGCCCACGTCGACCGTGAGATTGGTCCGATCGTTGACGTATTCGGCCAGCGGGACGACCTTGGAGCTGAAGGACTCCTCGTCCTGGTCGCCGCCGCCGTAGCTGTGGAACTGGATATGGGTAAGGTGTCCGCGATGGCCTTCCAGGACCTTCATGGTCTCGAGCGTTGTGGTCCAGTTGCCGGGGAGGCCGAGGTTGTTCGCGTGGATGTGCACGGGGTGGGGCAGGCCCAGCTCGTCGACCGCCTGGGCCACCGAGCGGATGATCTGCCGGGGCGTCACGCCAAAGAAGTCGACGGGCGAGTCGACGGTCTCGACATTGCCGGACGGATGGCTCTTCCAGACCTCGACCCCACCCGGGTTGACCAGCTTGGCGGCATAGCCCTTCGCCGAGCCCAGGAGCCAGCCGATGAACGCCTTGACCTTCTCCGGCTCACCTTGCTGGATGGACCTCATCACGTAGTGATTATTGCCCATCAGGACGTAGAAGCCCTTGTCGATGCACGGCGTATCCTCGAACTCCTCGTGGGCGTGCCGCGCCGACAGGGGCGGGATGGCGGCGTCGAAGGCGGTGGTGTAACCCAGCCCCGCGTACTTGTAGCCGGTGGCAAACGTGCTGGGGACGCTCCCCATGCTGCCGCTGTGGGTCAGCCGGGTGCGGCGCACCGGCTCGTCGCGGCGCTTCTGCTCGGGGCACATCTTGCGCGCGGTGTTGACCTTGGGGCCGACGATGTGACAGTGCATGTCGACCCCGCCGGGCATGACCACCAACCCGGTCGCATCCAGGACACGCGCCGGCTTGACCTCGGGATCCGTGGGCGGCTCGACGACCTTCCCTCCGGCGATCCAGATGTCGCGCACCTGGCCGTCGATCCCGTTGGCGGGGTCGTAGACCGTCCCGCCGGCGATCTTGAAATACTCTTTGTTCATGAAATCCAGGGCCTATCGGATCAAGCTCTCCACTCGATGACTCGATCTGCGATTCCGGAATGGCGAGGGGGCGGCCGAGTCAGCCGCGTCCATCCGAGCCGGCGCCGCGCCAGCGCCTCGGACTGTTCACGAGGCTCGCGACTCAGGGCGTGCTGAGAAGACCTTCCCAGTTGTGGATGGTGGTATCGAGCACCCGTTTGATCATCCGCTCCAGGCGTTCCACATCGTGGATCGCCTCGACGGCACCCCGAGTGGCTTCGTCGGCTTCTCCGAAGCGAGCCTCACCGAGCATCAACAGCATCCGCTGCGCCTCGCCGATGCGGCCCTCCTCCCGGCCCTCCCTCAAGGTGGCTTGATAGGTCGTGGATTCCCGCATGTTCTGCACTCCTTCCAACAACTCAGCTACGAACGCTTGCTCGTAACGCAACCCCATGAGCCAGTACGCCGCTGTCCAGAGCTGGGCCGCCCGCGGCCTGGGCTCGGCGTTGATCCGGGCGCCCATCCGCCGCACCAGGTCCGGCAGTGACTCCTCCGCGACGTTGGTCAGCGGGGCCAGCGGTACCAGGTTGACCCCGGCATTCAAGTACGGATCCGGGTCTTCCTGCCACAGCCGCACCACCCGGTAATTATACCGGTTTGTGACCCAGCCGTCCGGCATGGGGATGTCAAACGTGCCGGTCAGGCTGGGGGAGTTGGCCTCCCGCCTCAAGAGGACCAGGACGGTGAGCACCGGCAGCCGGTGGCGGTGAAAGAGGGCCGCCTGGCGGAACCAGGTGGTCTCGACCAGGTCCGTCTGATGACTCGACTGGATTTCGATATTGACCAGGAAGGGCTGAGGTCCGCCGACCTGGATGACCTTGTCGGCGGCGGCCGTCAGGGTGGTGATCTCCGATTCGATCACCGCGACGGGGCCGAGCCGATCGATCCCGAATCGCTCCAGCCACTCGGCAGGGCCGTCCCAGACCAGCTCCTTGGCCGAGACGTCCCAGCGGTTGAAGTCCATGAGGGGAGTCTCCGTTCGGAGGAAAAACCGCGGGCACGTCCTCCTCGGTCGGACCCGGTACCTCGGCCCCGCGCACCAGCCGCCGCGCAGGACACATGCCCTGTCTCGACGGTCAACGAGCGCGTTTCGGCTACGGATTCGCTCTCATCCAGACCTCGCCCTTGCCGAGCGCGACGAGATCCCCATGGTAGAGCAGCAGCTCGCGGTCGAGCAGGCCCGCGTCGACCGGCAACCCGAACTGGGTCAGCTCGCGAAGGACCAGGCGGAGAAACAGGGGCTTGAAGCGGCCGGCCTGGCGGAAGGTGGGCAGCAACTTGGGCGGCTCCGGGCCGAAGAGGCCGATCGTGCCCCGGCGCATGCCGGCGCCGGTCCGGATGCCGCAGGGGCCGAAGACGAAGATGCTGCCGGCGATCATGTTGAAGCCGGCCGCGTCGCCGCAGGCGCCACCGACGGCCAGCATCCCGCGCCGCATGGCCGCGCCGATCTCGCTGCCCACGTCGCCGCCGATCAGGATCGTGCCGCCGGTCATCCCCTTCTTGCTGCCGCGATAGGCCGCGCCGATCAGGTGACCGGCGCTCCCCTGGACCTGGATCAAGCCGCCGTGCATCTCGCCACCGACCCAATCGCCCGCATTCCCCTCGACCCGGATCGTCCCGCCTGTCATCTCGCCGCCGACGTGCCGGCCGGCGTTGCCGTGGACGTGGATCTCCCCCTCGGTCATGCCGTAGCCGATGTAGTGGACACCCCGGAGATCACCCTCGAAGTCGATCCGCCCGTCGGACAGATCCCCCTCGATCCGGAACAGCTCGGCCAGCGGCACCTTCTTGTTGCCGAGGAAGACCTCCAGGCGCTCGATCTCGGCGCGCGTCTTGTCCCGCAGCCGGTCCGGGATGACACCCTCGATCTCGACCGGGACCGTCGTCTGTGCCTCGTAGCTCAAGGTCAGCGCCATCGGGCCTTTCAACCTTCCGACTTCAGCGCACGCACCCGGCGTTCAATTCCCCGCAGCACCGCCTCATCAGTGGGGAAGGGGGACGCGAAGGCGGGGCGGAGGGGGATCGGCACGTCGTCCATGCGATAGACGGTCCCCGGGGTGTTGATCCCGTAGGTCGCCGTGTGGAACACCACGGTGGCGGCGCGGGTCGTGGGCGTGTCCTTGGGATCGAGCGCGATGTACGGGATTCGCGCCAGGTGCTCGCGGGCCGCCTGGGTGAAGTTGGCCATGGGGTCGCTGGCAATGATCAACGCCGCGTCGGCTTCGCCCCGGCCCAGGGTGTCCGTGGTCGTGTATTCGCCGGGATTGAACCGCGGATAACCGCGCGCCAGGTTCACCGCGAAGGGATAACCGGTCCGCCAGGTCACGACGTTGTCGGCGCCGGTGACGTTGCCGTGGCCGCGCATCGGCTTGCAGACAAACCGCGTGTGGGCGTTCATGTCCCGGGCCAGGGCCAGCAGGGCGTAGCTGTTGAGGTGCTTGCCCCGGGTCATGGTCAAGCCCATGCCGAAGAGGATCACGCCGTACTTCGCCCGCTTCATCCGCTCCATCAAGCCTTGCCAGGTCGCCAGGGGCACGCCGGTCTCGGCCTCGATCTCCGCGGCATCGAGCTCGACTCCCTTGGCCAGGGCCCGCAGCGCCCACAGGGCCTCGAAGTCCTTGCGCGGCTTGATCTGGATGAACAGGTCGGCCGCCCTGGCACTCTTGGTCTTGCGGACGTCGACCAGCACGCAGTAGCGGTCCTTGCGACCGCGCGGCACGTAGGTCCCCTTGGGCGTCAGGCTGTACTTGGTGAAGTGTCGGGGATGGCTCTCGGCCGGGTTCGAGCCCCAGAAGATGATCAGGTCGCCCCGGTTCTTGATCTCGCCGAGGGTGCAGGTCACCTCGCCGACGTCCTGGAACGCGATCCCCGAGGGTCCATGGCAGACGCTGGTCGTCGTGTCGACGCAGCCGCCGATCCAGTCGCCGATCGAGACCGCCACCCGCTGGGCCTCGGACGTCGTATCACTCAAGCCATAGATGATGGGATACCGGGCCTCGGCCAGGATCCGCGCGGCCCGCTCGATCCCCTCTTCGACCGACGCCGGCCGGCCCTCGATCAGGCAGGCCGGCCCCCCTTCATGCTGGTGGTTGAAGAACCACGACTTCCCCAGGATGCACGCACTCTTGGCCTCGGTGATTTTATCGCCTTCGACTTTCAGCGTGATGTCATCGCAGACGCAGCCGCAGAAGGTGCAGGTGGCATCCTCGACGATCTTCAGTTCCTGTTTCGGTTCGGTCAGGGTCACCGTGCTCATGGCGGGAAAACTCCACTGGCGTCACGTAGGTCAGGCTTTAACCTGACTCTTCGATGCCGTCAGGCTAAAGCCTGACCTAGGTCCTTGCCGGGGTCATCGGAGCGGATCTTCTCCAACTCGACGTCGAGTCCTTTGCTGGTCGGGATGCCGGAGCCGTGGGTATCGGCTCCCAGCAGCCGGCTGGAGAGATCGCCATAGGCGATGAAGAGGAGGCCGGGGGGCAGCTCGTCGCCTCGGGCCGGGGTGACGGCGACCTCGATCTGCCCGGTCTCGCTGCGGAGGCGGACTTTGTCGCCGGGCGCGAGGCCCAGCCGCTGCATGTCCTGCGGCGCGACCTGCACGACATTGGTCTCTTCCTGATAGTCCTGGTTGAACTTCCCCTCGCTGATGCCGCACCCCTGCCGGCTGGTGCGGCCAGGGATCAGGATGAAGGTCTCCGGCATCGTGGCGTACCAACGAGAACGCGGGGGAAAAGCGCGGGACCGCGGGGCCTCCGGCGAGGGTTCTCTCACCCCTTCATTGTACCCCCACGCGACCCGGGCCGCCACCGCGATCCGCCGGTTTGCGAAAGGCCGGCACGAGCGCGCTCAGGATCGGCCGGAGATCCTCGGCCAGGATCGCCGCGACTTGGGCGTTGGCCGCCTCGGTCGTGTGGCAATAATCGAGGAAGACCAGGCCGTTCGATTCGGCGAAGATCCCGCTCAAGTCATGGAACGCCGGATCGCTGCGCAGCGCGGTCGAGGCGCGGAGCCCCGCGGAGACCTCGCGGAACATGGGCTCGGTCCAGGCGAATCGAAGGGCCTCCTCACGCTCGAATGGGACCATGCTTGACTTGTTGAAAACAACGGGCTGCCAGTAGAACAGGGGCTGGAAGCCGAATTCCCGGCCCAGCCGCTCGACCATCGACACGTTCGCCTCGTAAACCCGGATGACCGCGCCGGCGACGAGGCCCAGTTGCCCGGTTGTCGTCCTCACTTTCGGCGCGCCGGCATCCCTGTCAAAGCGTCTCCGGATCGCCTGGGCAAACCGATACGAGCCGGAACTGCCGATCAGGCTGGCCATCAAGGTCGAGGCGAGTCGGGCCGGCGATTGCAGCAGGTTGAACTCCCGCCGCCGGTTGACTTCGTTGGTGGTCAGCCCGGCCTGGCCCTCCAGGTAGGCTGAGGTCGTGTCGTTGACGCCGTCGTAGAAGATCACGAGGTCCGGGCGGTAACCCGCCTGGAGCTCCCGCATCAGCGCGACCACTTCCTGCGTGCTGACGTAACCAAGTTCCGCCAGGTTCCGGACATGAACGTTCCATGCCCGCTCGAAGAGTTGGCGCGCCAGCAGGGAGGGGATCGTCCGATCGTCCCGCGCGCCGAAACCCCAGAGCGACGATCCGCCGAGCATGAGGATCTCGACGGGTTTCCCTTCGGGACGATTGTCCGGGGCCGGGGGGGGCGGCTGCCAGGTCTGTCGCAGTCCCTCGGGAGTGATCCCGATGGTCTGGCCCTGGAAGGGGTGCTGGCGGAAGTAGACGTATGGCTCCCAGCGATCCGCCAGCAATTCCAGCTCGCGATAATGCTGAATGGGCCAGGTCGCGCCGCCGTAGCCATCGACGAGGACACGCCGATCCGGACGCGGCTCGGCGCCCACCCAATCCTTGAGCGCGAATCCGGCGCGAAAGACGGCCTCGGTCAGGATCAAGAGGACCAACGTGATCCCGACGATCAACCAGCCGGTTTGGAGCAGGTGGAACAGCCACTGGAGACGCCGCAGCGCGGGGTGCATGGGGCGGACTCGCCTTGTTACGGTCATCCTTGCCCGGATAACGTGAATTGAGAACGAATCTACGCCATGCCGCGGCTGGGGAACCAGTCGGGTCAGGTCCAGATTGGGTCGGGGATGCCATGAATCGACCGGGCATCGACCTGAAGGATTGCCGGACCGCCGTGCTGGGTTCGACGTCCGGGATCGGCCGGGCCGTGGCCTTCGCGCTGGCCGAGGCCGGCGCCGACGTGATCGTGCATGGCCGGTCGTCGCGGGATGCCGCCGACGAGGTCGCGACCGCCGTGCGACGGTTCGGAGGCCGCTCCGCCGTCCTGATGGCCGACCTCGCCGAGCGCGAGGCCGGCGATCGGCTGGTGGAGGCGGCCTGGTCCCTCTGGGGCGGCCTCGACGCCTGGCTCCACATCGCCGGCGCCGACACCCTCACGGGATCGGCCGCCAAGCTCGCGTTCGACGCCAAGCTCGATTTGCTCTGGACTGTCGACGTGGTCGCGACGATCCGCCTCTGCCGCGCGGTCGGAGAGCGCATGAAGGACCAGGGTCATGGCACGATCCTGACCATGGGCTGGGATCAGGCCGAGACAGGGATGGGCGGGGATTCGGGCGAGCTCTTCGCCGCAACCAAGGGCGCTGTCATGGCCTTCACGCGGAGCCTGGCCCTCAGCCTGGCGCCGACGGTGCGGGTCAACGCGCTGGCCCCGGGCTGGATCAAGACCCGATGGGGAGAGGGCGCGTCGAAGACCTGGCACGAGCGGGTGCTCCGCGAGACGCCGATGGCCCGATGGGGCACGCCCGAGGACGTCGCCCGGGTGGCCTGCTTCCTGGTCAGCCCGGCGGCCGAGTTCCTCACGGGGCAGGTGATCCGCGTCAACGGGGGAGCTGTCCGCTAACGAGGTGAGGGGCCCTGGAGCACGCAGGGGCTTCGGAGGTCAGGCTTTCAGCCTGACGCCTTCGTGTCCGCTAACGATGAGGGGCCCTGGAGCACGCAGGGGAGGATGTTGTGGACCGGCCCCGTTACGTCTTTGTCACCGGCCGGCTCGCCGAGTTCGCACTCCGGCAAGTCCTGGATGACCTGGCCCCGCGCGCCGGCTTCCAGGCCGAAATCGCCGTCCTGCCCATCTCGGTGGCCGCCCTGATGACGCCCCGGTGGGCCGCGCGGCACCTGGAGGTTCCCGAGGGAGTCGATCGCGTGATCCTACCCGGATATTGCCGCGGTGACCTGGCTCCGCTCGTCGAGAAAGCACAGGGTGTTCCAGTCCAGCTCGGTCCCGAGGACCTCCGCGACCTGCCCGGCTATTTCGGTCAGGCCGACCAGCCCATCGCCGGGTACGGCGCCTACCAGATCGAAATCCTGGCCGAGATCAACCATGCGCCGCGCTTGCCACTCAACGACCTGGTGGGCCAGGCCCAGCGCTTCCGTGATGACGGCGCGGACGTGATCGACCTGGGCTGCGATCCCGGCGAACGATGGGCGGGAGTCGGCGCGGCGGTTGCCGCGCTCCGGGACCAGGGGCTGCGCGTCTCGATCGACAGCTTCGACCCGAGGGAAGTCGCCGGGGCGGTCGCGGCCGGGGCCGAGCTCGTCTTGAGCGTGAACGCCGGCAATCGCGAGCGGGCGCCCGAGTGGGGCGTCGAGGTCGTGGCGATCCCGGACCAGCCGGGCTCGCTGGAGGGGCTGGATTCGACCGTCGAGTTCCTCACCCGCAAGGGCGTGCCGTTCCGCATCGATCCGATCCTCGAGCCGATCGGCTTCGGCTTCGCAGCCTCCCTGGGCCGCTATCTCGAGGTCCGCCGCCGTTATCCCGATGCGGCAATCATGATGGGCGTCGGCAACCTGACCGAGCTGACCGACGTCGACTCGGCCGGGGTCAACACCATCCTGGCCGGCTTCTGCGAGGAGCTGGGTATCCGGAGCGTCCTGACCACGGCCGTCATCAACTGGGCGCGGTCGTCGGTGCGCGAGCTCGACCTGGCCCGGCGGCTGGTCCACCACGCCGTGTCGCAACGGACCCTGCCCAAGCACCTCGAGCCCCGCCTGATCGCCCTGCGCGACCCTCGGGTCGTCGAGTTCGGCGCCGCGACCATCGCCGAGCTTCAGCGGCGGATCCGCGACCCGAACTGGCGGATCTTCGCCGAAGGGGGGTGGATCTATGCCCTCAATCATCAACATCTGCTGCGGGATACGGACCCCTTCCGGCTCTTCGACCAGATGGGGGTCTCGGATGCCTCGCACGCGTTTTATTTGGGATACGAGCTGTTGAAGGCGAGAACTGCCTTGACTCTGAGCAAGAGCTATCGCCAGGATCAAGCATTGGAATGGGGCTTCTTGACTCTGCCCGAGGCGAGTCATCGCGCGCGTCGAGAGGCCCAGTCTGGTCCGGGGAGCCGGGGCGCGCACCCGGGACCGGGCGCGGAGGGTATGGCCGAGGAGTCGGGCGGGGGCCGCGGGTGATACTCGAAGGGATCGTGACAACGCTGAGCCTCGATCAGGTCCTGAACGTCGCGCCGATGGGACCGCAGGTCGACGCCGACTCGAACATGGCACGGTTCGTGCTGCGCCCCTATCGGACCGCGACGACCTATGTCAACCTCAAGACACGGGGCGAGGGCGTGCTCCACGTCACCGACGACGTCTTGTTGCTGGCTCGGACGGCCATCGGGGCGGCGATCGACCCGCCCCCGGCCACGCGGCCGGCCGACGTCGTCGCCGGGGCCATCCTCCTGGACGCTTGCCGATACTACGAGTTCCGGGTCGTCGAGCTGGATGACCGCGAGGACCGGACCACGATCGTTGTCGAGACGGTCGCCCAGGGCCGGCAGCGCGACTTCTTCGGGTTCAACCGAGCCAAGCATGCCGTGGTGGAAGCGGCGATCCTGGCCACGCGCACGGCCTGGCTGCCGCTGCGGGACCTTCTGGTCGAGTTCCGCAAGCTGGAGGTCCTCGTCCAGAAGACCGGCGGCCCGACGGAGCAGGCGGCCTTCGACCTGCTGCATCAATACCTCCGCGCGGCGGCCGTCCAGCGCGGGCTCGACCCGGACCTGAGGCCCGCGCCACCATGAGCGGTCCTCGGCTTCGAGTCCGGGCACCGAGCCGTCTCCACTTCGGCCTGCTGGGGTGGGGACCCCACGCGCGTCGACAGTTCGGCGGCCTGGGCTTGATGATCGAGTCGCCCGGCATTACGCTCAGCGCCGAGCCGGCCGGCTCGTGGGGCGCGGCCGGCCCGCTGGCGGCCCGCGTCGAGCAATTGCTCCAGGACCTCCCGCCGCGGCTGGCGGAGGCCGGCATCCCCGTGCAGCCGGTTCACATCACCGTCCACAGCGCACCGGCCGAGCATGTCGGCCTCGGCGTCGGCACCCAGCTCAGCCTGGCGGTGGCCTGGGCGCTGCTCCGGCTGGCCGGCGTCGAGGATTGGACGGCCGGCGACCTGGGCCGGCTCGCGGGGCGTGGCGCGCGGTCGGGCATCGGCATCCACGGCTTCCGGTCCGGTGGCCTGATCGTCGACGGCGGCCGAAAGGGCGGGACGGGCATTCCTCCGCTGGTGGCCCGGCTGGCCTTCCCCGAGGACTGGTCGATCCTCATCGTCCAGCCCGACGGCCGGCGCGGCCTGCATGGGGCCGACGAGTCGCGGGCTTTCGCCCAGTTGCCGACGATCGCCGGGCACGTCACCGAGCGACTGTGCCGCCTCGTCCTGCTGGAGCTCCTCCCCGCCGTGGCCGAGCGCGATCTGCCGGCCTTCGGCGCCGCCGTGAGCGAGCTGCAAGCCCACGTCGGCGCCCTCTTCGCCGCGGCCCAGGGCGGACCTTTTACCTCACCGCGCGCCGCCACGCTCCTCGACCAGCTCGGCCGGAGCGGATTCACCGGGATCGGCCAGAGCTCCTGGGGGCCGACCCTGTATGCGTTCGCCGATCGACCCGGCGACGAGGTCCTCGCCCAGGCCCATCGCCTGTGCCGGCGGCTCGGCCTCGAGGAGACCGCCACCCGCGTCACGCGGGCGGACAACCAGGGGGCGTCGGTGGTCGTCGAAAGGTAACTTGGGGGCGAGACGGTCAGCCGTCTCCGTTTCTCGGGGAAAGTCTCCAGCCAGGGAGCAGCGAATCCCGGCACCCGGTTCACCTGGCCGCACCGCCAAGATCTCGTTCGGGAGGTCCGTGATCTCCCAGGCGAGGGTACGTCGCACCGCTTCGGCCCAGATTGCCTCGGCGTTGTCGGACCGACGCGCGAGCGGAAAGAAAGGTGACTCGCGAGGCCGCCCAACTCGAGCAGTAAGCGGTTCCTCCGTGCCGATCCAAACGCGGTAGGCATATACGTTCACCGAGGAGATTTGTTGGGTGCCGCAACCGTGATGCTGAAGTTCCGCCGATGGCGAGTTTGCGGCTCATGTCAGTAGATTCGCTATGCCCCCTTGTATTTCCCTGTCCCCTTGGATTTCCTCAACGCGATGAGGCGGAACGGACGGCTGGAGCCGGGCTGGGAGCCGGTCCGGCGAGAACGGGATTGTGCACTCGAATTTCAAACGCCCCGGGCGTTCGGGTCCCAGAGGATCTTGTGCTGCTGGAGCTGGAGCCGGACCGGCAACCGCGCTTCGAGGATCCAGCCGGCCAGGTCCGTCGGGTTAACCTGGCCGAACGCCGCGCTGAACAAGACCGGGCAACGGTCCGCCAGCCGTTGCGCGCGGACGATCGCCCCGGCCCAGTCGAAATCAGCGCGATCGCAGACGACGAACTTGACCTCGTCGACCGGCTTGAGCCGCGCCAGGTTGCTCCAGACGTTGGCCTCGACCTCGCCCGAGCCCGGCGTCTTGATGTCGAGGATCACGCGCACCCGGGGGTCGACCGCGGCGATGTCGATGGCTCCGCTGGTCTCCAGCAGGACCGTCTTGCCGGCATCGGCGAGCCGGGTCATCAGCGGATACACCTCCGGCTGCAAGAGCGGCTCGCCGCCGGTGATCTCGACCAGGTCATCACCCAGCTCCAGGGCCCTGGCCACGACTTCGTCGAGGCCGAGGATCACACCCTGGGCGAAGGCGTGCGGCGTGTCACAGTAGTTGCAGCGCAGGTGGCAGGCCGTCAGCCGGACGAAGACGCAAGGCAGTCCGGCGAAGGTACTTTCGCCCTGCAAGCTGCGGTAGATCTCATGGACCAGGAGAGTCCCGACCGGCTTTCCTTCCAGCGGCCTGAGCCGGTGGCGGTGGTGCGGAGAAACGGATTCCACCGGCAGGAGCGGCTCGGTCGCAGGGGCCGCCGCCGGATGGGACTCGGTCGCACGATCTTCAAGGAAGAATCCGGTAGACATCGCCCTGCCCGTCGTGAGTCGTTCGCTT
Source organism: Isosphaeraceae bacterium (assembly GCA_021324445.1). Classification (GTDB taxonomy): domain Bacteria; phylum Planctomycetota; class Planctomycetia; order Isosphaerales; family Isosphaeraceae; genus JAJPJC01. Next base: position 21,029 of record JAJPJC010000116.1, read on the forward strand.
TCTCTCATTCTTACCCCGGCCGGAACGATCATCAGGCAGGAGGGGTCTCCAGACCCGTCCCGACGGCTCGGGAGAGCCGTCCTCCAGGCGCATCTTACCCGCCGGGGTAATCTGACTCATGATACGGGCTGGACGTTCGTTCGCCCAGACCAGGTCGCAGTCGCCAGCAGGCAAGCCTCCACCAAGGCACCTCAGGGCCCGGGCTGCCGCGCCGCGTTCCGCCGGTCCGGCCCGACGACGAAGTCGACCGCGCCGCTCGCATCACGCCAGGCGCCGCCTCTGGCAGGCGGCCGTGTAAGTTGTCTCGAGATCGATCGGCAAAGCAAGCTCTGCGTTGAGCGCCAGCGGGAGCACGGGCAAGGGGCCGCCGATCGCCAGTGGCGAGGGCCACACCTCGATTTGCTCCTGGGCGTCACGGACGATCGGACGATAGGCGACTCCATACAGGACCGTCTCGGCGGGCATCGCAAAGGCGTCTTCGTGGCCGAGGACCCGCATGATCTCGTTATGAAGGTTCGCCCGCCGGCTGGTGACGATGTCGATCACGATCAGGCTGATGCCCCGGCACAGATAGCTGGCCGACTTGATGGCGAAGGCCTGACGTTCTCCGGCGCGGTCCTTATTCCCGGGACTGACGAGCTCGATTGCCGCGACCAGTCGAGTCCCCCCCTCGCTTTCGAACACCAGAACTTCGAAGGCTTCGGGAAACGCGGCCGGGACAACCAGGGCTGGGGCAGGAGGAGCCCAGACGCGGGTAGGCAGGATGGCTGTCGCCGAATCCGGACGGGCGGATGGCTGCGCCTGCTCGAAGGTGGCCACATCGATCTCGACCCTGGGGCCAAGCTGTGCGTGTTCCTCGGCGAAATAACCTTCGGGCAACAGGGACTCGTTCAGGACGTCGGCGATGGCCCCGGCCCAGTTGACATGGAACGACTCCCAATGCCGGTGCGGCGCCAGGGGAGGATGGAAATGATCGAGCAAGGGCATCGTCCGGTCTCCTTTCCGCCTGACGATTATCCCTCAGATCGGTCGATTCCCACAAGCTGCGGTCCAACCTGGCGATCCGGTCTCGGAAAAATCACCGATCGCGCTTTCAGGAGGGGACGCAGACCTTGCGCGAGCAGCGCGAAGGCGTCGGGTGGAGGGGTCCCCAGTGCGGGCCGCGGCCCGGGAAGCGGGGGAGCTCTGGCGCCGAGGGGGCGGCCTGGTCCTGGCGGCGCCACCACTTGCGGAGTGGACGCCGCAGTCGGTAGGTGCAGGCGATGGCCAACACCAGGCTGACGGGGGCCCCGAGGTCGGCGTGGGCCACGCTCACCCGAGGATTGCCCCGGACCGAACCGTCCGCGTCGCTCGGCGGGATGGCGGGCGCGTCGGTCTGGGCTGTCACGGCGGTGGGTTCCGCCGTGGTCGCCGGCAGCGGGGATTCCTCGGGCAACGCCGGCGCGAGCGTGTCGCCCAGCCGGGCGGCCAGTCGCACCAGCCAGTCGGCGCGGGCCAGGGCCTGGGCGTCGGCCCGGTCCCGACCGCCGCGGGAGTTGGCACCCTCCGGGGCCGGGAGGACCGCTTCCGAGGCCACGACGGGTCCCGCGGCGGTCGCATCCGGCCCCACCGGCGGGTCGCCCGCCCCGAGGCGATCCTCGGGGTCCGGCACCGACCGATAGCGGATGCCGGGCAAGAGGCCGGCCGCGTTGTCGGCCAGGGCCGTGGATGCGCCCTCGGCCGTGGGGCCAACCACGGCCACGTGCTGGGCCGTGGGAGACGGCAGCCCCATCACGCCGGTGTTCAGACTGACCAGCAGGCCCGCCGGAATTGGCGAGGCTGTGACCGTGATCGCGGTCGAATTCATCGCGGCGCCAGTCGTCGTCTCCTCGGCCGCGCTCCCATTGGCCGTGTCTGGACTCGGGGAAGGGGCGGAGGGCGTGGAGGGGGTCGAGGTCGAGGCCGGCACCGAGATCGGGGAGGCCGAAGACAGATCTCCCACAGATGCCTGGAGTCCAACCGCTGAGGGGTTGAACGCAGCCGCCTGGCCGACCCCGTTATCCAGGACCTTCTCATAGTCGAGAGAGATCGGTCTGAACGCCCAATGCACCCGGACCGGCTGCGGGCCGGGGGACGGGAGATTCAGGAAGTAAACTCCCGGGCTCAGGTTCCAGACTTGATTCGCCAACTGTTGCGCATTGCCGGTAGCGCCGACTGTCGGCTCGATCTGGGATTGGAACGTGTAGATACCAGGACAGATCACGACAAAGCGGTAGGTCAGGTCCTGTCCGGGATTGAGCTGGGTGGTCTGCTGGATCGTCGTGGCCCGCCAGCTCACATTGACCGGCCCAGGCCAGATGACGCCGAGATTCTCGGCCATGCCCGGGCCGGCCGGGGGGGTGGCCGCCGTCGGCGCGACGGTCCAGCTCGCAAGCAAGTCCGAGGGACTCCCCGCCGGCCCGACGACCGGCTGGCCCGCCAGATCGGTGAGACCACCCTGGGCCGGCTCGATCAGCGAGTAGGACCCGGCCGGCAGCGCTTGACTGAAAAGGAAGCTCAGTTGATTCGTGGAGGGGTCGAAAACCGGGGCCGTGAGCGCCCAGGCCCGTCCCTGCGAGTCGATGACCTGGAGGGACTGTACGAGCTGATCGACCGTATAATCGGTGTTGACCGGCCCGGAGAAGGTCACGGTCAACCCGGTCGGCGAGGACGAGAGGGAATCCTCGTACTGCAAGCTGAAGTTCACCACGCTGGTGGACTTGACGACCGGGGTCGCGAGCAGGTCGAGCTGGAAGGGGCCGCCGGATTGCTTGACGCCGATGGTCCCCGGCGCGCCCGCGACCGGATCATACCCACCAGGCTGGTTGGGGAGGTTGCCTTCCCCGGAAACGCCCACGAAATAGGTCCCGGGGTGCAAGCCCAGCTGGAGGAAGGGATCATTCGCGTTGTCGAACGAGCCCATGCCGCCATTGCTTACGTCCAGCACGTGACCCTGGGCGTCGAAGACGGAGAGGGCCGGCAGCAAGGGGCTGCCGATGCCATGCGCCTTGACCTCCAGGCTCACCTGCCAGAGGGAGCCCGGTCCCAGCGTGAACTCGTACAGATCCACGGCGGATTGGTAGTTGTTCGGGTCGAGCCGGCCGGAGACCACCTGGGTGGACGGGCCGATCGTATTCAAGTTGACCGCGTTGGCCAGGGTGATCCCCTGGCCCAGGACCGAGAACTGAGCCAGGTTCTGGTTCGCCGTCATCCCCGCCGGGGAATTGCCGCCGGGAAGCAGGAAACTCAACGTGCTGCCAGCCATGAGCGAGACCTGATAGGTCGCCGGTTGCAGCGGCACGGGCTGCCACTGATCCTGGGCTTTCCCCTCGACCAGCGGCACGATTAACTGCATCGTCGCATCCGCGTTGGGATCCAGGACCAGCTCCGGGGGGGGATCCGCCCAGGAATCGATGACCGGATTGTTCTGGGCATCGGTGAGCTGCACATCGGACCCCAGCGGATCCGACGCGATGAAGCCGCCCGGGAACGCTTGATTGAACGTGAGGACCAAGGCCTGAGTCGGCTGCCTCGGGTCGCTCAGGAGGGCAAGCTCTCCCGGGTCGGAGACTTGTTGCTGGAGGTTGACTGAGTTGAAGCCCAGTTGGCTGAACGGCTCGATGCTCAGGCCCTGGACCGCCAGCGGCGACTCGGTGGTGATGTTGTCGACAGGGATGATCGCGGAGAGAACACAGCGGGATTCCAGGCACTCCCAACTGGGGCGCCGCCGCCCGGGTGAAGTCCGTCGTGGTCGAAACAAGCTGTTCATCGCTTGCCCACTTCCGCGGTTAGAGACTGATCTTCGTTCGGCAAACTGCTGCACGGGGCTGAGCTTTCCGCTCGCGCCGGGATCCCCGCCGGTGCCTCCGGCGCTCTGGTCCCACATGTTTCCCTATAAGGAGCCTAGGCCGCATTCCCGAGATGGGTGCCGATGTTGACGGGACCGAACGTGAGCGGTCGGGGGAATCCGGGAGAGTGCCCGGGTTTCCACAGGACACCGGGGCGACGGCCCCACGAGAAGAAGCCGGTCGGACCCCGCCGAGGGGCCCGCCGGCTTCTGGAAGAGCAGGTGTGGGCCAGCCCCCCTCGGCTGGCCAGTGGCAGCCGAGGGCGGCGGCCCCACAATCCCGATTGCGAGGATTCCTTTAGATCGAGATGGGATGACTGGTCTTGCCAGGACCGGAAGAGGATGTCGTGGGACTGTTCGACGACCCTGGCGCGAGCATCCCCTCCAGCGCTCCCATCGCCAGGGGATTCGCACCGAGGACCGGGGTCGACGTCCCAGCGACCGCGACCGACGGAGCAGGGTTGCTCGCTCGAACGACGGCGTTCGGTCCGGATCCACTCGAGGAGCCCGTGGTGTAAGCGACGGCCCAGCCGCTGAGATCGCCGACCGTCGTCCAGGTGAGACCGAGGAGACCGCCCACAAGACCCCCCACCGCACCCAGCAGACCCCCCACCGTACCCAGGAGCCCGCCGAGCAGGCCGTCCGTCCGCGTATTGGTCGGTCTCGAGCCGGGAGCGACCTTGGCCGTGTTGGTCGGGCTCGAACCGGGAGCAAGCTTGGCGTTGGTGACCGCACCGGTCCCTTGACTGGGTTGCGCGGCGACGACCGTATTCGGCGGCGCGATCGCGGACTGGGTCTGATTGCCGAAGTTGACCAGCAGCCCGTAGCCGCCCACCGCGCCGGGACCGCCGGCCGCCTGGACCCGGATGTAGTACGATTGCCCGGCCGTCACCGCGGTCTTGGTCGTGATCGTCGCCCCGAACGTGTTCGACGCCGATGCCGAATTCACCAGGCCCAGCGACGAGTTGTACACCATCAGCTTCGGCGCCAGCGAGCTGAGGTTGCTCGACTGCACCGTCACGCTCATCGCCCCGGTGGTCGACGACGGCACCGTGACACGGTACCACTCGACATCACTGGTGGTCGTGTTGTCCACCCTCGGGATGGCGATCTGGGCGTTGCTGGTGAGGTACGCGGTGATGTTGGTGGCCGTGGTGTAGAAGTCGTTCCGCTGGCCATTGCTGTTGAACGCGTCGTACTGCCGCGTGCCGTAGAGCGACTGGATGCCGGCGATGTCGTCGCTGGCCAGCGCCTCGTTGATCCCGCTGTAGGTGCCGTACATCACCGTGTTCGAGACCGTCGACTCGCCCAGGCCCAGGGCGTGGCCGAACTCATGGGCCGCGACGGTCATCAGGTCGTAATTCGAGCCGATCTGCCAGTTGACCGTGGAGTTGAAGAGGATGTCGCCGGCAACGGTGCCGCCGTTGATCGGCGGGGGCGCGAAGGTCTCGGCGAGCGTACCCGCGGGCAAGGGGATGGCGCCGATGCGGATGTCGCCGAACCGCGGGTCGTCCTGCTGATCGCCGCTGGTGCCCTCTGCCGCCCCGTTGTCAGAGACCAGCGCCAGGTTGACCCCGGTGACATTCTCCCAAAGCGAGGCGGCCTGTTCGATCTGCCCTTGCCAGGTCGCCGTGGGGTACTTGGCGTTGAGGGTCTGGAACAAGGCGCTGGGGGTGCCGCCGATGCTGGTGCCGTCGGGCATGAAGCTGTAAGTGATCCGGCTGCCGTAGGTCCACTGGCCGCC
>JAJPJC010000014.1 GCA_021324445.1 Isosphaeraceae bacterium
CGCGGTCGTCGTCGTTTACGCATGGAGGGCCTCCTTTTGTGGCTACCCCCTTTCTACGCTCCCGGCCTCAGCTAAGTTTGCCATCCTAGTTTTTTTCGAGGCGCCGGGCCGCGGACCCGCGGCGACCCGGCGCGCACGCTGGCCGAGACCATGTCCCCCCGCGGGTCGACAACGTCCCCTGAACGTCGACGGACGGGGCCGCGGCCCCCAGGAATCCGGGGAGCCGGTGAGGACCGATCCAGGTTGCGAGTGCGCAATCAAGGAATCGAAAAGTGCGGGTAGTCAGAATCTGGAATCGATTCGATTGGGACGGTACAGTCAATCCGGCGGAGTGTGACAGGATTTTTCCAAAAGGGTCCGCCTGATCCCGGCGGCAGCATGACCCTGATCGAAATATCCCATCAACCCGGGGCGGTACACTCCCTTGGCCCCCTCTCCGAATGGGCACACCATCTCCCATCCCGCAGCATCCGAAAACAATGAGGACGTGATTCGCTGCGATCCCTCGACGGCGTGCGTCGAGCCAACCGGAGCACCCGGGGATGCCCAGCGGGCCATCAGATGAGGGCTAACCACCCACGACCTCGTCCAAACGGATCGAGGCCAACCGCCGCGATCCGGCCAAGAGCACTGGACCCCGGAAGGCAAAAGCCGCGCTCGGTTCAATGCACTCAAGCATGGTATAACCGCAAGGCTGACGGTCCTGCCCGGCGAGGACGTCGAGGCGTACCAGGGACGGATCGACATTCGAAGAACGAAGCCACCGAGACCGTGCGAGCTTGGATGTCCCCGCAGGGGTGGTGGGCGCCGAGACCTGGGATCAGGACAAGGTTTTGGGGCGCTCAGGCCCCAGCGGTGGCGCCGGGACGACGCGTGCCCCGCTCTTCGATCGATCGAGAATGCCTCGACCGACCCCGCGATCGCCTCCGAGCGTTCGGACCGGCACTGGCCGAAAACCGGGCGATCGATCAGAATGGTGGTTGGACCATGGGAGACGCTCCCGTAGGTCAGGCTTCAGCCTGACGCGGAGCCAGATCACGTCAGGCTGAAGCCTGACCTACGTCGCCGGAAACACTGATGCCAAGAACACCGACGATTTCGTTTGTCAGCCTGGGATGTTCCAAGAACCTGGTCGACTCGGAGCGGATGCTGGGGCTGCTGGCCCAGGACGGCTACGCGATCGTGCCCGACTCCGAGCCGGCCGACCTGGTGGTCGTCAATACCTGCGGCTTCATCGACGCGGCGCGTCAGGAATCGGTCGGCGTGATCGAGGAGATGCTCCAGCGGAAGCGGTCGGGCGAGGTCAAGGGGGTGATCGTCGCCGGCTGTCTGGCCGAGCGTCAGAAAGACAGCCTGCTCGAGCAGTTTCCCGAGGTCGATCACGTCGTCGGCGTCTTCGGGCGGGAAGAAATCGCCCAGGTGGCGACCCGGCTCCTGGGCGGATTGTACGAGCAGCGCGGGTTGTTCCGCCCGGCGCCGATCCAGGCCCAGGACGACCGCGCGCGGCTGCGGATCACCCCGCGCCACCTGGCCTATCTCAAGGTCTCGGAAGGCTGCGACCGCTGCTGCACCTTTTGCGCCATCCCCTTGATGCGCGGCGGGCATGTCACCAAGCCGATCGAGATGGTCCTCGCCGAGGCCGAGGAGCTGGCCGGCGACGGCGTCCGGGAGCTGGTGCTGGTCGCCCAGGACATGACCTATTACGGCGTCGACCTGTATGGCCGCCCGCGGCTGGCCGAGCTGCTCCAGGCGCTCGACCAGGTCGAGGGGATCGACTGGATCCGCGTCCTCTACTGCTATCCCCAGTTCTTCACCGAGGAGCTGTTCGAGACCCTGGGCCATTGCCGGAAGGTCATCCCCTACCTGGACATGCCGCTCCAGCACATCAACGACCGGTTGTTGAAGCTGATGAATCGGCGGCACACGCGGCAGGAGACCGAGGCGATCCTCGCGCGGCTGCGGACGGCGATCCCGGGACTGGTCCTGCGCACGACGTTCATCGTGGGCTTCCCGGGCGAGACCGAGGCCGAGTTCGCCGAGCTGCTCGACTTCGTCACGGCCACGCGGTTCGAGCGGGTCGGCGTCTTCACCTACTCGTTCGAGCCCGACACCCCGGCCGCCAGGCTCCCCGGCCACCTGCCGGCCGAAGTCGCCGAGGAGCGGCGCAACCGGTTGATGGCCGCGCAGCAGCCGATCGCCTTTGCGTTCAATCGCGCGCTCGTGGGCCGGACACTCGACGTCCTGATCGACGCGCCGGCCCCGGAGGGTCGCCACCTCTGGCTGGGGCGGACCTACGCCGATGCGCCGGACGTCGACGGCGTCACCTGGGTCCGCGGGACCCATATTCGGCCCGGCGACCTGGTCCCCTGCGAAATTGTGGCCGCCGAGGACTACGACCTGATCGCTCGGGTCGAGTCCCCGACACCGCCTCGACGGCGCAAGGCCCGGCCCAGCCCGCGCCGCAAACCGGCTGGCTCGTCGCTGGTGATTCTCGAGTAGGCAGTAGAAGTCAGCCCCCGAGCGGACCCCAACAGCGGAGGATTTCCCGGAGCGACCCCATGCAACTCGACCGCGTCCGTGAGGCTTTACATCAGCGACCATTCCGGCCCTTCCTCCTCAAGATGGTCGATGGGACGTCCTACACGATCAGGCACCCGGACTTCGTTGCCCTGCCCCCTCCGCCCAAGAAGCGGGAGATCGTCTTCTTCGGCGAGGCCGGCGTGCACCTGATCGACCTGGGGCTCATCCAGGAACTCGTCCTGGCCGAGGAGTTGCAAGCAACCCCGCCGCCCGCAGCCCAGGGCAATGGCGATCAGCCGCCCAGCCAGGATCAGCCGACCTGATCGTCCACCAGACCAGTCTCCCCGCGTCCTGCGCCATGCCGAGGGAACCCAGGCCATGAGCCGAGTCGAGAACGCCTCCGTGATGGCCGCACCGGCGACGAGGAGGTTCTGGAACGTCCCGAACACCTTGACGGTCAGCCGGCTCGCGCTCGCGCTGGCCGTGTTTGCCCTGATCGCTCAGGAGCGGTACGCCTCGGCCCTGCTAGTGTTCCTCCTCGCATCGGTCACGGACGCCCTCGACGGCTACTTCGCCCGGCTGCTCAAGCAAGATACGCCGCTGGGCCGCCAGCTCGACCCCTTGGTTGATAAGGTGATCGTCGCGGGGTGTTATATCTACCTGGCGACCATTCCCGATACGGGGGTGATGCCGTGGATGGTCACGGCGATCGTCGTCCGCGAGCTGTTGATCCAGGGCCTGCGCAGCCACCTGGAGGGCCAGGGGCAGCCGTTCGGCGCCCGGACCGCGGGGAAGCTCAAGACCGTGGTGCAGTGCGCCTCGATCTCGGCCGTGCTGCTGCTGCTGGCGATGCCGTCGCCGTCCCCGTTCGTCCTGTTGCTGGCCCGCGACGCCCTGACCGACCTGGCCGTCGCGCTGACGCTCTATAGCGGTCTGAGCTACGTCTGGATCGCGATGCCGAGCCTCCGCAAGGAGCCTTGACGGCGATCGGTCGGCCGCCCCCCGTAGGTCAGGCTGTCAGCCTGACAGGAATCGACCCGTCAGGCTGAAAGCCTGACCGACTTCAGGCGACGCAGTCTCATGGCATGGCTGAAGGCACTGGTCCTCGGTGTGGTGCAGGGCATCACGGAATTCCTCCCCATCTCCAGCGACGGCCACTTGCTGGTCACGCAGAACCTCTTCGACTGGCTGACGGGGGAGCAAAGTACAGGGAAGCAGAACCTGCTCTTCGACGTGATCCTCCACCTGGGGACAACGATCGCGATCCTGGTCTTCTACCGCCGGGTCATCGCGACCGGCCTGCGCGGGCTGCTGGGATCGGAGGATGTCCCGGCCGGGTTCCGGCGGCCGGAGGTCATCCGGGTCGGTGTGCTGGCGGCCGTCGCGACCTCGCCGCTGATCCCCCTGGCCCTGTTCTTGAAGAAGTGGATCGAGCGGGCGTTCGAGGGGGTCGCGATGGCCGGGGTCGGGTTCTTGATCACCGCGTCGCTCTTGCTGCTGACCGCCTGGCTGAGCCGCCGTGAAGGGGTCAAGGGGCCGGCCGAGATGACCTGGTGGGATGCCCTCTGGATCGGCCTGGCGCAGATGTTCGCTCCGCTGCCGGGCGTCAGCCGCAGCGGTGTGACCATCGCCACGGCGCTGGCACGGGGGCTGTCGCGGACCTGGGCCGTGGGATTCAGCCTGCTGATCGCCGTCCCGGCCGTCCTCGGCGGGGTCGTTTTCGAGGTCAAAGACATCCAGCCGGACACCTTGACTGCCGCTGCCGTAGGCCAGGCTCTTGCCGCCACGATCCTGGCCGGGGTGGTCGGCTATTATGCCATCCTCGGGCTGATCCGGATTGTCCGGTCCGGGCGCATCTGGTATTTTTCTGTATACTTGATCGTGGTGGGGATCTTGGTCCTGGCCGTTGTCGCGATCCGGGGGGGATCGGCAGATGGCGAGCGAGCGACTGCTCTGGACCGGCCCGTACGGAGCCGCGCTGCGTGAGCACGCGATCGCCGGCGCGTCGACTGATCCGGCGAGCCTGTGGCTGGTCGGCTCGCCGCTGGCGCGCGACCAGGTCCGGCGCGAGCTGGCGATGCGCTGCCGGGGGCTCGGACCCGGCCCGCGGGTGTGGTCCTGGGCCGAGCTCTGGCGGTCGGTGCGCGACAGTCTCGAGGGCGGTCGGATCAGCCTGTCGGCCGGGGCCGCCGGCGCGGTCCTGAGCGAGGCGGTCCGGCAGGCACGCCAGGCGGGCGAGGTCCGGGCGATCGACACCGTGCTCGATTGGCCGGGCTATCGGCGCCGGCTCCGGGAGCGGATCGCTGAGTGGACTGCCCTGGAGCGCCGCCTGCGGGACACGGTCCCCGTTGAGCCGGTCGCCGCTGCCGAGTGGTCCGTCTTTGTCCGCTACCGGAGTCTGCTGCGCCAGCTCGGCGCCGAGGACTCCACGGGCTTCGCCGCCTGGGTAGCACGGCGGTTGAACCCGCCCCCAGCGCCGTTGGCTGAGCTCGACCAGGTGACGTTCCTCGACTGGGAGGCTCCCTCCCGGGCGCAATGGCGGGTCCTCGAGCACACCCTGCGGCGGGCGCGGTCGGTGCGCGTGACGCTGGTGTACGAGTCCGATGCAACCGCGGGCGGTGTTTACGAGGCCACGGTCGGGATCCGCGACCGACTCCTCAAGCTCGGTTTCCACGAGGTGCCGGTCCGGCCGGAGATCTGGCGGCCGGCCGGACTGCGGGCCGTGGAGCAATCCGTGTTCCGGCAGGTCGGCCCACGGGACGAGGGGGCGCGCGTGGCCGTCTCCCAGGGCCTGACCATCCGCGGCGCGCCGCAGGGTGAGGGCGCCGGCCGGCTGCTGGCCCGGGAAGTTCGCGCCCTCCTCGATCGGGGCACCGACCCCGAGGAGATCTTGATCCTGTTTCGGGACTGGAGCGAGCAGGCGGATGTCGCCCTCGAGACCCTGCGCGCCTGGGGAATCCCCGTCCAGGCCGAGCCGATCCGGCCGCTCGGTGCCGATCCGGCCGTCGCGGCGCTCTTGCTGGCGATCGGCTTGCCGATCGAGGACTGGGCGACCGAGCGGTTGATCCGCCTGCTGCGCCACGGGCAGGTCCGTCCGGTCTGGCCGGGCGCGGATCCCCTCTCGCTGGCGGCGGCGGCTTCGGTCCTGAATGCGTCCCACGTCTTCCGCGGCCGGGACCCGCTCCGGCGCAAGCTCGACCACATCATCCACGAGGACAAGGGCCGCTCCCTCAAGGGGAAGCGGGCCGAGTCGGCGCGGCAGATCGTGGAGAAGTTCTTCGCACTGCTCGACCCGCTGGTTCGGTCGCGGACGTTTGCCGAGCAGGTCGAGGAGATCGTCCGGGTCGCCGAGGCGCTGCGCCTGGGCGCCTCGGATGTGAGCGGCCAGGATGCGCCTCCGCCCGAGGGCCCATCCGATTCGGCCGGCCTCGACGCGCTCCGCGACGCGCTGGAGGACCAGGCGGATCTCCTGGATCGACTGGGCCGGGGCGAGACCCTATGGAGCTGGCCGGCATTCGTCCGCGAGGTCGAATCGGTCGTACTGGAGCTGCGGGCGCCGGCGGAGCCGCCCCGGCCGGGCTCGGTCCGGATGACAACGGTCGACCAGGTGGAGGGGGCCCGGGCTCGGTTCGTCATCCTCGCCGATCTGGCCGAAGGGACGTTTCCTGCGCGCACGGCGGTCGAGCCCTTCCTGGCTCTCCGCCCCGGGGCCCGACCCGACCAGGCCGGCCGGCTGGCCTTCTCCCGCGAGATGCTCCGCTTCCTCCGGGTGCTGGGCTCGGCCGAGTCGGGGGTGGTGTTGATCTATCCCACCACCGACGCCAGGGGCCAGGAACTGCTCCGCGCGGGGTTCCTCGACGAGCTGATGGAGCTGCTCACGCCCGAGGCCGCCACCGCGTGCCACCAGGCGGTCGCGCGGCTGGATCCCGCACTGGTCGACGCGCCGGAGCTGGCCGGCTCCCCGGCGGACCGGCGCGTCCGCGCGGTGGCCCTGGCCCGCACCCGGGGCGACCTCGCGCCGCTGTCCGAGCTGGCCGGGCACCCGGGGCATCGCCCAATTCTGGACGGCTCCGCCGCGGCGCTCCAGGTGCTCGGGCGCCGCGCGCGGGGGACACCGTTCGGCGAATACGACGGCCTGATCGGCGACGGCCAGGCCGTGCTCGACATCGCCGAGACGTTCGCGGCCGATTACCGGTTCAGTGCCAGCCAGCTCGAGACCTACATCGCCTGCCCGTTCCAGTTCTTCTGCAAGTATGTGCTCAAGCTCGAGCCGGACGAGCGGCGCGACGAGCTCGACGAGAATTACACGGAGCGCGGCAGCCGGATCCACAAGATCCTCGAGGAGCTGGAGAAGTTGAAGCAGCAGGCCCAGGACCAGGAGAGTGACGAGGAGCTGGCGCGGATCGCCGTCGGGGCCGAGCTCAACGTCGGCATGGCCGATGCCTCCGAGATCGACCTGGGTCTGGTCGAGATCGAGCGCCGCCGGCTGATCCAGACCATCGAGCGCTACGTGGTCCAGCTCCGGGACTATGAGCGCGACCCGGAATACCGGCCGATCCCGCACCGGTTCGAGGTGGAGTTTGGCAAGGCGGATTCGCCGTATCCCTACCTGGAGCTCGGCCGGGGCCCGGGGTTGGTCCGGCTCCAGGGGAAGATCGATCGCATCGACCTGGTCGAGACCCCCGAGGGGCGGGGTTTCCGCGTGATCGACTACAAGAGCGGGTCCGGTCCCTCCGCGACCGAGGTCCGCAAGGCGCGGCTGCTCCAGCTCCCGCTTTACGCCATGGCCGTCGAACAGATCATCCTGGCCGACGAGCTGGTCCAGCTCCGGGACGTTGGCTACTGGGCGCTGCGCACGGACGGCTACAGGCCGATCGTCTTCGACGAGTGGACCGCCGTGCAACAGGCGCTCGAGTCGTACATCGCCGAGCTGGTGAGTCGCCTGCGGCGCGGGGTCTTCGTGGTCGATTCGCAGGTCGACGGCTGCGAAGGTTTTTGCGACTACCGCGCGATCTGCCGGGTCCGCCAGGCACGGCAGGCGGCCAAGCGTGCCGATCGGGCCGTTGCGCCGGAGCTGGCCGTCGGACGAGCGATCCGCAAGCGCCGGGGGTCGGGATCGAGCCATGAATGATGCCGTCCCTCCACCCGTGACGTTCCCCTTGACCGACCAGCAGCGCCGCGCGCTGGCCGTGACCGATGCCAGTGTGGCCTTGAGCGCCGGCGCCGGTTGCGGCAAGACGATGGTGTTGACCGAGCGGTTCCTGGCCGCGCTGGAGGAAGCGGGCGGCCGGCCGCTGCGGGCGCTGGTGGCCTTGACGTTCACCGAGAAGGCGGCGCGGGAGCTGCGCCGGCGAATCCGCGACCGCTGTCGGGCCAAGCTGGTGGCGGGCGAAAACACAACGCGGTGGTGGACGGTCCTCCGCGCCCTCGACGCGGCGCCGATCGGGACGTTCCACGAGTTCTGCGCCCGGCTGCTGCGCCGGCACGCCCTGGACGTCGGGGTGGACCCCGAGTTTGCCATCTTCGACGAATCGATCGCCGGTGCGCTCCGCGACGAGGCGGTCCGCGCCGCGATGCGCCGCCTGCTGGCCGCGCGCGATCCCGACCTGATCGAGCTGGCGACCGATTACGGACTCAGGCAGGTTCGCGAGGCGCTCGGCCGGCTGGCCGGCGCGCGCGGCGCCGTCGGGTTGGACACGTGGACCCAGCACGATCCCGAGGCGATCCTGGATCGCTGGCGCGCCCTGCGCGACGATCGGCTCTGGCCGGCCGTGCGCGATCGAGCCGGCCCGCTGGTCGGCCATTGCCGGCGCCTGCTCGAATCGATCGACTGCGACCACGCCAAGATCCGCGAGCGTCGCGCCGCGCTGCTCGAGGGATTGAAGGTCCTGGACCCTGGAGCGGCTCCCGGTTCTACCGATCGGCTGGATCAAATGGTGGAGCTCCTGCGCGTGAACGACCTCCCTCGCAAGGGCTCGTGGCCTTCGGAGGGCGTGTACGAGGACGTCAAGCAAGCGTTCACCGCGCTGCGGGAGCACATCAAGGACCAGGTGAAGCCGGCCCTGTGGTGGGACGAGACGGAGGCCCGGTCCGCGGCCGATCGGAGCCTGCAATTCGCGCGGTTGGCCCTGGCGGTCCGTCGCGAGAACGAGCAGCTCAAACGGCGCCGCCGCGGGCTGGACTTCGACGACCTCCTGGTCCTGACCCGCGACCTGCTCCGCGACCACCCCGAGGCCGCCCTCGCCGATCGGGACGCGCCCGGCCGGCCGTTGATCGAGTTCGTCCTGGTCGACGAGTTTCAGGATACCGACGGGGTTCAGGGCGAGATCCTCCGGCTGCTGAGCGGCGCGGAGTTCCTCTCCGGCCGGCTGTTCCTGGTGGGGGATGTGAAGCAGTCAATCTATCGGTTCCGGGGGGCCGAACCGTCGATCTTCCGCCAGTGGCGCTCCGAGTTCCCGGAGTCGGGCCGGCTCAACTTGACCGAGAACTTCCGGAGCGTCCCGGGCGTCATCCAGTTCGTCAACGCGCTCTTCGGCGAGCAGTTCCTCGACGTCGATCCGGTCGATGGGGCCGGTGCAGGGCAGGGGGCCGGCCACCGGCTCCTGCCGGTCCGGCGCGCGGACACATGCCAGCCGGCGGTCGAGTTCCTCTGGCCGGCCGGCCAGGATGATCCAGAGGAGCCCGCGACGCGACTGACGGCCCACCAGCGGCGGATGGTCGAGGCCCGCGGCCTGGCGCGCCGGCTCCGCGAACGACTCGATGCCGGCTGGCCGATCTTCGACCGGACGGCTGGCACGCTGCGGCCGGCACACGCCGGCGACGTCGCGCTGCTCTTCCGCGCCATGACCGACCTCTGGCCGTACGAGTCGGCACTGGCCGACGAGGGCTTCGACTACCACACCATCGGCGGCTCGGCGTTTTATGCCCAGCAGGAAGTCCACGACGTCATCAACCTGCTCTCGGTCGTGGAAGACCCGTTCGACGAGCTCGCGCTGGCTGGAGCCTTGCGCAGCCCGTTCTTTGGCGTCAGCGACGAGGGCCTCTTCTGGCTGGCCACCACGTTCGAGGACGGCGGTCTGACCGCCGGCATCCACCGGCTCGGCGAGATCACCCAGCTTTCGCCCCTGGACCGGCAGCGCATCACGCGGGCGCTCGACCTGCTGTCGCGATGGCGGGCCGCCAAGGATCGCGTGCCGATGGCGCACCTGGTCGCGCAGGCGCTGGACGAGTCCGGCTTCGAAGGGGCCCTGGTCTGCGAGTTCCTCGGCGAGCGGAAGCTGGCCAACACGCGGAAGATCGTCCGGCTGGCGCGGGACTTCGACCGCCAGGGCGGGTTCACCCTGGCCGACTTCGTGGCGCGGCTGCGGGCCGACCTGGAGAACGAGCCGCGCGAGGAGCAGGCGGCGACGACCGACGAGGCCGGCACGAGCGTCCGCTTGATGTCGATCCACCAGGCCAAGGGCCTGGAGTTCCCGATCGTCGTCCTCCCGGACCTGGCCCGCGCGCCGAGCCATCGGAGCCCGCTGGTGGCGTGCCATCCGGAGCTTGGCCTGGTGGTTCGCCCGCCGCAGCCGGCGCCGGCGGCCGGCGATGCGCCGGTCGACCCGGCAGCATCCCGCGGCTTCGCCTGGCAGGCCTACCTGACGCTGGAGCGGGCCGACGACGAGCGGGAGTCGCTCCGATTGTTCTATGTGGCCGCCACGCGCGCTCGCGACGCGCTGGTGCTCTCGGCCGGCCTGGCCCCCGATGAGCCCGCCAGGTCATCCTCGGTCGCGATGCGGTTGCTGGATGAGCGGTTCGACCGGCGGACCGGCCGGTGCCGCGTCGCCCTCGATCAACCCGGCGCGACGCCGGCGGTGCAGGTCCGGCTCATGAGTCTCCCCGACACTCCCGGCCCCGACCGTCCAGGAGCCGCCCAAGGCGACCCCGGGCGCGCAGGGGCCTCGATCGCGAGCATCGACGCGACGATCACGCGCGCGGTCCTGCTCGATCAGGCCGAGCCGAGGTCGCCGGTGCCCCGACCGCGCTACCTGGACCTCGATCCCACCGCGGGCTTGCCTCCCCGCGCGGCGCGGCTCGATCGCCTGATCCGCTCGATCCTCGGCGATCCCCGATGGCTCCTCGGCGCATCGCTGGAGGATGTCGCGGCGCGCGCAGCCGCGCGGCAGATGCCCGCCGCAAATCCGGCCCTGATCCGCGAGGCGTTGCGACGCCTGCGGCCCTGGCTGGATCGCCCCGCACGCGAAGGGCTCCACGCGGCGGACCCCGCCTCGATTCGCTCCGACCTGGCCTTCGCCGTCCCTTACCCGCTTGTGGGCGAGCCGGCGACCATCGTCCAGGGGACCTGCGACCTGGTCTTCCGCGATCGCCAGGACCGCTGGCACCTGCTGCTGGTCGCCGACGCGCGGACCGCTCGGGCGCGCCAGGGGCTCCGGCTTCAGCTCGCCGCCCTGGCCGCCCCGGCGCGGGGATTCACGCCGGTGCACCAGGGCTGGTTGATCTGGCATGGTCTGGACCGCGCGACCACTCACGAGATCGAGACAGACTTCGACGCCAAGGCCGTCGCACGGTACCTGGATGAACTCACACGGCCGGATCCAGGGCCCGGCCTGGGCTCCCACCGGCCAGGAGGTCCCGATGCTCAAGGCCCCGCTTAAGGCCTGTTGCCCGGCTGTCCGCCGCCTTGGCCCGGTTGGCCTGGTTGCCCTTGCGGCCCTCGACGGCCCTCCCTCTGCCCGCGTGGTCCGCCCTGGCCTTGGCCTGGCTCCTGTCCCCTGCCCGGGCCGGGGTGCTGTCCGAGCTGGCCCTGCTGTTGCAGCCCGCGGAGCTGGGCGGCAAGCTGGGCGATCTCTCGCTGCTGCTGATCGATCTCGGACCGAAGCTGACCATGGAGCTGCTGCAACTCGCGCGTCATTCCTTCGGCGTCGCCATGTCTGTGACCGCCTCCCCGCCCTCCTTCGGCGACCGAGCGGTAGCCTTCACCTTCAGGAACCGGGCGGAACGACGCGTACGGGCCCACGGCGAAACCGCCGCCGCTCTGCATCTGCGCCTTGGCACGCAGCTCGGCCAGCGACAGCGCCATGTCGATCCGCAGATCGATCAGCTCATGGAGCTCCTTCTTCATCTGGTCCAGCTCCTTGCGGCACTGGTCCAGGTTCTTGTCCATCCGCTCCTGGTAGGCCTGCAACGCCTTGTCGATCTGCTCGGAGAGTTGGCCTGCCTGTCCGCCACGATCCTGTTCCGATTGTTGACCCTGGGACCCCCGCCCGCCTTGGGCCAGGGCCATCTTCGACGAGACGGCCGCGGCACCGATCGCCAGCGAAGCCAGAGCGACGTACGCCATCAGACGAGGCTTCATGTCCGGTCTCCTTCTCTGAATCGAAGTCGGAGCTGTTGCGGGAAGCGAACCTGGAGAGACAACACACCGCTTCGCGCACGGGATGCGGCGCAGACGCCAAAATGCAGCAAAAGCAATGCCCGAGATGCGCATCAGGCAGGAAAAACGCGCCGGAATTGGCGTCAAGCGGTAGGAAGAAATCCCCAGCTCTTGTGAACCAAATTTCACCAGGTGGCCTCGCCGAGAGCCTGGTTGCGAACCAAAGTTCCCTCGACGGCTTGATCGATCGCGGATGGAGCATGGAATGAGTGCCCTCAGCCTGTCATAATCGGAAAAGGCGAGTCGTAGCGCCGGTCCTTGAAGACGACCCTGGATCCCCGTCACTCATGCAAGCGAGCGCGGAGGAGGCAACATGAGCCTCACATTCGAGCCCGAGCCGAGCAATCGATCCTCCGGCGTGGCCGTCGGCCATCCGGAGGCGTGTGCCTGCATCGACGCAGTTCTTGCGTTATCGAGGGAGAATCTTCTGGATCGAGCGATCGACGTGATTTTTGAGAATTTCAATGATTGGGAAAACAGCGATCGGTTTGCCCTCTGTGATGAGGCAATTCAATATCTCCTCCTGAATGTGGGGGAGATCGAGCCCACGCTTTTGGTCTCGTTCCTCGTCATCACGCTGGCGGCCAAACCCCAGCTGCCTTCCCGCGCCAAGCTCTACGCTGCGGCCGAATGCCTTTATCTCGAGAGATTCGGTGAAGACCGGACGAAGAAACTCCTGGTGGGGCTCGAGTAGCTCATGGATCCCGAGCGCGCGAAGGACACGCCCGACCCGGATACGATTGTCGCCGTGGCCGTCGGGCGGTTGGGGAATCCGCCGCGGACGACCCACGCGGGACTCGTGTACCGGGACGGGGACGGCAAGCTGGCCGCATTACACCTCGGCTGGCACGAGCTACTCTTGACTGATCCATTCGATAGTCCTTACGTATTCGCGTATCCCGAAATCGACCCGGTGAGAGCCAGTAACGTCGCCGGCCTTTGTCGACTCATCAGGAACCAGAGACCGAAGATACCCTATGCATTCCGCCTGGACTTGAACGCCCGGTTCTGTACCCGCACGGGCGATATCCGCACGCTCGGCGAGGGTCATGGGTTAAACTGTGCAAATTTCGTTATAATTGTATTTCAATCGACCGGAATCAGCTTAGAGTCTGTTCCTAAGGGTATCTGAGCCCCCGAATGGGGGCGGTGGTCAATAGCCAGGGGCGGTAGCCCCTGGGAGAGCGTTCCGGCGCCTCCCCTTGGAAGAG
>JAJPJC010000534.1 GCA_021324445.1 Isosphaeraceae bacterium
CGTTCCGTCGCCCCGTCGGGGCTCGGCAGGGGAGGGAATGGGAGTCGTCGCGTCCGGTCCAGGGGTTTCACCCCTGGCTCAGGACCGTCGCCCTTGCAGGGCGAGGAAGTCGTCTCCGCAGACGCCCTCGCCCGGCCGGTCCCGGGCGGCCGCGCGGGACCGTCGCCCTTGCAGGGCGAGGAAGTGGTCTCCGCAGAGCCTCCAGGCGGGCCGGCGGGACACAGGGCGTTCTCGTCAGTTTGTCCGAACGCTCCAGGCTCAGCGGCCTGCCGGCGTTTCTCCCAGCCTCTGGGCCGGGAGTGGATGGAATCGTGCCCCACGACGTCTTGATCCTGGGTGCCAGCGCCCGGGCTGCCGCGTTCTCCGCGCTGCGGTCCGGGCTTCGTCCTTACTGTGCGGACTACTTCGCCGATCGGGACCTGGCGGCGGCCTGCCCGGTCCATCGCGTTGACCCGGCCCACGCCGCCCGGGATTTCCTGGCCATTGCGGAAGCGCTCCCGCCGTCGCCCTGGTTTTACACCGGCGGGTTGGAGAACCACCCCGAGCTGGTCGAGCGGATCCGCCGCCGCCATCGGCTCTGGGGCGTCGGGGCCGGGGTGCTCCGCGCGGTCCGCGACCCGATCCGCGTCGCGCGGGTGCTGAACGAGGCCGGGATCCCCGTGCCGGAGGCGCGGCGCGACGGGCGCGGCCTGCCGCGGGACGGGAGCTGGCTGGTCAAGCCGATGGCCTCGGGAGGGGGACGCGGCATCGCGCCGCTGACCGGCAGCGCCAGCCCGGACTCCGCCGCAGATTACGTTCAACGGCGGATCGATGGGCCGAGCTTCTCGGCCCTGTTCCTCGGCCGAGGGGACCGGGCGCGGCTGGTCGGGGTCACCAGGCAGTGGACGGGAATCGCGGGCGCACCGTTCGCCTACCGGGGGAGCCTGGGGCCCTGGTCGATCGGCCCGGATCTCGCCGGGCGCCTGCGGACACTGGGGGACCGGCTGTCCGCCGCGTTTGGACTGGTGGGCTGGTTCGGGGTCGATTACATCCTCGCGGACGGCCTCCCCTGGCCGGTCGAAGTCAACCCGCGCTATCCGGCCTCGCTGGAACTCCACGAGCTGGCCTCGGGCTGCTCCCTGCTGGAGCAGCATCGTCGCGCCTGCGAGGGAGGTGATGGTGAGGACCCGCTTCCCCAGGAGCCCGGCGTCCCACGACCGCCGGTGCTCGCCAAGCGAATCCTCTATGCCACCCGGCGCTCGATCGTCCCGGAGATCGCCCTCGACGGACCGGACCACGGCCACGGCTTCGCCGTGCCGGCGATCTCCGACGTGCCCCAGCCCGGATCGCGTCTGGAGCCGGGAGAGCCCGCCATGACCGTCTGGGCCACCGCCGCGGAGCCGGCGGCCTGTCGGGCTCGATCGATTCGACTCGAGCGGAGCTGGAGGAATCGGCTCGGATGGCCCACCCCGATGGCGCACGGCGCACTCTGACTCTCACGCACCACGCCAAACGCACCACGATCCCCGGCGAGGCGACCCGGATGCTTCTCTGGATTGACTATTTTTTCCTGAGCCTGCCGGGCTTGCTCCTGACCATCTGGGCGCAGGCTCGGATCATCCGGGCCTATGCCGCCGGCGCGCGGGTCTGGGCGGTCTCGGGCCTGACCGGTGCGGCGGTCGGGGAGTGGGTCCTGCGGGCCGGCGGGGTCGGGGATGCGGCGATCGAACAAGCTTCGGGCGAGCTGAGCGACTATTACGATGCGGGCCACACGCTCTTGCGCCTCTCCCGGGGCGTGCACGAGGGTCGCTCCCTGACCGCCCTGGGCATCGCCGCCCACGAGGCCGGGCACGCGCTCCAGCAGGCCGCGGGCTCTCCCGGGCTGATCGTCCGCAATGTGGTCGTCCCCTGGGCCGGCCTCGGCTCGCAGGTCTGCGGCATCCTGCTGGTGGCAGGACTCTGGCTCGGCATGACGCGGCTGATCGTCCTGGCGACGATCCTCTTCGCGCTGGCGTTGGTCCTCCAGCTCCTCAACGTACCGATCGAGCTCGACGCCAGCCGCCGCGCCCGGGAGGTCCTGCTCGCCGAGGGCGTCGTCTGCCTCGAGGAGGAGCCGATCGTCGCCAGAGTCATGAACGCCGCCGCGTGGACCGCCGTCGCCGCGACCCTGACCGGCGTCCTGAGGCTGGGATCCTGGGCACCGGGCCGCTCCTGAGGGGTCAGGAGGGTGGAGGCCCAGAAGCGCGCTCGCCCCGGCGGCTTGGGCCGGGGCGTTGCGCGGCTCGGGATTGGGACGGCCTGGGCCGGGTTCAGGCCGCCGGCCGCCGGCCCCGGTGTCGGCCTCGGCGCCAGGCATGGCCCAGGCTCAGCAGGGCCGCCAGGCCGGCCGGATGCAGCGTCGAGGGCTCGGGGACGACGGCGGTGAGGGGGGCGAGGTTGACGCTCACGTTGTCGAGCGCGAGATAGTTGGGATCGTCGCGCTCGTAGAAGGTCAGGGTGCTGCTGGATCCGGTGGCCGTGAAGGTGTACGTGTAGAGCGTGTACGGCTGAGTCGGGATGTTCGTCTGGTCGAAGTAGGTCGTCCCGTTGATGTCGGTCCGGAATTCGTTGGGCGTGGTCCCGTTGCTGGCCAGGTAATAGGTCAGCGTGTACGAATCCCCGGCCGTCGTGGTGAACGACTGCGCGACGGTCCCCAGGGGGGGGCCTGCAGACGCGACGTTGCCCAGGGCGGCATAGTAGTGACCGTCCTCGGCGTTGTAGCCGCCGAAGCCGGAGATCCCGGACGGTTCCACAGAGGTGTTATTGGCATTCACGGTCCAGCCCGTGAAGTCGCCCGTCTCGAAACTCCCGTTGACGAGCAGGTTGGCCGACGCCTGGCTGGCGAAGCCCAGGCAGACGGCGAGGGCGGCGGCGGTGATCGATAGTCTTCGCATCTGATGGTGTCTCTTCACGCGGTTCCGGTTGATTGGTGACTCACCTTGGGATTGCCGGCGACTTAGAGTCTGTTCCGAAAGCCCCGGAGGGGCGGTGGTCAATAGCCAGGGGCGTCAGCCCCTGGTGGACTGTCGCCCCTGCGGGGCTCTTCCAAGGGGAGGCGCCGGA
>JAJPJC010000112.1 GCA_021324445.1 Isosphaeraceae bacterium
GGACCAAGGCGGGGATTCCCCGCGCGTTCGACGACTTCCTGGACCGACCGACCTACGTGTTCCTGCGCGGCGACGAGTCGCAGCCGGAGAAGTCCCATCCGCTCCGGCCCGCGACCCCCGCCGTCCTGGGCGGCGCGGCGGTCCACATCGCGCCGATCCCGCTGCCCCTGGCCGCCTCCTGCCCGGACAAGCGGCCCTTCATCATCAACGAGGCCCGCGCCGAGGCCGATCGAGCGGTCGCGCAGGCCAAGGCCGCCGTCGAGGCGCGCAAGGATCCAGAAGTTGCCAGAGCGGCCCTGGCCGTGGCCGAGGCCAGACGCACGGCCTTGCACGCCGTCCTGGAGGCCGAGCAGCTCGAGGACGAGGGGGCGAAGGCGAGTGGATCAGCATCGTGGGCGGAAGCGGCCCGCGCGGCCGCGGCCGCGCAACGGACACTGGCCCTGGCCGAGGCGAGGTCGGCCGTCCTCCTGGCGGAACGGGACACCGCCCGCGCGGAAACCACTCACAAGGAGCTCATGACCGCCGATTCGGGCCGGAAGGATGCCGGTGCCAAGGATCGGCTCGCGAAGGCGGCCGCAGCGCTGGTCGCGGCCCGCAGCCGCCAGGCCGCCGCCGCGAAGCAGCTCGCCCAGGCTCAAGCGGCGGCTAAACAGCCACCGACCACCGCCTACACCCCGCGGCCGATGGAATTCCCCCGGGCCAAGACGACCTACCGCGACACACCGAGCAACGCCCCCTATGCCAAGATCAGCACCGGTCGACGATTGGCGCTGGCCCGCTGGATCGTGGACCGTCGCAATCCCCTGGCGGCGCGGGTGACGGTCAACCACGTGTGGGCGCGTCACTTCGGCGAGCCGCTGGTCAACGCGATGTCCGACTTCGGGCTGCGGACCGCTCGCCCCGAGCTCGCCGAGCTGCTCGATTGGCTTGCCGTCGAGTTCATGGAGTCGGGCTGGAGCCTCAAGCACCTGCACCGGCTGATCGCCGGCTCGCAAGCCTATCGCATGCGATCGTGGTCCACCCGCGCGGATGAGCCGAACGTCACCATCGACCCCGACAATCGCTCTGTCTGGCGGATGAATCCCCGGCGCATGGAGGGCGAGGTCATCCGGGACGCGCTCCTGGCCCTCGCCGGCCGGCTCGATGGGACGATGGGCGGCCCGGACCTGCCCATCGCATCGGCCGAAACCGGGACGCGCCGGACGCTCTATTATCGCGTGGCCCGCGATGAGCGCATCCCGCTCTTGACCATGTTCGACGCCCCAAACGTCGAGGAGTGCTACCGGCGCCCCGAGACGATCGTGCCGCAACAGGCGCTGGCGATGACCAACAGCGGGATGGTCCTGAGCCGCTCCGCCGAGATCGCCGCGGCCATCGACCGCGAGGTCGGCGGCGCGCCCGCGATGCGGTCCCGGTTCGTCGTCTCGGCCTTCGAGCGGATCCTGGGCCGCTTGCCCGGCGGGGCTGAGTTATCCGAATGCGAGGCGGCCCTGGCTCAACTGGCCGCGGACGGCACCAGGCCCGGCCAGACTCCGGAAGCGCGAGCCCGCTCGGCGCTGGTGCACGTCCTCCTGAACCACAACGATTTTATCACGATTCGTTGATCATGGCGGGAGCGGAGCTGTTGCGATGCCCAACCACGACGCATGCTGCCCGTGCCCGACGCGCCGCGCCTTCCTCGCCGACCTTGGCATGGGCTTCACCGGGCTGGCGCTGGGCGCGATGATGCAACGCGACGGCATCGCCCGCGCGGACGAGGTCGCCGGCTGGGCCCCTCCCGATGGCCGGCCGCATCACCGGCCGCGGGCGCTACGGGTGATCTGGTTGATGATGCGCGGGGGCGTCAGCCACCTGGAGAGCTTCGATCCCAAGCCGGCGCTGGATCGCCACGCCGGCAAGATGATCGGCGAGAGCCCGTACAAGGCGACCGTCTTCGACTCGCCCTTCCTAGAACGTCCGCGAGCAGGTCGCCAACAACATCATCGACAAGCACAAAGCCCGGATCTATCCCACGCAGATCGGCTTCCAGCCGGGCGGACAGAGCGGGATCCCGGTCAGCGACTGGTGGCCGCACCTGCGCGATCGTATCGACGACATCGCCGTGATCCGCTCGATGTTCACGATAGACAACAACCACGGCGCCCAGATGGAATTCCTCACAGGCCGCCACCTGCTCGACGGCTGCTACCCGACCCTCGGCGCCTGGGTCCACTACGGCCTCGGGGCCCTGAGCGATGACCTGCCGCAGTTCATCTCGATGGGCCCGGCGCTGGAGTCGCAGTGCATGGGGGGGATCGATGCCAATTACCTGGGCCCGGAGCACGCCGGTGTCGTGCTCAAGGTCGACCCGAACGACCCCTTGCCCTTCGCCCGCCCCGGCGTGCCCGTCGGCCGGACCGAGGAGGCGATCAAGGCCGGCCTCCTGGGCCGGCTGAACCGGCTGGCGGCGCTCGAGTACCCGGATGACCCCAGGTTACGGGCCCGGATCCAGTCCTACGAGCTGGCCTTCCGGATGCAGACGGCCGTGCCCGAGGTCTTGCGGTTCGAGGAGGAGGGCGAGTCCACGCGGCGGCTCTACGGGCTGGACCGTGACGTGACGCGCCCCTTCGGTCAGCAGCTCCTGGCGGCCCGTCGACTGGCGGAGCGCGGCGTCCGGTTCATCCAGATCTTCCACGGCGATGGCGCCGCCGGCGCCTGGGACGCGCATTCCGGCCTGCGCAAGAACCATGCGTCGCTTTCCGCCCAGGTGGACCGCCCGATCGCCGGCCTCCTGACCGATCTGAAACGGCGCGGGCTGCTCGACGAGACGATCGTGGTCTGGGCCACCGAGTTCGGCCGCACGCCGTGCGCCCAGGGGGCCGACGGCCGCGACCACCACAATTACGGCTTCTCCGTCTGGCTGGCCGGCGGCGGCATCAAGGGGGGCGTCGTCCACGGCGCCACCGATGAGCTGGGCTTCCACGCCGTCGAGGATCGCCACTATGTCACCGACATCCACGCCACGGTGCTGCACCTCCTCGGCCTCGACTCCCGCCGCCTGGAAATCCCCGGGCGGAAGCGCCTGGAGATCGAGCACGGCCGGCCGATCACGGCGATCCTCGCCTGAGTCCCCTTCCGACGCGCCGAGAATGAACCACATATGAACACGGATGAACGCAGATGAGAGAAAGAATGCGCGGAATTCTCGATTCCATCTGTGTTAATCTGTGTCCATCTGTGGTTCCTTGATTTGATCGCGGATGGGGAATTCCTGATAACGCTCGGGTGCGTATCGAGCGGCCAGCAAGCCTGTTGCCTCTTCGATTTTGATGTCTTGCACCAGTACGCCTTCCTGGCCATAGGGTAAGTACGCCTGGCACCGGCCTGACGGGGTGATGAGACTTGTCGCCGATTCCTGGAAGCGCAAGGCATAATTGACACTGGCAAAGTAGATCGTATTCTCCATGCTGCGCAGGATCATCGCCTTCTCATAGTAAGGTCCACCGGACGCGCCCCACTGCGTCGGACAGATCCCTTCTTGATCACTCCCCGTGTGGTGGGGATGAAAGACAATCCTGGCGCCCCGCACCGCCGCCCATCGCACTGTCTCCGGATAGCGCCAGCCCTCATGGCAAATCGCCACTCCAAACTTCGTCCCGTTGATCTCGAAGAGTCGCCGGGTCGTTCCGGGCACATAGAACGGATCTTCGCTCGGGGCGACCTGGTTCTTGGTCTGGTATCCCTGGATCTCGCCTCGAGCGTCGATGACGAAGGCGACATTTTGCCGGCCCGCCTCCGTGAGCCGTTCCATCCCGAGGATCGTGGCCACCGCAGACACTCGCGCCCAATGCGCCACGGCCTGGAGGACCCGTTCCTGCTGCGTCTGATCAAACGGCAAGACTTCAAAATCCTGTCCCCGCAGACCCGGGAGATAGGCTTCCGGGAAACACACGATCTCCGCGCCTTGGGCCGAAGCTTCGGACAGGAACCGCTCGATCTTGTCCAGGCCCTCATCCAGGGACGTAGCAATTCGAGGCGACGCCAGGGCAATGAGCATGGATGACCTCCGAGGCGACAGGGTTTCGACCATTGAGGGTCAGGAACGCTCCATGCCTTGCGGCGGTTCTATCCCGGCGCCTCGATCTTCGCCGTCTGGATCTCCCACTTGCCGGGGCGCGAATCCACCCAGACCGCGTGGAAGCTCCCGTTGGGTGGGGCGGCGAGGGCGATGTAGTCGGTGCCATAAGGCCGGCTCGAGAGCTTCGGGTCAGTCCGGGACGACGTGATGAGCCGCGGGGCAGGGGCGGTGAAGGTCGCTCCGCCGTCGACCGACGCGGTGAAGTACAGATCCCAGGGGTGTTCGCGCGCGGTCCACGCTGGGTCGAAGATCCGGACCTCTTCCCCCGGCTGGCCCTGGATCCACGCCAGGCCCAGCACGCCCCGCGACGAGACGGCGACGGCCGCGTGAGGAATCGGGCCGGCGCGGAGGTTGGGCACGGCTGCGGGCGGCGTCCAGACCTCCCCGTCGTCGCTGGTCTGCACACCCAGTCCCGACGGCCTCGAGGTGCGGCTGTGACGGACCGCGAAGATTCGGCCCCGGCGCGGGCTGTCGGAACGGTCGGCGGCGAGCACCACGAAGCCGTCCTCGACCAGGGTGTCGCAGATCGGCACCGGCGTTGAGAACGTCGCCCCACCGTCCCGCGAGACGGCGGCGTAGGTCCGGCCGTGCGTGATGTCCCCGCGCGGCCCTTTTTCCGAGGGATCGGCGGGGTAGTCGCCGAACCCGACGAGCAGACGGCCATCCGGGAGCACCAGGGGCGAATTGATCGGGTCGTGCTGGAGCGTCGTCGGCGCGAGGAAGTTGACGACCGAGAACGTCCGGGCGCCGTCGTCCGATCTCAGGATCGCACAGCCGTATCCGGGCCGCTTCCACTTGCCGAGGATTGGCGCGTTGCCGTCAACGGCCACCGCGACGAACAGGCGGGGTTTTCCGCCGTTGAGGTCGGCGGCCAGCCGCGGGTAATCGAGCAGCCCTCGGCGCGTGGGCGAGGAGGCCAGGATCGTCGGCCCGCGCCAGTGCCGGCCGCCGTCGTCGGAATGGTAGATCCACAAGTCCAGACGGTCCCCCTCGGGGCTACCGTTGAACACGCAGAAGGCCGTCCCGTCGGGCGCGTAGGACGCGTAACTGTCGGCAAAGTAGGGGAGCCCCCGCCGCCAGAGGGCGGTCCCTTCGAACTCGCCGGCCGACCAGGTGGCTCCTCCGTCGGCCGTGAACCAGGCGACCGGTTCCATCCGTTCGGTTGCCCGGGTGGCCGCCTCGCCCAGGTAGCGTGACCCGACGATCACCAGGTTCGAGCCGTCGCGTGGGTTGGCGGCAATCCAGGGCTCGAAGTACTTCGCCCCTTCCGCCCCCACGCGCCGGACCGGACCGACCGTGAACTCCGATTTTCCGTTCGCCTGGGCGCACGCTCCCGCCAGGAACTCGACAGCCCCAGCGGCCACTGAGCCGGTCACTGCGAGGAACCCCCGCCGGTCCATGGTCGTGGCTGACTTTGGGCGATGCTCATGCGTTGTCTTCATTTGCCTTGCCGCACCCTCGACTGCTTCCCTATCTTTCCGAAAGTCGCAACTCGCGGGATGATTTTAGCTTACGACTCATCCTCTATGCCAGCCAATCCCCGTTTTCGATTCTGAAAACCGGTGTGCTGAAGGGAAGGGAAGCAGGTCAACTGGAACGTAGGGCCGGCTGTGCCGGCCGGACAGCCGTGGAATTTCGATCGCAGAGTGTGATCTCCGGCTTCCTAGCCGATCCCGGCCGGCACAGCCGGCCCTGCGTTGGCCGGACGAGCCGGCCCGGGTTGAGGCGTTTTCGTCCGACCTGGGGGTCCCTTCGATCGGCCAGCCGGCATAGGATAGGGACAGGGAGGTTGCCCACTTCACGGCATGGGCGCGGTCATCCCAGGAGCGGGCTCAGCGACCATGAGCATTCCGATCCATCCGAGAATCCACAAGGGCTTCTGGTGGTTTTCCCGAGCCGCCAGCGTCGCGGTGATCCTGATCGGCGCCCTGGTGCTCGCCGGCTGGGGGTTCAACATCGAGACCTTCAAGAGTGTCATCCCGGGGATGACTGCCATGAACCCCGGGGGCACGGCCCTGGCCTTCCTGCTGGCCGGGGTGTCGCTCTGGGCGCGTTGCGCCACGGATAGCCCTCGCCTCCGCACCATCGGCGGGGTTTGCGCCGGAGTCGTCGTCGCGCTGGCGATGCTCCGGCTGGGCGGCTACCTGGGCGGCTGGGATGGCGGGCCGGACCAGTTCCTGTTCCGGGAGCAGCTCGACCTGGAGGCCCCGCGCACCGGCCATCCCAACCGGATGGCGCCCAACACGGCGGCGGCCTTGCTTCTGGTCGGCCTGGCCCTGCTGCTCCTGGAGGCCAGGTCGAGGCGCGTCGTGTGGGCGGCCCAGCTCCTGGCCCTGGCGGCCGGGCTCATCGCCCTGCTGGCGCTGATCGGCTATGCCTATAGCGTGCTGCCCCTGGCCGGGGTCGAGCAGTTTATCCCGATGGCCCTGAATACCGCCGTGGCGCTGGCCCTGATCAGCGGCGGCATCCTCGGTGCGCGGCCGGACCGCGGGCTGATGGCCGTCGTCAGCAGCTCGGGCGCCGGCGGCGTCATGGCGCGGCGGCTGCTGCCCGCGGTGATCCTCCTGCCCCCGGTGGTGGGCTGGGTGCGCTGGCTGGGACAGCAGCAAGGCCTGGTGAACCCGGTGATGGGCCTGTCGCTGGTGGTGCTGACCCTGGTCATCCTGTTCACGGTGCTGATCTGGTGGAACGCGGCGTCGCTGGACCGGATGGACTTCCAGCGCCGGCGGGCGGATCGGCGCCTGGCAGTCCAGTACACGGCGACGCACGTCCTGGCGGAATCACCCCAGCTCGACGACGCCCTGCCCCGGATCCTCCAGGCGATCTGCGACGGTCTGGGCTGGGCCATCAGCGCCCTCTGGCAGGTTGACCCGCAGGCCGACCTGCTGCGATGCGCCGCGCTGTGGCACTCCCCGACGTGCCGGGCGGACGAGTTCATCGCCCTGAGCCGGCGGACGACCTTCGCCCGCGGTGTCGGAATCCCCGGCCGTGTCTGGGCCAGCGGCCGGCCGGCCTGGGTCCCGGACGTCACCCAGGACGCCAATTTCCCGAGGACGGGGGTCGCGGCCCGCGAGGGACTGCACGGGGCGTTTGGCTTCCCGATTGTCGTGGGCAGCGACGTTCTGGGTGTCATGGAGGTCTTCAGCGACGAGATCCAGCAGCCCGACGAGGATCTGTTGCAGGTGCTGACCGCCATCGGCAGCCAGATCGGCCAGTTCCTGAAACGCAAGGAGGCGGAGGCCGCCACGCGCGCGGCCAAGGACGTCGCCGAGGCGGCCACCCGGGCCAAGAGCGAGTTCCTGGCCAATATGAGCCACGAGATCCGCACGCCGCTCAACGGCATCATCGGCATGACCGAGCTGGCGCTCGACACCGAGTTGACCCCCGAGCAGCGGGAGTACCTCGGGATGGTGCGGCTCTCGGCCGAACACCTGCTGACGGTGATCAACGACATCCTCGACTTCTCCAAGATCGAGGCGGGCAAGCTCGACCTGGAGCTCGCCGACTTCGCCCTCCGCGACACGCTCGACGACACCGTGGCCACCCTGGCCCTGCGTGCCCACAAGAAGGGGTTGGAGCTGGCCGGCCACGTCGCGAACGACGTGCCGGACGCCCTGGTGGGCGACCCCCACCGCCTCTGCCAGATCGTGGTCAACTTGATCGGCAACGCCATCAAGTTCACGGATCGGGGCGAGGTCGTGCTCCGGGTCGAGGTGCAGTCCCTGACCGAGCAGGAGGCGCGCTTGCACTTCGCCGTCAGCGACACGGGGATTGGCATCGCGCCCGAGCAGCAGCAGAAGCTCTTCAAGGCATTCTCGCAGGCCGATACCTCCACCACCCGCAAGTACGGCGGCACGGGGCTGGGCCTGGCGATCTCGGCGCGATTGGTCCAGATGATGGGCGGGGAGATCTGGCTGGAGAGCCAGGCCGGTCAGGGGAGCACTTTTCACTTCACCGTGCCCTTCGGCCTGGCGCGGGGCCCGCTGGCGCGGCCGCAGCCGGTCCAGCCCGACCAGTTGCAGGGCCTGCCCGTGCTCGTCGTGGATGACAACGCCACGAACCGGCGGATCCTCCGCGAGATGCTCACCAACTGGGGCATGACGCCGACCGTCGTCGACGGCGGCCGCGCGGCCCTGGCCTCCCTGGACCAGGCGCGCCAGGACGGATCGCCTTTTGCCCTGGTCTTGCTGGATGCCATGATGCCCGAGATGGATGGCTTTGATCTCGCCGAGCGGATCCGGCAGGACTCCGGGCTGGTGAGGGCGACCCTGATGATGCTCTCCTCGGCCAACCGCCGCGAGGACGCCGCGCGGTGCCGGGAGCTGGGGGTCGCCCGCTACTTGACCAAACCGATCCGGCAATCGACCCTGCTCGACGCCATCATGACCACCGTGGGCACCTCGGGCCTGGGCGATCGCGCCGCGGCGGCGGCGGCCGACGCCGTGCCGGGGGAAGCGCGGCGGAAGCTCCGGCTGCTGCTGGCCGAGGACAATGCGGTCAACCAGCGGCTGGCCGTCAGCCTGTTGAAGAAGCGCGGCCACCAGGTGGTGGTCGTCGGCAATGGCCGCGAGGCGCTGGAGGCCCTGGACGGGCCACCGTTCGACGCCGTGCTGATGGACGTGCAGATGCCGGAGATGGACGGGTTCGAGGCGACGGCCGCCATCCGCGCCCGCGAGACGGTGACCGGCGCGCATACGCCGATCATCGCCATGACTGCCCACGCCCTGAAGGGGGACCGGGATCGCTGCCTGGCGGCGGGCATGGACGCCTACGTCTCCAAGCCGTTGCAGCCCCAGGAGCTCTGGGAAGTGCTCGAGGGCCTGCCCAGTGCGGCCGTCGAGGCCGGGGAGGCCGGCGCCGCCGCGGCCGACACAGCGGCCTTCGACATGGCCGCGGCCCTGGAACGCGTCGACGGGGACGTCGAGCTCTTGAAGGAGCTGGCGGGGCTGTTCCTCGACGATTGCGCCGCGCGGATGGCGGAGATCCACCAGGCGATCGTGCGGCGCGATGCCTCGACGCTGGAACGGGCGGCGCACACCTTGAAGGGATCCGTGGGCCACTTCGAGGCCCATGAGGTGTTCGAGGCGGCCCAGCGCCTGGAGCGGGACGGCCGCCGCCAGGACTGGGATCAAGCCGACGACGACGCGGTGGCGCTGGAGGAGGCCCTCGGCCGTCTCCAGCCGGCACTCGCCCAGCTCGGTCGGGCGCCGGTATTGTAGCAGGCCGAACGTAGGTCAGGCTTCCAGCCTGACGTCCAGAAGTTCGTCTGGTCCCCTTCACCGACGCGGAGCGATCCATGAAGACCTTGATCGCGGACGACGACTCGGTCTCGCGGCGCTTGCTGCAGAACTACCTGCAGAAGTGGGGATACGACGTCACGGCGGCCCAGGATGGGGCCGAGGCGTGGCGCCTGTTCGAAGCGGGCCTGTTCCCCATGGTCATCACCGACTGGATGATGCCCGAGCTCGACGGGCCGGGGCTGCTCCGGCGGATTCGCGCGTCCCGGCGGCCCGGGTACGTCTATGCCATCCTCCTGACCGCGAAATCCCAGAAGGAGGACCTGGTCGAGGGGATGGAGGCCGGCGCCGATGATTTCCTGACCAAGCCGTTCGACCGGGATGAGCTGCGGGTCCGGCTCCGCGCGGGGGAGCGGATCATCCGGCTGGAGCATCACCTGCGCGAGACCCAGGCGGCCCTGGTCCAGACCGAGCAGCTCGCGAGCCTGGGCCGCCTGGCCGCCGGAGTGGCCCACGAGATCAACAACCCGATCGCGTATGTCATCAACAACCTCGCCGTCCTGCGTCGGGATCTCCAGAGCGCGCTGAGCGTGCTGGACAAGTACGACGAAGGGCGGGCTGCGCTGTCCCGAGCGGACCCGGAGCTCGCCGCCGAAGTGGCCCGGCTGGAGGAGGACATGGACCTGCCTTACCTCCGGGCGAACCTCGGCCGGATCTTCGACAGCTCGGCGGAGGGGCTGCGGCGCATCCGCACGATCGTGCAGAACCTGCGCGACTTCGCGCGACTCGACGAGGCGGAATCCAAGGAGGTGGACCTCAACACCGCCGTCCAGTCCACCCTGGCCGCGCTCCGCCACGAGCTCGACCAGAAGGCGCTCCGCGTCGCGACCGACTTCCAGGAACTGCCCGCCGTGGTCTGCCACCCCGCCAAGCTCAACCAGGTGTTCTTCAACATCCTGCTCAATGCCATCCAGGCATCGGAGCGGCAGGGATTGATTCAGGTGCGCTCCCGGCCGGACGGGGAGGGCACCCTCCTGGTGGAGATCGAAGACCACGGCGGAGGGATCCGCCCCGAGCATCTGCCGCACATCTTCGAGCCGTTCTTCACGACCAAGCCGGTGGGCGGTGGGACGGGGCTGGGCCTTTCCGTCAGCTACGGGATCGTCCGCGACCATGGCGGTTCCCTCGAAGTCGAGAGCTCCGTCGGTCAAGGCAGCGCGTTTCGCATCCGACTGCCCCTGCGGCCGCCCGAGACGAGCGACGGCTCGAACCCGCCCGCAGCGCACTGAGCCAGTCCCTCACGCCTTGACCGGCTTCGGCGCGGGCGCCGGCTTGGCCGCCGCCGGACCCGGCTTGGAGGCGGCCAGGGCCTTCTGAAGCCGCTGGTCCTTCTTCTTGGCCACCTTGTTCCGCTCGGCCACCTCGTCGGCGCTGTTCCAGGCCTCCGGATGAGTCTTGGCGTAGAACTCGCTCGAGACCAGCAGGTCCTGGAGGTTGAAGATATGGGTCTGGTGCCGCTCGTAGTTCGACAGCTCGAAGTTCTGGTCCATCTTGATCGCGTCGAACGGGCAGTACTCGGAGCACAGCCCGCAGTTCATGCAGACGTCCATGTCGATGTAGAAATCCTCGGGGAGCGGGACCACCGTCCCTTTGGGGCTCTTGGCCTGGCTCATCCAGATGCACTGGGGCGGGCAGACCTTCGCGCAGATGTTGCACGAGGTACAGCGGACGTTGCCGTCTTCCGTGTCGTAGATCAAGACCGGCAGGACGCGGAACCGCTCGTAGACCGGCAGCCGCTCGTCCGGGTACTCGACCGTGAACAGCCCGGCGGTCTTGTAATCCTGAACGACCGTCGGCTCCTTGCCCCGCCCGGGGGAGCGGAACAGGTCGACCAGCAGTGGCCCGCCGCCGCGCCGCTTCAAGCCCCGGCCGGCGCGGATGTCCTGCCAGAACGTGAGCAAGAACCGCCGGAGTGTGACCAGGTGACCCCGGATGACGCCCGTCCCAACGCCCATGTGATTCGTCCCTTCGCTTCGCGGTGAATGTCCCTTCGCTTCGTGGTGAATTCGGTTCACCCGTAGGATAGCCGATCGGGAGGTTTGGTCCTAGGCGGCCGCTCCTGCGTTCGCCGGTGCTTCTCCCACGCAATGCAAGAGGATCCCCAACACCTTGTCAAGTTGATCGAGATAATACTCGGGCTGGTCGATGAAGACGGTTTTCTCCGTCAGTTTGAGGAACTTCCAGATGCTTCCCGTCGTGACTGCCCCATAAATGATCGTGGGAGCTTCGTGCTGGCGCCGGTGGAGTATCTGGGCCGCCACCATCTCAGCGACACGCTGCCCAAACGCGGATTTGATGTTATCGTTCTTCGCCTCGACGATCATGACGACCGGCCGGCTCAGGAATAACTGATTTGGCGACGCGGCCAGGATGAAGTCACAGCTTCCATCCAACCCAAGAGCCTGGTCGATCTCGAAGCCGAGGCCGGAGAAGAGACTGATCTGTTTCTGCCTCAATCGACGCACCTCAGCGAGGATCGGCGCCACGATGAATTCCGCCCGTGCCTTCTCGGTGTGGATCGAGGTGGCCAGCGGGAGATAGTCATCCAGGATCGAGCGAAGCAAGACGCTGACCGGAATCGCAGCGACATCCCCGAAGAGATCCGTATCATGATTCAATGCGAGCTCGAACGACTGGCAGGCCGATTCGAGTTTGAACCCACTGTACGACATATCGCTGCATCCTCCCAACCTCTGTCCGTGCAGACATCACCGATCCACCTCACCCAGCACGATATCCAGGCTGCCGAGGATGCCGACGACGTCGGCAACGGTATGGCCCAGGCACATCGCTTCGAGGGCGGTCAGGTTGATGAAGCTGGGGCTGCGGACGTGGTAGCGATAGGCCGTCCCCGACCCATCGGCGACCACATAATAACCCAGCTCCCCCTTGGGGTTCTCGACGCGGGAGTAGGCTTCGCCCGCCGGCACCTTGATCTGGTAGCTCTTCTTGCCGGGCAGGATCGGCCCGGAGGGGATATCCCGCACCGCCTGCTTCAAGATCCGGACGCTCTCGCGCATCTCCAGCAGCCGGACGTAATAGCGATCGTAGAGGTCACCGTTCTGGCGGGTGATCACGTTGAACTGGAAGCGGTCGTAGATGCTGTACGGGGCGGCGCGGCGGATGTCGTAGGGGACCCCGGAGGCCCGCAGCACCGGGCCGGCGGTCGAGAAGTTGATCGCCTGCTCCCGGGTCAGCACGCCGACCCCCTGGCTGCGGTCGAGCACGATCTCGTTCTCCGAGAGATACCGGTCGAGCTCGTCGATCCTCTTGTCCAGCCGGTCATTCACGTCGCCCCGGCACCGCTCGATCCAGCCCGGGGGCAGGTCGAAAGCGACGCCGCCGAACCGGAAGTAGTTGCACATCATCCGGCTGCCGGCGGCCCACTCGAACAGGTCGAGGATCAGCTCGCGTTCTTCGATGCAATACAGCGCCGGGGTGAAAAACGCGCCCAGGTCATTGAGCAGGAAGCCAATCGACCACATGTGGCTGGCGATCCGGGTCAGCTCGGCCATGATCACGCGGATGTACTCGGCCCGCTCCGGGGGCTTGGCGTCCTCGCCCATGAGCTGCTCGACCGCCAGGGCGTAGCCGAAGTTGTTGCCCATGCTGGTCAGGTAGTCGAGCCGGTCGGTGAACGGGAAGTTCATCAGGAACGTGTTGCGCTCGCCGATCTTCTCGTGGTTGCGATGCATGTAGCCCATGACCGGCTTGAGCCCAACGATGGTCTCGCCGTCGACCCGGAGATTGAGCCGGAACACCCCGTGGGTGCTGGGGTGCTGCGGCCCCATGCTGACGACGAACTGATCGGTGTCGAGCTCGGCGACCTCGACCCCGCCGGGCAACAGCGGCCGGCCCTTGGGATCGTCGCTGCTGGAAAGGCTGGCCCAGTCCTTGAAGTCCTTGGGGACCTTCACATTGGTGCCGTAAGGATTCACTTCCTCGGCCCGGAAGTGCTGGCCGAGTCCCTCATCGACCCGGCTGGGGAACACCTTGGAGGGTCCCTCGTAGTACGGCTCGAGGTAGTCCTTGCGGAGCGGGTAGTAAGCAAAGCCTTCCCACATGAGGATCCGCTTCAGCTCGGGATGCCCGGTGAAACGGACGCCCATCATGTCGTAGACCTCGCGCTCCTGGAAATCGGCGCCGCGGTAGACGTGATAGAGCGAGGGGACCTCGCCCTGTCCCTCGGCCTCGGCGGTGCGGACCCGCAGCTCAATCAGGGACCCGGGAGTCACGGTGCTGTCAAGCTGGTAGTTGACCTCGATGCAGTCCTCGTAGTGGACGCTTTGCAGGCTGGCCAGGTAGTCATACTTGATGGAATTGCGGTCGCGGAGGTAGAGCGCGACGTCGACCAGCTTGTCGGTCTGGACGAGGAGCCCGGCCTGGACGATCGAGACGGTCCCCGGGCCGAGCTCGGCGTTGATCCGGCCGGCGAGGTCGCGGAGCTTCTCGGCGCCGAGCCAGACCAAACTGGGCCGGGCCTCGGCCCGTTTCGCCTTCTTGGCGGGCTTGGCGGTCGGGGCCGGGGCGGGTGCGGGCTTGGCCTCCGCGGCGCCGTCGGTTGCCGGCACTGCCTCGCCCCGCGCCTTGGCGCGGATGAGGTCGATCTTGCTGGGGGCCTTGGGCGCAGCCGCGGCCGCCTCGGCCGCCGGCGCGCCGGTCGCCTGGCCGTCGCCCTCCGGCTCGGGCTGCGGCGCCGGGATCTTCGCCGGCTTGGGGAGCCCGGCCTCGCGCGCCTCGATCAGGCCCAGGGCGGTCCGCTCGGCGGCGATCTCCACCGTGCGCAGGTCGATCAGGTCCGGGCCCAGCACCGGAATCGGAATGTCCCGCTCCACGTCGCCGCGATACCAGGGGGTATTCCCCTTCCGGCCCAAGGCCGGGATGTCGATCTTCTCGCCGTCGATCTTCTTCTGGAGCATGATCAGGCCATTGAGGAGGGCCTGGGGAGTGGGTGGACAGCCCGGGATGTAGACGTCCACCGGCAGGTACTTGTCGACACCGGAAACGACGTTGTACCCCTCCTTGAACGGCCCGCCGCCGGTGGCGCAGGCCCCCATCGAGATCACGTACTTCGGCTCGGGCATCTGGTCGTAGAGCCGCGCGATCATGGGCATCATCGTCTTGGTCACGGTCCCCGAGACGATCATCAGGTCGGCCTGCCGGGGCGAGCCGCGGAAGACCTCGGCGCCGAACCGGGCGATGTCGAACCGGCTCGACGCCGTGCAGATCATCTCGATCGCGCAGCAGGCCAGCCCGAAGCCCAAGGGCCAGAGCGCCGAGCGGCGGCCCCAGTTGTACACCGTATCGACGATCCCCAGGAGCTTGTCCCAGGTCGTCACCAGGACGTGCTGCTCCAGCTCCTTCTGAAGGACCGGGTCGATGACCGTGATCCACTCCGAGCGGTTGATTGTGGCGTTTGTCATGATGGAATCATCTATGCATCAGTGAAGTCTCAGAACCGTGGCGCCGGGTGCGGGTCGCACCCGCTGGCCCCTGCGGAGTCCTGGGATCGTCCCACCGGCCGATCCAGGGGCGAGGAATCCTCCCTGGCCCGGTTCGTTCCGGTACCCTCAACGGCTGGCGCCTATCCTAAACGGCTGTGCTGGGATCCGCCAGGGGTCAGCCGGTCTGGTCCAGCCGCAAGCCCACCGAGCCGCGAGACTCCGCGAGTGGTCCGTTCCGATGCGCGGCGGTCGCCCGCCGCCCCACCGTCGCGGACTGCCAGGGTCGGCCGACCCAGCGATCGAACTGGGCGAGGGTGGATCGCCAGAACCACCATCCGCCCAGCGCCGGGACGAGTGTGCCGAGCAGCCAGGCGGCGAGGAGCCAACCTGGGCCTTCACCCGTGTGGATTCCGATCCACCCCAGGTGCGGGTAGGACGTTTGAACCAGCGCGTGGACGTCGCGGTACGAGAGGAGGGAGAGCCACAGCATCAAGGGGAGCGAGCCGGCGCCCAGGAGCACCGAGTTCAGCCCGGCCGGCAAGAAGAATGGCAAGGCGCCCGACATGATGAGGATCATGAGCAGGCCGATTCCCTGGCCCGTCGCGGTCGAGGCGCCCTTCGTCGGGAATGCGGCGAGCGTCCTGGACGTCACATACGTCATCCAGAACCCCAACGTCGCGGCCAGGTTCAGCAGGGCGGCGAGATAGCCCAAAGGATGGACCGCCCCCACGATCAAGCCGAGCGTCCAGAGGACCAGCACCAGCGCGATCAGCTCCCGAAACCGCCATACGGCCGCGAGGAACGTGGCCCGGAGGATCTCGCGCCCCGTCATCGGCGTGGCCAGCAGGCTGGTCCAGGTCTGTTTCGCACGCTCCCGGTCGAGGACCTCGCCAGGTGTCGCCGCGCCACCCACCGCCAGGACGACCGCCATCGCCGTGGTTGCATACCGCAGGAAGAGGTTGAAATCGATCCGTGCGAGATCGATCGGCTGGTTCGGACCCGCGCCGGGCAGGAAGATCCGCAGGAAGAGGTTGAATTCCGGGCGATTGACGTCGCTCACCGCGAGCGGGTATCCGTGCTCCCAAGCTTCGCGTACGGCCGGCGCCGCGAAACAAGACGTCGCATAGGCCAGGACCGCCAGGCAGCCGGCATTGAGGAGCCAGCCGATGGCCTTCATCAGGCCGTTGCCTCGGGCCGTGTACATCTCCCGCCAGAGGATCGGGTCGTCGCCCACCGGTGGACGAGACCACAACCGCCATACGGGACGCCG
This sequence comes from Isosphaeraceae bacterium, assembly GCA_021324445.1. Taxonomy (GTDB): domain Bacteria; phylum Planctomycetota; class Planctomycetia; order Isosphaerales; family Isosphaeraceae; genus JAJPJC01. The sequence goes on from JAJPJC010000112.1 coordinate 16,129, forward strand.
GCGCTCCCGGCGCAGGAGGCTCCGATCGCCGCTGGCGAGGGCGCGATCGGCCGCCCGCAGGCGCGCGATCGCCACGATTGTCACGAGCAGGGCCCCCAGGAGCTGAATCCCGATCATCCGCCCGACGATGAAAACCAGTTGAGTCCAGGAATCGAGGCCGAGGACCATCCTGAAGGCCACCGCGACGGGGCTGCTCGCCAGGAGCCACCAGTTCACGGCCGCGGCCCACTCGGGCAGGTGGTAGCCGAGGCGCGGGAGGATCATCGACACGAAGAACGGCCCGATCATCCAGAGCGGAACCAGGAGCATGAAGGGAGCCGCGGCCATGCGGAAACTCCGGGCCTCCGCCGAGAACCAGATCGCCCACGAGCTGATGAACAGGACCGAGGACGCGAAGCCGGCAAGGCCCAGCAGAATCAGCCGGAGGTCGACCCCGCCCAGCACATGGAGCAGCAGCAGGACCGGCAGACCGGCGGCCAGGGTCCCGAAGCCGACAAGCAGACACGCGGCCAGCTTGCCCAGGACGATCTCGGCGTTGTTCAGCCGCGTCGCCAGCAGGAAGTCGAGCGTCCGCCGGTCGCGCTCCTTCGCGATCGCCGCCGCGCCCCGCAGCGCGAAGGACGCGCAGATCGCGAAATGGAACAAGGACGTCCAGCCCAACGCCTGATCCGTGACCCGCCCCAGCGTCCGGCTCGTGATCTGGCCGTCCGACCAGTAATACCAGGCCCCGAATGTCCCGACGACGATGATCGCCAGGCCGCCCGCGAACGTACTGCGCTCCCCTTGCAACCGCCCTTCGCGCGCCGCGGCCACCAACCCCCACCGAAAGATCGGTATGATCGTCAATGCGGCATCCTCCACCACCCAGCAACCGAAAGTCGGCGGCCTGATCCTACCACAAATGTCAGATGTGGTTCAAGAGTTGGTGAATCGTGATGACACCCGGACCGAAGGCCCTCGACGCGATCCTGAAGCAGTGCGGCATTCGACTCGACGGCGTGCAGATCGGCCTGCTCTGGCGCTATCACCAGATGCTCCGCGCGGCCAACGCTCAGCTCAACCTGACGCGGATCCACAACTTCGAGAACATGGTCCTGAAGCACTACGTCGACAGCCTGCTGGTGCTGCGGTTCGTCGAGCTGCCTTCGCCGCTTTTGGACCTGGGGACTGGTCCGGGCTTACCGGGGATTCCCCTGAAGATCGCCCGGCCGCAAGTGCGCATGATCCTGGCGGAGCCGCGTGGGGCGCGGGCCGCGTTCCTCCGTCAGGTCCGCGGCGAACTCAACCTCCCCGATGTGGAGGTCTACCCGCACACGGTCGGCCCGAATGACCCCGGCCGGGTCGCGGGGGTGATCAGCCGGGCCGTGGGGTCGATCCCCGAGACGCTCGAGCGCGTGGCGTCCTGCTTGGAGCCCGGCGGGCGGATGATCTTCATGAAGGGCCCCGCGTGCGATGACGAGGTCGCTGAGGCTCGGCAAGCGCAGTCTGGGCTGTTTCGCCTGGCGGCCGATCACGCCTACGAGATTCCCGGGACAACCCACCGCCGCCGGCTGGTCCTCTTCGAGCGGCTCGAGGGCCAGCCGGCGCAGCCGCAACGGCCCCATGCGATGGCGGTCGAGTTCGGCGGCTCGATCCGGGAGATTACCAGCGCCGCCAACCCGACCTACAAGCAATGCCGGGAGCTCCTTGGCGGTTCGGGCATCCGCAAGCACGGCGTGGCGCTTCTGGCGGGTTCCCGCATCCGCGCCGAGATCCTGGCGCAAGTCCCCGAGCAGGTCCTGGGCTGGCTGACCGACTCCCAGGGTGATCCCCCGCCCAGTCCCTCGATCCCCTGGCTCCGCCTGAGCGATCCCTTGTTCCGGGAGCTCGACGTCTCGGGGACCCACGCGCCGTTATTGCTCGTGAAGGTACCCGCGATCCCGACGTGGTCCGACGAGGACTCGTGGCCGACTGGTTGCACGCTGTTTGTCCCGTTCCAGGATCCGGAGAACGTCGGGGCCGTGATCCGTTCGGCCGCGGCCTTCGGCGTGGCGCGGGTCGTCTTGCTCCGCGAGGCCGCTCACCCGTTCCACCCCCGGAGCAGTCGGGCCGCCGGCCCGGCCCTCTTCCGGGTCCCGCTCTTCAAAGGACCGCGACTCGCAGACCTGCACGTCCAGAACGCGCCCTTGATCGCGCTGGATACGACCGGCCCCGAGTTATCCGAAACCCCCTTCCCCGAGCGTTTCGGCCTGGTCGTCGGCGTCGAGGGTCCCGGGCTGCCGGCCCACCTCCGCGAGGGTCCGAGGCGGCGGATCGCGATGCAGCCCGGCATCGAGTCGCTCAACGCCGCCGCCGCCACGGCCATCGCGCTCTATGTCTGGTCGCTGCGTGGTTAGTCCTTGACGCGCGTCAGCTCGGTCACGATCTGCTCGTAGCCGATCTGCTCGTACTTATCCGGCCGGTCGCCTTCCGGGCGGAAGCAGAAGATGAACTTGTCGCTGCCGTCGAACTTGTAAATGCCCTTGGAGGTCTTCCCCTTGGCGTCGTCGGGCGCCTCGTCGATCTTGAAGTCGATCGTCTTGTCGGGCTTGGCCGTCGCATCCAGCGTGACGGTCATCTGGTACTCCCGGCTGGGAGCCTCAATCTTGAGCGTCTTCCCCTTGAAGGTGTACGTGACCTTGCCACCATCGCCCGCCTTGGCGGTCCACTTGCCCTCCAGCTTCTTCAGGTCGCCGCCGTCCTTCTCCTCGGCGCCCCGGAGACTCGCGCCGGCCACCAGCAGGGCAGCCACGGTCAAGCTCATCGCAGTGTGTTTCCGCGCCATCTCAACCTCCGTTGTGGGTGGAATCAAACCTCCCTGAGGACGTCCTGATACGGGATGAATGTATAGCAACCCTGGGATCGGAGTTCAAGCCCCTTTTGGACCTGGCCTCTTGCGTGCCTCGCGGACGATATGCGGCAGCTCGGGAAGGATGATCTGGTTCATCGCCAGCTCGACGGCCGCGCGCGAGCCCGGCATGACCAGGACCACCAGCTCGCCGATCAACCCGCCGACAGCCCGGCTGAGCAGACAGGCCGGACCGATCTGGGCGTAGCTCAGCATCCGGAAGAGCTCGCCGTAACCGGGCAAGGGCTTGGTCAGAAGCGCCGTGATCGTCTCATGAGTCTGGTCGCGCGGACTGATGCCGGTCCCGCCGGTGACCAGCACCGCGTGCAGCTCGCGCCGCGCAGCGCAGGCGCGCAGCCAGGGAGTCATCCGCTCCGGCTCATCGGGCACGATGACGCGGTCCAAGACCCGATGACCGGCCCCCTCCGCCAGCGCCACGATCAACGCCCCCGAGGTGTCGGTCTCCATCGTCCGCGAGTCCGAGACCGTCATCACCGCCAGGTTCAAGGAATGCGGCGCGGCCGCTCGATGGTCACTCACGGCTTGGCTCATGGCAGGCCCCCCCAGACTTCAGACTCGACGCATCCCCCCCATCCCAACAAATGCGATCAGGACCCCACCGCCGATTGCGGGGTGAGACCGAGTCGTCTTACAATTATGGAGGTCCGGGGTTCACGGTGCGATGGCGGGCTACCACCGAGTTTCGGAGGGTGCGTCATGGCCGCGGCGGGGCGTCGGGGGCGGAATGGGTCGTGGTTTCCACCGATCGGCCTGGTGATCGGGTTGTGGGGAGGGATCGCCTGGGCGTCGGTGACGGCTCATGCCGACGTGATCCTGCTCCGGGGTGGCGGGCAGATCCAGGGGAAGGTGATCCCGGACCCGAAGAATCCGGACCGGGTGCAGGTCTTGCTGCTCCAGGGGCGCCACCCCCTTTCCTTTCACAAGGGGCAGGTCGTCGAGGTGATCGCCAAGCCGAGCCCGCTGGACGAGTATATCGTGAAGCGGGCCAGGGCCGCGGGGACGGCCCAAGCCCAGTTCGAGCTGGGGGCCTGGTGCGATCAGAACAAGCTCCCGGACCTGGCCAAGCTCCACTATGAGAACGCCCTGGGCCTGGACGCGGAGTTCGGGCCGGCTCACAAGAAGCTGGGGCATGTCTATCACGACGGTTCGTGGTTGACGCGGGATGATCTCAGCGCGGCGCAAGGGCTGGTCAAGTTCAAGGGTCGCTGGATCACTGCCGAGGAGAAATCCAAGCGCGAGGCTGAGGCTCAGACCACGGCGGTTCAAACCACCTGGACACGCCGGATCAAGCTCCTGCGGCAGGCGCTGATCCACGGTCCGGACGATCGGCGCCGCGAGGCGGAATCGCAGTTGATGGCGATCCGCGACCCGGAGGCGGTCACGCCGCTGGTCCGCGTCTTCGGGCAAGACGACCCCCCGCGGCGGATCTTGCTGGCCCTGGTCCTGTCGTCGATTGCGGGTCGGGAGGCCACGGCGGCGCTGGTGCGGAGGATCCTCGATGAGCCGGATGCCGAGGTGCGCTCGGTCACCTTCGACCACCTCAAGCCGCGCGACGGGCCGAGCGTCACCGGGCAGTTCACCCGCGCCCTGGCGTCGGAGAACATCTCGGTGATCAACCGCGCGGCCTGGGCGCTGGGCAACCTCAACGCCGTGGAGTCGGTCCCCCGGCTGGTGGCGGTGCTGATCACCCAGGAGCAGCGCATCGTCCTGGAGCCGCCGCCGAACCTCAGCCCGGCCGGTGCGATGATGATGGGCGGGGCCGGCCCCGGCCCGTCCCTGAAGGCGATGACCAACAGCGGCATCGTCCTCCAGTCGCCGCCGGTGGTCGGACCCGGGGTCGCCGCCTACGGCCTCAGCGCGGTGCCGTTCTATCAGATGACGCCCGGAGTGGCCGGACCCGCCGGGCTCCTACCCGGCGTCCAGATCAACCAGATGCCGGAGCCCAAGGTCGCGACCTTCACTTACCGCAATACCGAGGTCCTCAACGCCTTGCAGAAGCTGACCGGCCAGGACTTCGGCTACGACGTTGGCGCCTGGCGGAGCTGGGTCGCCCGATCGTTCAACCCCAACCCCAAGCCCGTCCGCCGCGTGCCGCAGCCGTGACCGCTCGGGAGTCCACGAATCACTCAGGATCTTGCTTGATCGATCGGAAGTCCACGAAACACACGAAAACAGAAAACCAAGTCTCGCGTGGACTACCTCCTCGATCGTGCCGGCTCAAAGGGAGGATCGCAGCCGTGATTACCTCGGCATGAAAGAAGCTCAATAAGTCGGTCACGCTTTAGAGTCTGTTCCGAAAGCCCCGGAGGGGCGGTGGTCAATAGCCAGGGGCGTCAGCCCCTGGTGGACTGTCGCCCCTGCGGGGCTCTTCCAAGGGGAGGCGCCGGA
>JAJPJC010000375.1 GCA_021324445.1 Isosphaeraceae bacterium
AGACATCGGCAGCCCTCCGGAGATCGGGAGCGGAAATCATCGCAGCTAAAGAGGTTATAATGATACTCCCAACATGTTGGAGGGGGTAGTTTCACCCACCCTACAACCTCGACTTCCCCACCCTTCCGGGACAGACTCTCAACGCCGGCGTGGGCCTCGGCGGGATCGAAGGCAAACTCGAGCTGCTGCCAGGCCGGGATGCCCAGGGGATGTTCCGGGCCGCGCCAGAAGCCGAGGTCGACCGGGCGCAGACCCAGGCGGGCCAGCCAGCCGCGGGGGTCGAGAACGCGGAGCAAGGCCGCCACTTCCTCGGCGTCCAGGAACGTCAAGTAGGTCGCGCACATGACCGCGCCGAAGCCCGGGATGGTCAACACCGGCCGGATGCCCGTGTGGAGCAGCACGCCCCCCAGGATCGCCCACCGCCGCGTGGGACGGAACCAGAGCCAGAACGCCAGGGAGAACTCGATCAACAACGCGCCGTGGGTCATCAGGTTGACCAGGAGGGGATACCCCCCCAGCCATCCCAGGTCGAACTGGTTGAATTCGCGGTTGAACAGCACGTAGTGCACGGCAGTTCCATCCATCCAGGTTCCACCAGTGCACTTGATCACGCAGGACTGGAAATAAATCAGGCAAAGCTGCATTTGAAGCAATCGCTGGCCCCAGGGGACGATCAGGGGCTCGGCGAGAGTCCCGCGTTTGCGGGCCTGGCGGCGTGCATCCAGCGAATACGCCGCGCCGCTGGGGCAGAACATCATGTAGAAGGACAGGATCATCGGCACGGCGTCGGGTCCGCCGTTGGACGACACGTTGCGATGGTAGAACGAGAGCAAGCCCAGGTAGAGCACGATGCTCATCAGCCGGGTCCGCCAACCGAGCGTCAGGCCCAGCGCCGCGGCGAAGGTCGCACCCAGGACCAGCCTGGGCGTGATCGGATCCTGGACGTACTGGAGCGGCGAGAACCGCAGCGGACCGGCCGCCTCCCGGGCTTCACTCCCCTGGAGCAGCCCGGCGCCGGTGTACCAGTGGTCGAACTCGGCGGTCATCAGGACCAGGTAGATCATCAGCAGCACCCCGTAGACGATCCGGAAGACCGCCAGCGGCCGCGCCGAGACCGGACCGAAGAAGAACCGATTCCAGGCTGCGAGGGGATTCATGGCCGCACCTCCTTCAGGGACGCGAACTGGAAGCGATCCAGCACCTGGATCCGCGACGGGGCCATGGGATCGGCGACCCCGATCCCCGGCGGCGGCGCGTCCTTGAGCTCGAGGTACAGGCTGACCCACACCGGGAACACCTCGGCGCCCAGGCCCAACTGGCGCACCGCGTGTCGCGCTGTGAACTCCCGGTGCTTGGCGTATTCCTCGGACCCCATGTTGCAGTTGAACTTGGGGTTGCGGTACCGCGGGATCTTCTGCCACCAGGGCAGATCGGCGATCCGGGGAAACTCGTAGACGTGCCGCATCCCCTTGGCGTCGATGACCTCGGCATCCAGCACGTTCGTGCAGCGCGGCGGATCCGGCGCGAAGATCGCCCACCATTGCCAGATCCCCAGCGGCAGCACGTAGAAGCGGTAGGGCGACTGGAATCGCTCCTTGATCGCACAGTTGGGCATCGTCCAGAAGATCAGTGCGGAGAGATGGAAGATCACGAAAGCCGAAATGCCCACTCGCCGGGCGGTCCATCGCCAGGCCATGGTTGGCTCCTTCCTCACTTCGAGAGGCTGGTGACCGACAGGGAGCCAGAATCTAGTCCAAGACGGCGGAGTCGTCAATTCCGTCTGGGAGCTTGCAGAGACCGCTCCCCTGCCCGAATCTCGCTAGCGATGGTCCGACACGCCGACTTGACGGCACATCGAGAGCAACAGGCAGGTCGAGCAGCGGGGCCGTACGCCCGTGCAGAGGAACTTGCCGAAGGGAACCAGCCGCTCGTTGATCTCGATCCAGTAGCGTTGGGGGAGAACCTTGGCCAGGGCGAGCATGGTCTTCTCGGGCGTGGGGGCCGACACGTAGCCCCATCGGTTGACGATCCGGTGGACGTGAATATCCACGGCGATGGCCGGCCGGTTGAACCCGACCGCGAGCGTCAGCGCGGCGATCTTGGGCCCGACGCCCCGCAGTGAGGTCAAGGCCTCGAGACGGTCGGGCACGGAGCCACCCCACTCCTGGATGATCCGGCAGGAGAGCGCGCGGAGGTCGCGGGCCTTCACCTCGGGGAACGAGCAGCCGGCAAGCAGGCGCGTGAGCTCCGACTCGCTGAGCGCGCAGATTTGTTCGGGAGTCCGGGCCACCGCGAAGAGCCGCAGGCAGACCTTCACCGTCGTCTCATCCCGGGTTCGTGCCGAGATCACGGCGCCCACCAGTTGCTCGAAGGGAGTCGCATGGCCCTGGTCGCGCAGGTCGAACATCGCTGCCTTGGGCAGATCGGCGACGGCCCGGCGCAGGCGGTGGAACGCCTCGTCGATGTCGAACGGCTCCTTGGCGGCTGCCGGCTCGGCGGCCGGCTGGGAACGGTTCATCGCCCATCGCCTTTCTGGATGCTTGGGGTCTCCCTCTCCCTCATGGTCGCGGCCGGGCCTGGGAGCTGTTTCGTCGGCAATGCCGGCTCGGTAGAATTCCCGATTATGAACGAATCCTGGCGGCTGTCCGAGATCCAGCAGGTCCTCTTCAACCGGCCACTGGGCGTCCTGATGGATCGTACCGGCGCGCGACCGGTCTCGATGTGGCTCGCCTGGTGGTTCCTCTTCAGCGCGGGGCCGGCCAGCGCGTTGGCCCAGGTGAGGGCTACGGCCGCCGGCGGGGCGGAGGTCCGTCCCGTCGTGGTCTGGGCGCCGGGACCGCTCGAGGTGATCGCCAGCTTCGACCGGCCGGTGGATCCGGCGCTGGGGCGATGGTTCATCGGGCGGACCATCCCGTATTTCGAGATTCCGGCGATTGTTCCGGGACCGGGCCAGGCTCCTGCCCCCCGGCCTGCCGGCGCGCTGCGGATCGTGGCGGCACGGCAGCTTGACGAGGGACGAACTCTCGTGCTGGCCACGGATCCTCATCCCCGGGTGGCCCGTTATTTCCTCCCGGTCCCCACCGCCGGTTCCCGCCAGGGATCGAGGTCCCGCGAGGGCGCGACGCTGGCATACGACTTGACCGGCGTCGAGGTCGCCTGGAGCGAGCCCGACGATCCGGCCGGCGAACCGCGGTGGTCGGGATGGTGGCCGCACATCGACCCTGGTTCGACCCGTCGCCTGGTCCGAGGGTCGAAGCGGCACGAGGACGGCCTGGCCCTCCTGGATCGGCCCGGCCGCCTGGTCGTCAGCGCGCTGGTTCGTTTGCCCCCAGGGAAGGTCGTGCTGCGGATCGCCGCCTCGGGACCGATCGAAGAGGCGACCCTCGGGGATGCCCGAGCGGAACCGGCCGGCCCGAATCCCCAGGATCAAGCCCACGCGATCGTGCTGACGGTCGAGTCCCAAGCCGCGCCCCTGTTCCTGACGGTCACGGCGCGGACGCCCGGCAACCGTCGTGGATTCTCCCTCGCAGCATCGTACCGCCTGGCGAACGAGCGCAGCGAGCAGCCGATCGAGCGCGACCGTCTGCTGGTCCCATGGGCACCCGTGATGGGCGACGCGGCAATCGCCGCGCCGATGGTGGTTCCCGACCTGAGCGGAGGCGACCCCGCGCGGGGCCAGGCCCTCTTCGCGGGCGATCAAGCCCGATGTGCCCAGTGCCACGCCTTCCGCGGCCAGGGCGGCAAGATCGGTCCGGACCTGACCGACATCGCCCGCAAGAGCCGGGCCGAGATCTATCGCGACATCGCAGCGCCCAGCGCGGCGATCGACCCGGATTATACCGCCTATACCGTCGCGACCCGAGATGGGCGGGTCGTCGTCGGGGTGGTCCGCGCCGAGGGGGCTGACGTGATCCGCGTCACCGATACCAACGCGCACGAGACGATCGTCCGGCGCGGCGAGATCCAGGAGATCCGCCCCAGCGCGACCTCCATCATGCCGCCCGGCCTGGCTTCGGCGCTGGGCGCGGCCGCCGTGCGCGACCTGATTGCCTTCCTCGCTTCGCCCGCGGGGTCGAACCGGCGGTGACCTGCGCGTGCGTAGCCACTGCCGGGCAGGTCGTGGTAAGATCAACTGGACCTGAGCGACCCTGCCGGCCCAACCCGAGTGAGTCTGGGTCCGTCCGGCAACCCGGCGCGGTCTCGGCTTCGGCGCGCGCCATCGGACTCGGCCCGGAGAAACCTACGAGGAACTGATCATGAACCTGCTCGACCAGTTGCGGAAGATGACCGTCGTGGTGGCCGACACAGGCGACTTCGAGTCGATCGCCCAGTATCAACCCCGCGACGCGACCACCAATCCGTCGCTCCTCTTCAAGGCGGCGCAGATGCCCGAATACCGGGCCCTGCTCGACGAGGTGCTCTCCGCGGGCCAGTCGGAGACCGGCGATCCCGGCTCCCAGGTCGACGCCTGCATCGATCGTTTATTCATCGCCTTCGGCAAGGAGATCTTGAAGATCATCCCCGGGCGGGTCTCGACCGAGGTCGACGCCCGGCTGTCGTTCGATACCGAAGGCACGATCAACAAGGCACGGCGCCTGATCGCGTTGTATGAGGCCGACGGAATCGATCGCCAGCGGGTGCTGATCAAGATCGCCTCGACCTGGGAGGGAATCCGCGCGGCCGAGCGGCTGGAGAAGGAGGGCATCCACTGCAACATGACCCTCCTGTTCAGCTTCGCCCAGGCCGTGGGGTGCGCCGAGGCCGGCGTCACGCTGGTCTCCCCCTTCGTCGGCCGGATTCACGACTGGTACTGCAAGGAACGCGGCGTCAAGAGCATCCCCCCGACCGAGGACCCGGGCGTCCATTCGGTCACGCAAATCTATAACTACTTCAAGAAGTTCGACTATCGGACCGAGATCATGGGGGCGAGCTTCCGCAACATCGGCGAGATCATCGAGCTGGCCGGCTGCGACCTCCTCACCATCTCGCCCGACCTGCTGGGCGAGCTGCAACACACCGAGGGGACGATCCAGCGCAAGCTCTCGGTCGAGCAGGCCAAGAGCCAGGATCTGCGCCGGCTGCACCTCGACGAGAAGACCTTCCGCTGGATGCACAACGAGGACGCCATGGCCAACGACAGGTTGTCCGACGGCATCCGCCGGTTCCACGCCGACCTGGTCAAACTCAAGGAGTACGTGGCCAAGCAGGTCCGCCAGCCAGTGGGCGTCTGACCGGAGGGACCTGGGAATGGCAACCGGAGCCGGGGGAGTCGGTCCAGGCGGCAAAGGACCACCCAACCCCGCCAGGAGATTCACGACGCCAGTCAACCCACCACAGAAGCCGACGATTCCACCGGGATACGTCTCGGTCAAGGTTCCCGGAGGTGGCGAGATCTGGCGACGACCTGGTACGTCCGGTGATGGCGATACCATTCGCATCATGCCCGCGACGGCCCAGTATCCAAACGGATACTGGAGGCAGTACAATTCGCAGGGCCAACCAATCAATCCCGCAACGGGCAAACCCGGGAACGCGGCGGAGACTCATGTTCCTCTGCCGCATCCATCTCAGTGACTCTCTTCAGTTTATCATGCGAGATTATGATATGCATGGTCTTTCCAGAGATGTCGATCTCTCATTCCTGTGCGGACAGGAATGCATCCAGGTCTGTGTCGGCATGTACCAGGTGATTCTCCATCTGGGAGAATCGGTCCATCTCTCGATCGAGTCACGATGTCGTCTCAATGGCGCGGTCGTGAAGAAGTACGACCGGCTCTGCCGCTTGGTCGGGCAAACCGTCGTCGAAGCCCAAAACGAGGGCTGTGGATCGATCGCGATCAAGTTCAGCAAGGGAGATATATTAGAGATTACAGATGATAATCAAAGCTATGAATCTTATCAGATTTCAGCCCCCGGGATCGCGATCATCGTTTGATCGGCCGCTCCCATCCTGGGCCAGCGACTCCCGGATTGCGCCGAGTCCTTGTCGGAGGGCCTGCTGGTAAATCCAGAGGTCTCCCAGGTAGACGAGCATCCGGTAGCCTTCCGCCGGGCCGCGGCTGAGGGTCGGGACGTCCAGGGAGCCGAGGACGGCCGTCTTGCCGTGGCGCCGGCAGGCGTCGATGACCCGGCGGGTCGCCGCCAGCAGGTCGGGGTGGTCGAACTGGCCCGGGATGCCCAGCGACGTCGTCAGGTCGAACTGGCCGATCAAGAGCGCGTCGATGCCGTCGACGGCGGCGATCGCCTCGACGTTGTTCAAACCTTCGACGGTCTCGATCTGCGCGAGGATCAGGACCTCGTCGTTGGCCTGGCGGATCTTGGCCAGGAGGTCGCCGGCCTGGTAATCATCATGGGCGACGCCGAAGGCCACTCCGCGCCGGCCCTCGGGCGGATACTTCGCACACTCCACGATCAGCCGGGCTTGCGTCGCGTCGGCGACCAGGGGGACAACAACACCCATCGCGCCGACATCCAGCACGCGGGCGATGAAGTGGTACTGGAGGCTCGGTACCCGCACCATGGGCACGAGGTCGGCCGCCCGCGAGGTCGCCATGAGCATCCGGATGGTCTCGATGCTCCAGCCGGTGTGCTCCATGTCGAAGACGGCGAACTCGGCGCCCGCCTCGGCCGCGATCCGCGCGATGCCGGTCGTATTGAACTCGAACATCATGGTGCCCAGGGCGATGCCGCCCTCGCGCAGCCGCCGCTTGACCGGGTTGCTTCTCATCGGGTGTCCTCTCCCGGCTCGGTTGCCGGCGAGACCCTGCGGATCGCCCTGCGGGCCAGGGCGGTGACGTAGACCGAGACCAGGAGCGTCGCCGCCAGGCCCACGGCCAGCAGCGTCCACTCGGCCGGCGACCGCCCGCGACGCCCCGCGAGGGCCTCCAGGCCGGCTCGACCCGCATGACCGAGGTACACGTAAAGTACCGTGCCCGGTAGCATGGCGACCCAGCTCGTCAACACGCAAGGCCAGAATCGGATGGCCGTCAGACCATAAAGGTAATTCTGGAGATTGAACGGCACCAGGGGCGAGAGCCGCAAGAGGGCGACGATCCGCCAGCCCCCTTCGCCGATCGCCCGGTCGATCGCATGGTACCGGGGATGCCGCCGGGCCCAGCGCAACACGGCATCCCGGGCGAAATACCGAGCCACCAGGAAGGCCAGCCCCGCGCCGGTCGTCGAGGCCAGCGACACGACCACCACGCCGACCACCGGGCCGAAGAGCGCGCCGGCCGCAACCGTCATCGGCGTCCCCGGCACCAGGGCCACCACCGCGACCGCGTAGAAGAGCCCATAAGCGGCCGGCCCAAGGTCGCCCCACCATCGGATTGTCTCGGCGAATCGATCAACCACGGATCATCGAAGACGGCCAAGGGAATTCCGCGACGGACCAAACAGCGGCGGTCTCATCTTGAATCCGCGCGACGGCTTAGGTTACCCATTGTAAGGGATGGACGTGGGCGCGATACCAGCGGCGTAACCTGGCGCGGCGCCCCGGAGGATCCCCACCATGCCTGAGTCCAACTCGATCCGGCTTACCCAGTTTGCCAAACGAGCCGGGTGCGCGGCCAAGCAGCCGCCGGATTACCTGCTGAGGCTCTTGGCCGGGCTGCCGCCGATCACGGATCCGAACGTGCTGGTCGCTCACGCCACGGCCGATGACGCCGCCGTCTACCGGCTCAGCGACGACCTGGCGCTGATCCTGACGACCGACTTCTTCACGCCGATCGTCGATCGCCCGTACGACTTCGGCGCGGTGGCGGCGGCCAATGCGTTGAGCGATGTTTACGCGATGGCCGGCACCCCGTTGACCGCGCTGAGCCTCGTCGGCTTCCCCAGCGGTGCGCTCCCCCCCGAGGTGCTCGCCGAGATCCTCCGTGGCGCCATCGACACGGCGCGGGAGGCGGGGATCGCCATCGTGGGTGGGCACACCATCCAGGCCGAGGAGCCAATCTTCGGCCTGGCGGTCGTCGGCCGGGTCCATCCGCGCGAGGTGATCACCAACGCCGGCGCCCGGCCGGGCGATTTCCTCGTGCTGAGCAAGCCGATCGGACTGGGGATCATCACGACGGCGGCCAAGCGGGATGAGGATCCGCTGGGTGCCGTCGCCGCGGCCCTGGGAGTCATGACGACGCTCAATCGCGACGCGGCCCGGGTGATGGCCGGGGCCGGCGCGCACGCCCTGACCGACGTCACCGGCTTCGGCCTGCTGGGACACCTCCGCAACCTGGCCGCTGCCAGCGGCACGGCCGCCACGGTCTGGATCGACCTGGTGCCGGTCCTGCCGGCGGCCCGCCAGTACGTTCAGAGCGGGATCGCGCCCGGGGGCACCCACGCCAATCGCCGCTTCCTCTCCCGCTTCGTGACCTACGACCCGGAGATCGCCGAGTGGGAGCAGCTCCTGCTCTGCGACGCCCAGACCTCCGGCGGACTGCTCGCCGCCGTGCCGGGCTCCCACGCCGCGGACGTGGTCCACGCGCTGCGGGCCTGCGGGCTCAGCGGGGCCGCCCTCATCGGTTCGATTGACGCCGGCCAGCCCGGCCGGATCCGCGTCGGCCGCTCGCCCCAATCCGAGCGCCCCTGCTCCGTGCCTTAACGCGATTTCCAAACCGGGACTGGCTCCCAGTCTTCGAGGTGCCTCTCCCCCTTTTGAAATCGCCGGTTCAGAGTCTGTTCCACAAGCCTGGTCGAACCGTTGTAGGGTGGGTGAAACCCACCACCGGAAGGCCTTGGCGGGCTTGAAGATCGGTGGGTTTCACCCACCCTA
>JAJPJC010000240.1 GCA_021324445.1 Isosphaeraceae bacterium
GAGTTGATCAACCCGATGCTCCCCGCGGCGGCCGCCTCGGTCAAGAGCAGGCTGGGCAGCGCCCAGAAGGCCGGCATGTACGCCTTCAGGCCGGTCAAGGCCACGGTGAACAGCAACACGGCCAGGGTCAGCCGCGCCGCGAAGGAGAGCGAGGCGGGGATCACCAGCGCCCCGGCCAGCGCGGCGGCGCCCAGGTAGATCGGGACCGAGCCGTGCAGCCGGCGCTCGCCGGTGCGGTCAGAGCTCCAGCCCACGAGGAGCTGACCGGCCAGACCTCCCAGCGGCGGGATGATCACCGCCCAGGTGAGCTGGCTCAAGGGGAGCTCGTACCACTTCTCCAGGATGCTGGGCAGAAAGAATTCGACACCGTAGCTGGTCGACACCACAAAGAAATACGCCGCGGCCAGGAGCAGGACCTTGGGGTGCTGGAGCGCCTGGAGGACGGTCATGTGGCCGTGCCCCTGTTTGTGCTGCTCCTTCTCCCGATTCAGCTCCTGTTCCAGGGCGTCGCGCTCGTCGGCGTGCAGCCAGCGCGCGTCCTTGGGCCAGTCGGGCAGGTCGAACCAGACGACGATCCCCAGGAGCACCGCCGGGATTCCCCAGGCGATGTACATCCATTGCCAGCCTTGCAACCCCCAGAGCGCCGGGTAATGGACCGTCACGCCGCCGACGGTCTCCGTGGTGCCGATCCGCAGCAGGAAATACGAGAGCTTGGGGCTGACGAACTGGGCGACCGGCGTGGCGATGAAGAACCAGGAAAGAGCCCGCCCACGGTCGCGCGCGGGGAACCAGTGGGTCAAATACACGATCACCCCGGGGAAGAACCCAGCCTCCGCCAGGCCGAGCAGGAACCGCACCGAGTAGAACTGCCACGGCGTCTTCACCAGGGCCGTCAGGCCCGCCACAATCCCCCAGGAGATCATGATCCGGCTGATCCATTTCCGGGCGCTCCATTTCTCGACGAGGAGCGTGCCGGGGATCTCCAGGATCAGGTAACCGATGAAGAAGATGCCCATGCCGAAGCCGACGACCTCGTTGTCGAAGCCGGACAGGTCCTCGGTCATCCGGAGCTTGGCCAGGCCCACGTTGATGCGGTCGACGTAGGCGATGGCGTAGCTCAGGAACAACAGCGGGAGTAGCCGGACGTATGCCTTCGATCGGGCACGGTCCAGTGCGGGGGCGGTCGCGGGAGAGGTCGCCATGGGGCAAGCTCGCTCGGTCGGGTGGTTGGTTGGTTCGGTGGGCCGGCGTGCAGGTGGGATGGATCGAGCGACCGCGGCGCGTCAAATCGGTCAGCCCACGGGGACGTTGCGATGCGGAGATCTCCGGCCCCCTTCCCCACCTCAGGTTCACCGGTCGAAGGTAACGCGCCGGGGGGTTCGCCGCAAACCTTTGGATCCACTCCCGGTCCGTCTCCCGGGCTTGCCGCAGTGGCCGGATCGCCCCGATGAGCGTCATTCTTGTGTTCATCCGTCGGCGATGGTGTGCCGCCGCACAAGTGAATCTCAGGCGTCCCGGCGAACCTTCCGCGCCGGGGTGCCTCTGAATAATCGGATGCGGCCCGCGAAGACGAGAGTAGAAGTGAGGCGGTCGCCGCGAAACCGAGCGGCCGCTCCGAGGCCGAGCGGCGGGCCGGTCGTGTCGTCTCCGAAGGAATTCGCAAACGCCTTGATGGCATTCGGCGCGCCAACTACAATTGTCGGAGAGTGAAGAACCGGGGGGAACGCAGGGGACGGAGCGAGACATCGCCCGACGCGAGCCACGGGAGCACGGCCATGTCGCGGGATTCGATCGAGACGGGGGGTGAGTGGATTGCAAGCCGTCGGGCGAAGGCTCGTCCGATCCGGCTGGCGCTGGTGTCGTGGCAAGTGGCCGCCTTCTTGGGGTTGACGTTCGTGGGGGCGACCTGCCTCTTCGGGGAGTGCCCGTGCAGTCTGATGGCACGGGCACGGGCGACCCTCGTCGGCAATGCCGGCGCGGTCCGGTCGGTCGCCTTTGCACCCGACGGCGCGACGCTGGCCGCGGTCGGGTTCGACGACTCGCTCGTGCTCTGGGATCTGCCCACCGAGCAGGGGTATTCGCTCCCGCAGGTGGGGCCCGACCAGGTGCGTTGCGTGGCGTTCAGCCCCGACGGCAAGACTCTGGCGGCCGGGAGCCGGACCACGGCGGTCACGCTCCACGATCTGGCCGCGCGCCAGTCGCGGACCCTCCACGACGCGCCCGGTGCGACCCGAGGCGCCGCGTGCCTGGCCTTCGCGCCCGACGGCGCAGACCTGGCGGTGGGGCAGGAGGATGGGCGGATCACCCGCTGGGACGTGGCCACAGGACAGCCGCGCCCCACCCTGGCCGGGCATACCAGCTTCGTCGCCGCTCTGGCCTTCGCACCCGACGGGACGGTGCTGGCCTCCGCCGGCGGCGACTGCGCCGTCCGGCTCTGGGACCTGGCCACGGGCCGGGAGCGGTTCGCGATCCGCGATCAGATGAGCCCCTCGGTCGCCCTGGCCTTCGCCCCCGACGGCCGGCTCCTGGTCCTGGCCGACCTGGTGAGCCCGGTCATCCGGCTCTGGGATGTCGCCACCGGCAGCGAGCGCGCCGCCCTGCGCGGGTCGACCGGCGACGTCGTCGCCGTGGCGGTCAGCCCCGACGGCACCACCCTGGCCGCCGCCGACTTCCGCGGGGTGGTCGCCTTCTGGGACCTCGCCACGCTCCAGCCCCGACCCCTGCGGCTGAAGCACGCCGGAGTCCACGCGCTGGCCTTCGCCCCCGGCGGCCGGACCCTCGCCACCGGCGGATTCGACGGGACCGTCCACCTCTGGGATTGGCCGCCGGCGGGCACAGGCCGCGAGTGAAGCGACCATCGGCCGAGATCTCACCGGGCCGCGTGATCTGACCCTTCTCGGAGACCCGTTCCGGCGGCACAGCCGGAACTACAGTTCCAGCTCGAGCTCAGCGGCCGGTTTCTTCTTGGACCCGGGGACCGGGCGGCCGGGCGTCTCCGAGACCCGGCCCAGGCAACGATCGAAGCTCGCGACAGTCGCCGCGAAGAGGGCTGCCGCGGCCCCGCCGTGAATCAGGATCCAGAGAAAGGTCCCGACCCCAACCTCCGCCCCCCCGCCGGGCATGCGAAGCGGTTCTAAGCTGGCGGCCAATGTCGCGAAGAGTGTGCCGTAAAGCGGGCTCCCCATGATGAGCGGCAGGATCAGATGGTCGTTCGGCGCGAGCCGCCCAACCACGCTTACCAGAAAGATCAGGACGACCCAGCCGATCGAGAACACGACGTACGCGACGACGCACAGGGCGACCGCCCGGCCCAGCCGGCTCACCCAGGTCGCCAGCGCCAGCCCCAGGCTGGTAATCCCAGCGCCATAGGCCGCGATCAGCGCCAGCAACCCGAGGTAGGCGATCACCCGGCCGCTCCCCGCGATGAGGAAGGCGGTCGTCACGGCCGGCCAGATCAAGATGTGAAGGACCTGGCGGAAGGCCCCCCACCACTTCCCGGCCAGGATGGTGCGCGTCGAAAGCGGAGTGGAGAGCAGGACGTCGAGGCTGCCGCGCACCCGCTCCTCGGCCAGGCTCGTCGCGGCGCTGACGCTCACCAGCAGCAGGCCCACCGCGACTTGAAACACGTTCATGGCTGCGATCATCTCGTCGTCGCCGCGGTGCCCGGAATTCACGATCCGCAGCGCCAGCACGATCCAGAGAACGCCCAGCCCCGCGTACAGGAGCCAGGCCAGGCGGAGGAACCGCGACGGCTTCGAGCGGTGCCACTCCCGCCACAAGACCGGGTTGTCCTCCAGCGAGGGACCGGGAAGCTGCGGCAGCCATCTCCATCGAGGAAGCGCGAGCGCGGACCGGGAGCGGCGCGGGCCGCCTGCCGGTTGCCCGGCCTGCTTCAAGGCCACCCCGCGAATCCGGAGCGTCGCAAGACCCGCGACCAGTCCGGAGAAGAACAGGCAAACGCCCAGGAATCCCAGGTAGGTCATCATGCCGACCTTGCCGGGGTCCGAGTACGGCGCGAAGGCGAGGTAGTAGGGGTTCGTGCACAGGAGCCATTCCCAGAGAATCGGCAGGGGAAAACGCGGGAAGGGCAATCCCAAAGAAAGCGCCACCAGGATCACCAGCATTGGGAATGACAGCCAGAGGATCAGGATCAGATAGGTCATCATCAAGACTTCATGAGTCTTCCGGCCCCAGACCGACAGGGCCATCGCCAGCGAGCAGCCCAGCGCGGCGCAGCCGATCGCCACGAGGAACGAGCCGAAGAGCGCGTCGGGATCGATCCCGCCCAGCAGTCCCGAGAGCGCCGTGATCGGCAGGACGCAGGCGACCAGGCCCAGCACCGGCGCCAGCCGCACGCCCAGCTTGCCCAGGACGATCTCGGCATTGGACAGGTCGGTCGCCAGGATATGGTCGAGCGTGCCCCGCGCCTTGTCGAGGCAGACCGCCCCGGCAGTCGCCGCCGGTGCCGCCAGCAAGACCAGCGTCAGCTCGACGGCGACGACCGTGCTGTAAAACGCTTCGCCGTACCGGGCCATCTCCTGGATCGAAACGGTCTGGCCGGACCGGTCGGAGCGAGTCAGGCTGGTCCAGACGAGGATCATCCCGATGAGGATCACGCCCACGAACGCGGCCCGCACCGCGTAGAGCTGCCACCGGCGCGTAGCTGTCAACCACTCGTAGACGAAGACCGGTCCCGGTCCCAGGCGCGACCGCATGGCGAGATCCCTCCCCCGCAGAACGGAGTCCGTGGCTTCTGGTACTTCGTCCCCGGCCGCGAATTCTTGCCGCGATTCTGGCGAACGTCTCACGACGGGACTCCTGCCCGCGTGACTCAGTCGCCGGAGTCGGCAACAATAGGGACCATCGCAGCCGGCCGGTCCGGCAACCGAGCGCTTCGGGAGCGGCCGGGACGTCTCCGTCCGCTTCGTCGAGCGCGGTCCGCAAAGCCAGGGGGAACCGTCGATGCAACTGGGGAAATCACTCATCACCGAACTGATGCTCGGACTCATCCTGTTCGGCGGGGCCGGGAGCCGGATCCGGGCCGGCGCCGCGGAGCTCGACCTGAGCCGCGCGGTGGTCGTCGTGCCGGACGGCCTCTCGGGTCCGGAAAACAAGGCGGTCCAGCTCCTGGTCGACGAGGTGCGGGCGCGGTCGGGGATCGGGTGGGATGTCACCATCCGCTGGCCCAGCGGGGCCGTACCCGTGGTCGCGGTCGGCCCGGCCCGGCTGCTCCGATCGGACACCAGCCCGGTCCGGGAACAGCTCGGCGCTCCGCCACCGGCCGGCGAGAGCAAGGACGGCTTCCAGATCCGCACCCTCGACGGCGACCGCGGCGCGCCGGCGGTCGTCGTCGCCGGTAACGACGCGCGCGGCGTCCTCTTCGGCGTCGGCCGCCTGCTCCGCGAGCTCCGGACGAGTCCCGGCCGCGTGTCGCTGCCGCAGGCGCTCAACCTGGCCTCGGCGCCCCGGTATCCCCTGCGCGGCCACCAGCTCGGTTACCGGCCCAAGACCAACTCTTACGACGGCTGGGACCTGGCCCAATGGGAGCGTTACCTCCGCGACCTGGCCGTCTTCGGCACCAATGCCATCGAGCTGATCCCGCCCCGCTCCGACGATGACGCCGACAGCCCCCACTTCCCCCTGCCCCCCATCGAGATGATGATCGGCATGTCGAGGCTCGCCGCCGACTACGGCCTGGACGTCTGGATCTGGTACCCGGCGATGGACGCCGATTACGCCAATCCCCGGACGGTCGAGCACGCCCTGAGCGAGTGGGGCGCGGTGTTCCAGAAGCTGCCCCGGATCGACGCCGTCTTCGTGCCGGGGGGCGACCCGGGGCACACCCGGCCCAGGGCCCTGATGGCGCTCCTGGAGAAGCAGGCCGCCAACCTGCGGCGGTTCCACCCCGATGCGCAGATGTGGGTCTCGCCCCAGAGCTTCTCCCGGGAATGGATGGACGAGTTCCTCGCCTTGATGCGCGACGAACCGGCATGGTTGAACGGCGTGGTGTTCGGGCCCCAGGTGCGCATCGGCCTGCCCGAGCTGCGGAAGGCGATCCCGGCGAGGTATCCGATCCGCGACTATCCGGATATCACGCACAGCCTGCGCTGCCAGTACCCGGTCCCCGACTGGGACCTCGCCTATGCCCTCACCGAGGGGCGCGAGGTGATCAATCCACGACCGCGGGACGAGTCCACCATCTTCCACGCCTTCGCCGACCGGACCATCGGCTTCATCACCTATTCGGAGGGCTGCAACGATGATGTGAACAAGATCGTCTGGAGCGCCCTGGGCTGGGACCCGGAGGCCAACCTCCTCGAGGTCTTGCGCGATTACAGCCGAGGCCTCGTCGGCCTGTCCGACCGCGATGCGGACGGCTTCGCCCAGGGACTCTTCGCCCTCGAGCAGAACTGGCGCGGGCCGCTGTTGACCAACGGCTCGGTCGAGACGACGCTCCAGCAGTTCCGCGAGCTGGAGCGGCGCGTCGCGCCCCGGATCCTGGCCAACTGGCGGTTCCAGCAGGCCCTCTACCGCGCCTATTACGACGCCTACCAGCGCGCCCGCCTGATCTACGAGACCGACCTGGAGCAGCAAGCGCTCGCCCGGCTGCGCGAGGCGCGCGCCCTGGGGTCGCTCGCGGCGATCGACCAGGCCGAGGCGATCCTCGACCGGGCCGTCACGCAGCGGGTCGCCGTCGACCTGCGTGCCCGGGTCTTCGAGCTGGCCGAGGCGTTGTTTCAGAGTATCCGCATGCAATTGAGCGTGCCCCGCTACAAGGCGATCTCGGTCGGCCGCGGCGCGACCCTCGACACGGTCGACGCGGCCTTGAACGACCGGGCCTGGCTCGAGGGCCGGTTCGCGGCGGTCCGCCAGCTCGACACCGAGCCGGCGCGGCTGCGGGAGCTCGACGCGATCGTGAACTGGACGAACCCCGGCCCCGGCGGGTCTTACGACAACCTCGGCGACCCGCTGCGGCGGCCGCACCTGGTCTCGGGCTCTCCCTACGAGAAAGACCCGGCCTCGCTCCATGGCCCGATGACGGCCTTCGACCAGGAGCCCGGCTGGCGACGCTCCTGGTGCCGGCACGCCGGCACCCTCTTCGGCGAGCCGCTGCGGATGCGCTACACCGGGCTCGACCGCGGCGCGTCCTACAAGGTCCGGATCGTCTACACCGGCGACATGTTCCAGGTGCCGATCCGCTTGATGGCCAACGGCTCGGCCGAGATTCATCCCTTCCGGCAAAAGCCCCGCACCATGACGCCGGTGGAATTCGACATCCCCCCCGAGGCCACGCGCTCCGGAACCCTCGACCTGAGCTGGCACGTCGACCCAAATCGTGGCGGCAACGGCCGCGGCTGCCAGGTCGCCGAGGTGTGGTTGATCAAGAAAGAACGGTGATCCGCCCTCGGTGAGGCGAGGCTTTTCCCAAGCCGGATAACAAATATTGTTATTTTCCGGGACCGTGTGTAGGATGCGGTGGACGACGTTCCCGGTTTTTCGGAGGAGGTGCCACTCATGAATGTCTCACTGACGCCAGAGCTCGAGCAGTACGTCAGCGGCAAGGTCCGGAGCGGCCTCTATCACTCAGCGAGCGAGGTGATCCGTGAGGGCTTACGGCTCCTCAAGGAGAAAGACGACGTTCGGCAGAGAAAGCTTGAAGATCTGCGGCGCGAGATCCAGATTGGCATCGACCAAGCCGATCGAGGGCAGGTTTCCGCATTCACCAAAGAAACCCTTAGAGAAATCAAGGCAGAAGGGCGCAAGCGGTTGGCGGCCGACCGAAGGTCGAAGAGCCGATGAAAGCACCTCGACCGAGAGTCTGTTCCCGGAGTCATCGCTCGCTCAGAGGCCGTCACCCGATCGGTGGGATCGCGATGCCACCATCCCTTACGCCGAAGGCGTTGCACAACAAAGCCCAGGGTCGCCGGAGGCGCACCCTGGGTCACGAGCAGCAAGATTTCCAATCTCTTGATAACCCCGACTTCTTGGTCGAGCCGAGGATGACCCATTCCATCCAGATCGAGGAGGGCACGCCATGAATCGACCCACAAGGAAGAGCCTGGCCTCTTTCATCGCCTTCACGATGGCCGCCGCCTTTCACCTCCCAGCAACGATCGCAGACGGCCCTTCATCAATCCCCTCGGTACCATCGCCGAAGGTCCCGCCGGACTTGGCGAAGCGCGTCCAGGCGACCACCGACGTCGTGCTGGAGCACCACATCGCCCCCCCCGCGCGGCAGCAGATGGTCCTGTCGGGGATCCGGGCGATGTACCAGGTAGCCGGCGTGCCGGTTCCCTCCGGTCTGGGCCGCCGCGCTTCGGCGGTGGCGACGCCCGAGCAGCTCGCGGCCTTCCTCGCCGAGACCTGGCCGAAGTCGGTGGCCAAGCCCATCGCTACGGGTGAACTCGAGGAGGCCTTGTTGCGCGGCTTGTGCGAAAGCGTCCCCGCGGGCGCTTTCCTCAGCACGGAGAAGGAGAGCAAGGTCGCCGAGCAGTTCGCAGGCAACCGCTACGTCGGCATCCACATCGCCCTGGGCATGGATGACCAGGAGAAGCGGCCGAAGATCTTCGACGTCTTCGAAGGAGGCCCCGCGGATCGGGCAGGAGTCAAGAAGGATGATCTCCTCGAGCAGATCGACGGCGTCGACACCAAGGGGATGGACGTGCGCCAGGCCGTCGATCGGTTGCGCGGCGCGGAGGGGACCGACGTCACAATCAAGGTCCGGCAGCCAAAGGAATCGAAGTCCCGGACGATGACGATCACTCGAGGCCGGCATGTTCACGCGACCATCACGGGGATCCGCAAACGGTCGCCGGGGGGCTGGGACGTCCGGCTCAATGATGCCGATCCCATCGGCTACCTGCGGATCAGCGAGATCTCCGTGAGCACACCCCACGAGCTCCTCAAGCTGGCGCGGCAGCTCGAAAGCGAGGGCGTCCGGGCACTCGTGCTCGACCTGCGCGGCCTGAGGGGGGACAGCCTCCACCCGGCCGTCCTCCTGGCCGATCGCCTGCTGGACCGCGGCCCGATCGGTCGGGTCCGGACAGCCCGGGGCGAGACAACCTACCAGGCCGACCCCGACGCGCTGTTCCGCGGCTGGCCGATGGCCGTGCTCATCGACCTCGCGACCTCGGGGACGGCGGAGTGGCTGGCGGCGACCCTCCAGGATAACCACCGGGCCATCCTCATCGGCGAGCCCACCCGCAGCGCCATCGCCCCGTCCAGCGGCGCGCTGGTGCGATCCACCATCCCGGTCGGTGATGGTGCCTGGTCGATCACCCTGGCCACCGGCCAGCTCGAACGCGGCGATGGGCGCCCGCTCGGTGGCGAGGTGGAGGCCGCGCGCGACGGCCAGCGGCGCCTGGTCGTAGCGCCTGCGAACCTCGATGAGCTTGAGCGGTTTCAGAAGGCCTACCGAGATCTCATTGCTCAAACGACTCAGAATCAACCCATCAAGCGAACGGATGCCCATGCGAAACCATCCGCTCTGGGAGAACATTCCAGGACTGGGGTCACGCCGGATTACCTGATCGGAGAAAAAGGGCCCGGATCGGCCCGGCCCGTGCAGCCCGCGAGCCCTGGGCCGAGCCGAGAACCCACCGCGCCCGCCGACGAACCGTTGGGAAAGGCTGTCGAACTCCTCCGGCAGTCGCTCCACAAGTCGGTATCCCTCGGATCCGAATGAAGGTGGTCACAGATGGGACGGACGACCTTGACTCAAGCCTTCGGAGCGATCTGCCTGGCGGGGTTGGTCCTGGCTTTACAGGAGAAAGGCCGCGGGGAGGAGCCAGGCAACGCCGGCCCCCTGGCCCGGCGCGTCCGCCAACCGGTCGCGCTGGCAATCGTCGACGGTGGCAAGACGCTGCTCGTGGCCAACCGGCGGAGCGGGAGCCTCTCGGTCATCGACACGGCATCGCGGCGGGTCGTGGCCGAGCACGACGCCGGCCGCAGTTTGGCCGACCTCGCCGCCCTGCCCGACGGCCGCCACCTGCTCGCCGCCGATCAGGCGGCGAATGAGCTGTTGTTGATAGCTTATCGCGATCGCTCGATCGCGGTCGTCGACCGAGTCAAGGTCAGCCCCGACCCGGTCCGTCTCGTCGTCTCGGCCGATGGCCGGTCGGCCGTGGCGGCCTCGCTCTGGTCGCGCCGCCTGACGTTTGTTGAGTGCCGTCGGGCCGCGGAGCGGCCAGCGCTCGCGATCGTCGGCAGCCTCGACCTGCCCTTCTGCCCGCGCGAGCTGGCGCGGTTCCGCGACGGTTCGAAGCTGGTCGTCGCCGATGCCTTCGGCGGGCGGCTCGCCGTGGTCGATCCGAAGCGTCGGGCGATTGATTCGGTCCGGTCGCTGCCGGCGCACAACATCCGCGGACTAGCCCTCGCGCCTGACGGCCGGACGCTGGTCATCGCCCACCAGGTGCTCAACCGCCTGGCCCAGACGAGCTTTGATGACGTCCACTGGGGACTCTTGATCCGCAATCACCTGCGGGTGGTGCCCACCGACGCCCTGGTGAAGGCCGGCTCCGACTCTGCGCTGCTGGACGCCGGCCGGCTCTTCGACCTGGGCGACGTCGGCTATGCGGCGGGCGATCCGGGGCCGCTGGCCTTCAGTGGCCGCGGCGACCTGATCGTCGCGCTGGCGGGCGTCGATGAAGTCGCAATCGCCGCGAGTCCGGACCAGGGTCCGCGACGGGTCGTCGTGGGGCGCCGGCCGGCGGCCGTGGCGCCCAGCCCGGATGGGGAGCTCGTCTACGTCGCCGACAGCCTGGATGACACGATCTCGGTCGTCGCCATCGCCACCGGCCAGCGGCCCGCGACGATCGCGCTGGGCCCGCGACCGGAACCGACCGCCGTCGACCGGGGCGAGCGGTTGTTCTCCAGTGCCAAACTTTCCCACGACGGCTGGATGAGCTGTCAGAGCTGCCACACCGACGGCCATACCAACAATCTTTTGAGCGACACCCTGGGAGACGGCTCCTACGGCGCCCCCAAGCGCGTCCCCTCGCTCCTGGGCGTCGCCGCGACCGGCCCCTGGACCTGGACCGGATCGATTCCCCGGCTGGAAGACCAGGTCCGCAAGTCGATCGCGACGACCATGCACGGGCCCAAGCCGGCCGAGGCGCAGGTTGCCGACCTCACCGCTTACCTGGAATCCTTGACGCCACCGCCGCCGGCGCTCTGGGACACCGGCACAGACAACGCCAACGCGGTGGCGCGGGGTCGCGCGGTCTTCGAGGCGCGGCAGTGCGCGACCTGCCACGTCCCCCCCGAGTACACGTCTCCCGAGCGTTATGACGTGGGGCTGACCGACGAGGTCGGGAACCGCGAGTTCAACCCCCCTTCCCTGCGGGCAGTCAGCCGGCGCGATGCCTTCCTCCACGACGGCCGCGCCCGATCGCTCGACGAGGTGTTCCGCAAGGAGCGGCATCCCCGGGGACTGGTGCTCTCGCCCCGGGAGATCGCCGATCTCGTCGCGTTTCTCAAGACGTTGTAGTGCTCAGGATCTGCCCCGAGGATTCAATGCCCCGCCTGAGTGGCGACCCGGCCGTTGGGGCTCGGTCGCCTGGGCGATTCCTCCGACTTGGGCTTGGCCTCGCGGGGCTGGCGGAACTCGGGGCTGTCGAACATCCCGGGCTGGGGCGGTTTGGGATCGCGCGGCAGGACATCCGGCAGCATCGCCACGTTGTACGCCCACGCCGCCAGGACTTTCGCCCCCTGGTTGATCTCGTCCGGGTACACCTTGTCGAACGTGTCGCTCTCGGTGTGGTGCGTCTTGCGATACTCGGCCGGGTCCTGGACCACGGCGAAGGCCGGCACGCCGTGCGGCAGGAACGACAGGTGGTCGGTACCCATCATGCTCCGCAGGCTCAGCTCCTCCAGGTCGACCGCCTCCTTGAATGGCTCGACGACTTTGTCCATCACCTCGCGCAGGTCATAGCGGCCTTGCAGCCCGATGCTCTTGACCCGGCCGGTCCCCATGTCGTGGATCAGCACTCCGGAGATCTTGGACATTTCCTTCTCATGGGCCTTGACATAAGCACGCGAGCCGTGCAGCCCTTCCTCCTCGCCGGAGAAGAGGACGAAGCGGATGGTGCGCCGGGGCTTGACCCCAACCGCCTTGAGGGCCCGCGCGGCCTCCAGCACCGCCATGATGCCGGTCCCGTTGTCGGTGGCGCCGGTGCCCAGGTCCCAGCTATCGATATGGCCGCCGATGATCACCACCTCGTCGGGCTTCTCGGCGCCAGGGAGTTCGGCGACCGTGTTGTAGACTTCGACCTCCCCGGTGCTGAAGGTATTCTTCAGGTCGATCTCGAGTTCGACCGGCCCGCGCTTGAGCAGCCGCCAGATCAGTCCATACGACTCGGTGGTCAGGAAGGCCTCGGGGAGCGCGGCCGGGGTGAAATTGCTCGCGGCGGTCGTCATGTTGACCAACCCATGCTCCTTGTTGGAGTCGCGGAGGATCCCGGCGACTCCCTCGGCGGCCAGGAACTTGTGCAGCTCCCGGCGGAACTCCCTCATCCCCAGGAAATCGCGGATTCGCCGCCGCATCTCCCTGTCGAGGTTGGGACTGGGCTGCTTGGGAGAAGGCTGGACCGAGACCTCGGAGAAGAGGACCCAGCTCCCCTTCAGCTTCCCCTTGTACGGACTCAGCTCGTCGCTCGACCGGGCCTTGACATGGACGACCGGTCCGCGCCGCGGCCCGTTGGTCGAGGGGCTCCAGCCCGCCGATTCGAGGAGGATCCGCTGCTCGGCCGGCACGACGACGCGGCCGCGGGCCTCACCGCGGGTCCACGCCCGCTCGATCGTCCAGGACTCGAGATGGGCGTTGGCCAGCCCGTACTGGCGAAACCGCTCCCGGGTCCAATGATTCGCCCGGGTCAGGCCGGGCGAGCCGGTCAGGCGCGGCCCGATCAGGTCGCAGAGGTATTCGAGGTTGGCCATCAGCTCGGAGTGTTTGTCGATCTCCTCGAGGATCGCCCGGGTGACCGCCTGGGCCTCGCCACCGGGCTCGGGCGCCGCGGCGGCCGCCCGCTCACCGGGACGCGACTGGCCTTTGGGCTGGGCCGGTGCCTGCGCCTCCGCGGCGGCCGGCACGACCACGAGCAAACCAACCATTACCACACGGATGGGTCTCATAATCGGATGGAACTCCCCTGATGCTCGAACAGTGTTTCGCTGCCGTTCGGCGTCGCTCCCCGAGGACGAAAATGTGGTTCTCCGGGAATGAGTATGACCGACCCGCGATCGCTCGTCCATCATCGGCAGGCGAACCCAACGAAGTATTGCCCACCGCGACGCGACGCCCAAGCGACTCGGGACGGAAACGTAGACACCTGGTCGCAGTTCGATCTAAAATGCTCCTGTGCCGGCGGGGAGCCGACCAACCTGGAACTTGAGCTTTCAGGAAGTGGGACGATGACCGTCGAACAACTCCGGAAATTCTACGACGCTCAGCCATTCCGGCCCTTCATCATGCATCTGGCTGATGGGCGTCAGATCGCTGTGAATCATCGCGAATTCATCATGTCATCGCCGAGCGGTCGAACGGTTTCCGTCTACCAACCCGACGATACTCTGAATGTGATCGACCTGCTGCGGGTGACCGACCTCGAGATCAAACCGACCGCGAACGGAGCCGGAAAACGGCGCAGGAGTTAGTTGATCGCCGCCGCGGCAGGTTTTTCAGCGTCGTCGCAGCTTGGCGATCAGCTCGACCAGGTCGCCGCGGCCGGCGGGGACCAGCACGTAGCCGCCGATGTAGGCGAGCGTGCCGATGCCGAGATGCACGATCAGGGGCAAGGCGCGCGTCCAGCGCGTGGGGCCGGCTCCGGTGACCGGGACGACGAGCCGCAAGGCCAAGGTCACGACGATCAAGGCGACGGCGCCGGCCATCGGGGCACACAGGGTCCGCTTGAGGCTGACCCGCGGATCAATCCCCAGCGTCCGGAAGACGTAGAGGCCCGGCACCAGCAGGTTCGAGAACAGGGTCGTCAACACGGTGCCCCAGATCACCCCCTGCACGCCCAGCCGGGCGGTGAGATAGCAACTGATCGGCAGGTTGATCAGCGACCCGCCCAGGGCCGCCAGCGCGATCACCGCGAACTTGTTGATCCCGATCGACATCTGGACGGGGACCGAGAGGACCAGCGGGATCGCCGCGACCAGGAACAGCCGCATCAAGGGCGCCACCTGCGCCGCGTCGTAGCCCAGACTCGCGCCGATCCACAGGGAGAGGAAGGGACCGGCATAGATCCAGGCCAGGAGGCCGATGGGCAAGAGGGCACCGATGTGCAGCCGGGTGCCGTCGTACTTGAGCCGCTCCAGCGCCCGCTCGTCGCGCGCGGCCGCCAGGCTGGCGACGGCCGGCATCACCATGTAGGCCAGCATCCAGCCCGTCTGCCGGAGCTGCAAGAACGGCTTGCTGACCACGTCGTAGACCGCGGTGGCCCGCCCCGGGTCGGTCGAGAGGACGAAGCCGAGCACCGTGGTATCGATCTTGTCGGCCAGCACCACGCTGAGCTGCATCAGCGCGATGTAAAAGCTAATGTGCATGAGCGCCCGGTAGTCGGCCCACCGGGCCCCACAGAAATGGGGGACATGTCCCAGCTCGCGGACCATCACCCAGAGCGCCGGCCCGATCCCGAAACCGACCTGCACCGCCGTCTGCGCCACGACCACGACGAAGAAGTCCACTCCCGACTTCAACCCGACCCACAGCACCAGGAACCGAACGATCGTGATCAGCACCTCGAACCGCGGCACGAAGTCGTACCGCCGCGCCGCCTGGAGCACGCTCGAGACCACCACGGAGAACCCGTAGCACGGCGCCGTCACGATCTGGAGCCAGAGGATCTTCACCACCAGGTCGTAAGAGCGGCCCTGGTAGGCGGTGTGGGGCAGCGCCGCGGAGGCCACGCCCCAGAGGGCCGCCATCTGCACCAGCGCCATCGCCATGTAAAAATTCATCCCGCACGCGATGGCCCGGTCGACCCCCGGGCGATCGCCCCGCGTCCAGGCGTCGGAGATCTGCCGCTGCAACGCCGAGCTGATTCCGAATTCAAACAGGATCTGGAAGAAGCCGAATCCCCAGGCGAACCGGTAGGCGCCCCACTGGTCGTCCCCGATCGTCTCCAGCACCAGCCGGGTCGTCCACAGCGAGAAGACGAGCTGAAGGGGTACCCGAAGCGCCAGCCAGAACGTCCCGCTCAGGAGGCGGCCCAGGACCGGAGGCAACGACCGCCCGTTGGAGCTGGACATGACGGTGATGGCAGGGTTGGCCGAACTCAAGGGAATCCTTCCGGGACAGGGTCACTCCATTCGCGCGGCGATCGCGGACCGATCATCATAGCGGCGTCCCCACCGCCTCGTAAGCCCAAACGACAGGCGCGGCACGGGCTGGCTCGAGCAGCCCCGATCGACGCCGACCGCGGCAACCGCGGCTCAATGGGCTCAAGGCAACAGGTCCGACACGGGGCCCCGCCCCACTTCCTGCCCATCGAGCACCACGGGGACCTGGTCGCCCTCCTGGTAGATGTCGCACCGGGCATAACCGGCCAGTTTCCCCTTGCCGTACGGTAGGCCGCGGACCTCGACCAGCCGGCGTTTCAGGTCCACGATCCAGTAGACCGGGATGCGGGAGCCGGCATACCGCCGCAGCTTGGGCCCGCTGTCCTTGGCGTAGGAGGTGTCGGCCACTTCGACCAGAAGCGCGACGTCGGCAGCCTGGGCCAGGCGGGTGGCGTAGGTCGAATCGGGGCCTTGAAGCACGACGACGTCGGCGAGCGGCCGCCACCGCCCCAGCGCCAGGCGGTGCTCCTTGTTGGCAAACCATCGCGGCAGGAACGCCAGAACCGCCAACGCTCGATGGACTCGAGCCGTGGCCACGATGTGCGGCGGATTCTCCGACATGATAAACGGAATCCCTCCCAGCAGCTCGACGTGATTCTCGCCGAAGACCCCGGCATCGATGGCCTTGCGGAACTGGCGCGGGGTCATGTGGTAGACGCCTTCGATCATGGTCAGGCTCGCTCGCAGTGGCAGGGCTTCGATCGCGTCGAGAAGCTCCCGGACGATCACCGGATTCCAAGATACCCCCGATCGCCGCTCGCTCCAATGCCAACCCGGCACGTGGGCGACTCAAGACACGGCCTAATGGGGGTGGGAATGCAACACCAGGATGACCGAGTTGAAGCGCTGCTGGCTGAAGTGCAGGGTGATCAACCCCGACCCGGATGCCGAGGCGAAGCTCCCGGTGCCAGCCGTAATGACATAATCATAAATAATTGATGACGACCTTCCAATTGTCACCTGGACAACGCCCGCCCGGCTGGTCAGAATCAGGGTCGCGTCGCTGAGGTTGGGCGCCCGGCCGGACCTGAGCGGGATCGAGAGCAGCAACATCCCCTTGACTTTCCCCATGGAAGCGGCGTTGCCCTTGACCGTGAACGCGCTGACCACGCCGCCGGATGCGCTGGCGACGCCGGTCAAGACCCCTTTGAGCGAAAGTCCCCTGGCCGCCGCCCGAGCGACGGTCGCGGCCGGGTCCGCCAGTCCGGTCGAGAGAAGGACCTTGCCCTCCAGGGAGTCGAACGACAGGGTGCGGCGGGTGGTCTTCGACATCAGAACCTCCGTGTTGATGACGGACCAAAGGGGCATGGCGATCGGGCATGACGCGGCGCGGTGCTCAACCCTGGCGCGGCGCGGGCGGGATTTTACCAGGAGTCGTCCCGCCTGGGTAGAGGAGCAATCCTCCGGCGATAAACGAGCCAGGGACTTCGACTTGCGCCACTCCGTCGGGCCGAGCCGGATCCGCCCCATCGCCAGCCCCACCCGGGCCCGAACCAGTTTGAGCATCGGATGGGAAAACCACTCGCCCGAGCGGGTCTCAGGAAAAGTCGCGGGTAGGATGATCGATCCGATGTCCTATCTGTGGAGAGGCCATGGCCTATCAGAATCGATGCTCCGAGGATGGGGAGCGCCAACTGGATCAATTGAGAGCCCGGGATCGAGGAATCGTCCTGGAGGCAATCGAGGAACAACTCATGCACCAACCCGAGGTGCCCACACGACACCGGAAGCCCCTCCGAGAGAATCCACTGGCGGACTGGGAGCTCCGGGTGGGACAATATCGAGTGTTCCACGATCTCGAGGCTGACGAAAAGGCCGTTACGATCCTCGCCGTTGGTGTGAAGACACACAATGTCTTAGAGTCTGTCTCCGAAAGGGTCGGAGGTCGATTTCGTAGGGTGGGTGAAACCCACCGATCATCAGTATTACCAGGGCTTTGCGTTGGTGGGTTGCACCCACCCTACAACCGTCAGAC
>JAJPJC010000169.1 GCA_021324445.1 Isosphaeraceae bacterium
CCAGACCGAGAACGATCAAGGATTCCTGGCCGTCTGTCTCTGCCCTCCTCTCAGCGATCTCCGCGGGCTCTGCGGTGAATCTCGATTCGTCGGAAGAATCTCTGGAACCACGGAAAACGCCGATTTACATGGAGGACAGAACCCCCATGGATGGCATACGTCTCTTCGTCCTCGGCCTGGAGTGGCCGACCCATTTCCGTGTCGTTCCGTGTTTTCCGTGGTTCAACATGATCGTTTCTCAAAATCAGCGAGAGCGACCGACCCAGGTGGCGAAGATCGACTCGACGATCAGCAGCACGAGCAAGGCGCCGGCCAGGTCGCGCCAGATCTCGTTGCCGGTCGGGGAGAAGATGGCGTCGCCATCCCCACGGACCGAGACGACTTCGACGTCCAGGGGCTCGAGCATCGTCTTCAGCTCGGTGGCGGGGATCCGCTCCAGCGTGCTTTCGCGCGGGTCGGGATTGGCCGCATACAGGTCTTGCTGGGTCCCGAGGGGCCCCTCATCCCAGTTGATGCGATAGATCCCCGCCCGGCGCGTGTCCGGTATGGTGATCTCGACCGCCGGGCCGCGATCGCCCGGCTCCTCGGCCAGGGGGACGGCCGTGAGCGACACGGGTTCGCCGCCGCCCGGAGGAGTCAACCGGGCATTCGCGACCTGCTGGCTGGTGGCGACCACCCGGCGCATCCGCTCGCCGGCCGTGACCGTATTGGCCAGCCGGGTCGGGCGCGCCGTCCCCCGGACCGCCTCGCGCACGGCCAGGACGAAGCTGGGCTCGATCGGCCAATCGTTGCCCGCGCGGTCGGCGGTCGTCGTCCAGAGCAAGACGCGGCCGTCGCCCAGCACCCGCTCGGCCACCGCGGGCGACCGGCTCGGATCGTTCCACCGAGCGAGCACGCGGACCTCGTCCTGGGTCTTGTCCTGGCCGCCCCGCTCCTCGACCGTCATGATCTGGCGGACTTCCACGCGCTCCAGCGCCGTCGTCTTCAATTCCAGCAGCTTCTCCAGCGGCGAGGGGCGCAACGGCTCGACGATCAGCCCGTGGATCGCCTCATCGAGCAGACTCTTGAGCCGAAACGGCAAGATCTGGTTGGTGGCGCGAGCGAGCAGGTCGTTGTAGAGCCCCACGTCCAGCTTCGCCCCGGTGAAGATCATCAGGCCCATCCCCTCGCGGACCAGCCTGGCCAGGCGCTCCGCCTGCTCGGGCGTCGGCGCGGCCACGTTGGCCAGCACGAGCACGTCGGCCGGCTCCAGCCGTTGCGAGAGGAAATCTTGATCGGGCACGACCTCGACGCGCCAGGCCTCGGCCGCGCCGATCCCGATCGACAGCGGCGCGGCCAGGTAGTCGACCTCCGAGCCGAACGGCTCCGAGGACGGCTCGCCGTCCACCAGGCGAATCAGCAGGGAGTCCTTCACCGGGACGGCGACCCAGCGCTGGTTGTCACCCGGCAGCTCGTCGTCCGGGATCTGGAGCGACAGGTCATGCGGCCCCGATCCCGGGAACGGGACATTCAAGGGCACGCGGGCCGTCTCATGCGGCGCGATCTCCGGCAAGCGCACCTCGGTGGGCTTGTCGTCGACGCGGAGGATCGCCTTGGCACTGCTGAGCGTCCGCGGCGAGTCGTTGCGGATCACGGCTTCCCACCCGCTCGGCGCACCGGCGAGGATCGTGCGGTCCGTCGGGACCAGCCCCTCGAGCACGACGTTGACCACGTCCTCATCGCCGACATCCACCAGCCGCACGCGCACGCCCTGTTCGCTCCAGCGGCGGGCGATCGTGGCGACGCTGCGGTCCCAGCCGCTGCGGCGCAGGTCGGTGAGGATGGTGAGCTGCCGGGTGGGGTACGTGCAGGCGCTCAAGACCTCCTCGATCCCCGCCAGCACCGCGGGCCAGGCCGCATGGGTCGCGGTGATCGGCACCGACGCCACGGCCGCCGCCAGCTCCTCGCGGCGCGCCCCCTCGACCTCGCTGAGCACCGCGACGCGCGGCGCCGACGTGGTCACCAGCGTGCAGCGGTCCTGCGGCCGCACCGAGGCCAAAAGCGCACCGGCCGCCTGCTGCGCGCGCTGAAAGGCCGAGGCCTCGCCCACCGCGTAGCCCATGCTCATCGAGTCGTCGATCAGGACCACCTGGCTGGAGCGGCCCCCGCTGCCCAGCCATTCCTCCAGTCCCGTCGGGTTCAGCACCGGCCGCGCCAGGTAGATGAACAACAAGACCGGCAAGGCGATCCGCAACAGCAGCAGCAAGAGCTCCTCGAGCTGGATCCGCCGCCGGTTGCGCTGGATCGTCAGCTTGAGATAGCGCATCGGCGCCCACTCCACCCGCCGGAACCGCCGCCGGTTCAGCAGGTGGATGATGATGGGGATTGCGCCCAGCAGTGTCCCCCAGATCAAGAGCGGGCTTAAGAAGGTCATATCACCCCGGCGAGGAAGTCGGTCAGGCTTTAGCCTGACACGATCGGGTTCCCTGTCAGGCTAAAGCCTGACTTCCATGGGCGCCTTTCGCGCCATTTGCCACTCATGACTTGTAGCGCGCTCCTTGCCGCGTTTCCCGGCCGGTCTCTTCCCGGGAATGCAGGAAGTAGCTCAGCGAGGCGCCGAGCGACTCATCGGTCAGGAACCGCACATGGTCGTAGCCGCGGGAGCCGCACTCTTTCCGCACGCCGTCGAGGAACTCCTTCATGGCGTTCTGGTAGGACCGGCGGAACGCCCAGGGCTCGGCGAACAGTTCTTCCGTACCCTCGATGTCGTGGAAGACGGTCGGCCCGTTGAAGGGGAGATCCAGCTCGTCGCGGTCGAGCACCTGCATGACGAGCACTTCATGTCCGCTGAAGCGGAGGCGGTTCAGGCCGTCGTAGAAGGTGTCGAGGTCGGTGAGCAGGTCCGAGACGATCACCAGCATGTTCCGCCGCCGGAACTGATCGCCCAGGGAGAGGAGCAGGCTCCCCAGCTCGGTCTGGCGGGCGGGCCGGCAGCGTTCGAGCAGGCCCGCGAGGACCGCGAGCTGGGCCTGGGTCGCCTTCGGCGGCAAGACCGTGGTGGCCGCCTCGTCGAAGAGAACCAGGCCCACCGGGTCTTGCTGGCGGACCAGCAGCATCGCCAGCGAGACGACCAGGGTGGCGGCATAGTCGAACTTGGACAGGACGGCGCCCGAGCCGTGATAATTCATCGAGGCGCTGGCATCGACGAGGAACGTGACGCGGACGTTGCTCTCCTCCTCGTATTGCTTGATGTAATGGCGGTCGGAGCGGGCGAAGACGCGCCAATCGAGCCGGCGGAGGTCATCCCCCGGGGTGTACTCGCGGTACTCGGCGAACTCGATGTTGAACCCGTGGAACGGGCTGCGGTGCAGCCCGCTGATGGCCCCCTCGACGAGCCGCCGCGAGCGCAAGGTCAGATCGGCGATCCGGGCGATGACGTCAGGATCGGAATATGTCCGCGACGGCGGCATCGTCGGCCCCCTTTCGGACCGGGACATCTTTGAGCAGCCTGGTGACGATCGAGTCGCTGGTCTCGCCGGCAGCCTGCGCGTTGTAGTTGATGACAAGCCGATGACGCAGCACCGGCGGCGCGATGGTCCGGATGTCGTCCACGGCGACACTCGGCCGCCCGGCCAGCGCGGCACGCGCCTTGGCGGCCAGGATCAGGGACTGGCCCGCCCGCGGCCCGGCGCCCCAGGCGACCCACTCGTCGATGTAGGCCGGCCCGCCGTGCTCGCGGCCGCGCGTCGCCCGGACGAGGTCCATGGCGTACTCGATGCAGTGGTCCGAGACCGGCACGCGCCGCACCAGCCGCTGCAAGGCCGCGATCCGATCGCCCGTCAGCATCGGCATGATCTCCGGCTCGTCGGCCCCGGTGGTGATCCGGTAGATCCGCCGCTCCTCCTCCGGCGTGGGATACGTGATGAAGATCTTGAACAAGAACCGGTCGAGCTGGGCCTCGGGCAGGGGGTAGGTCCCTTCCTGCTCGATCGGATTCTGCGTGGCCAGCACGAAGAACGGGTCTGGCAAGGCATGCCGGCGCCCGCCGGCGGTCACCTGACGCTCCTGCATCGCCTCCAGCAAGGCGGCCTGCGTCTTCGGCGGCGTGCGATTGATCTCGTCGGCCAGGATCAGGTTCGCGAAGATCGGACCCCGGACGAAGCGGAGCTCCCGCGCCCCGCTGTGGCGGTCCTCGTAGAGCACCTCCGTGCCGGTGATGTCCGAGGGCATCAGGTCGGGCGTGAACTGGATCCGCATGAACTCCAGCGACAGCGACTGCGCCAGCGAATGCACCATCAGCGTCTTCGCCAGGCCCGGCACCCCCTCGAGGATGCAATGCCCGCGGGCGAAGACGGCCATCAGCAGTTGCTCGATGACCGCGTCCTGCCCGACAATCTGCCGGGCGATCTGCTGGCGGATCTGGTCGTGCGCCGAGCGCAGCTCCTCCAGTTCGGCCAGATCGAGCTCTTCCGTCGCAGTGCTCACGATCGCATCCCTCTTCGTGGAAACCGGAGGCCGGAGGTCAGGCTTTTGCCTGAAATTTATGAATATTTGTCAGGATAAAGTCTGACCTACGTGAAAAGTCTCACCGCTGAAAAATCGGCACAAACTTGAATGGGAGCTGGAGAATGATGGTGGCGATGGCGGTGCCATAGACCTGCCCGATCCCGTCGCCGTGCCAGGAGCCGTCGGGCGCCTGCATGGTGAGCAACTGGTCGCGGGCACCGGGGAAATACTTGTCCCAGTACTGGTCGCCGGCCATGTAGAACCCCTGGGCGGCGTAGAGGTGCGTGTAGAAGGCGTGGCCCTGCCCCTTCTCCCAACCGTCGTGGGCGCGGAACTGGTCCCAGACGTATTTCAGGCAATCCGTGGCGATGGCGCCGTCGAACTGGCCCGCGTTGTACAGGGTAGCCACGGCGGCCGCCGAGATAGGCAGCCTCGGCCCGGTGGCGGAGATCAGGGAATACTGGATACCCCCCTCGGGGGTGCGGCATTTCTCCAGGTACTTGACCGCCTCCTCGATCGTGGCCCGCGGGACGAGGAACCCGGCATTGTGCGCGGCGCGCAGGGCCTGCACCTGGGTGACCGTGACCGATCCCTCGTCGCCGGCGCCGGGGATGTAGGTCCAGCCGCCGTGGAGGCTCTGGCCCTGGCTGGTCAGGGCCACCGCCTTGCGGACGGTGGACTGCACTTGCTTGCGGAGCGACTCCTTGGTGATCATCCCGTAGACCGACGCCAGAAACAT
Source organism: Isosphaeraceae bacterium (assembly GCA_021324445.1). GTDB lineage: Bacteria > Planctomycetota > Planctomycetia > Isosphaerales > Isosphaeraceae > JAJPJC01. Next base: position 5,225 of record JAJPJC010000169.1, read on the forward strand.
CAGGGCAAAGCCATGCCCGTGCATCGGCTGGCCGCTATCCTGCGTCGGGCCGGTGATCAGCCCGGTGGGCGTGGCGCAGCGCACCAGGAACTCGACGGCGCCTTGCACCTTCTTGGCATAGGGACCGCGCGTGGGGGAATCCCCGTGAGCCAGGAACGCCGTGCCCGCCAGTCCGGTCATGGCCACGGGATAGGCCTCGCCGCCGCCGGTGATCCACGAGCCGTCCTCGGCCTGCTGGGCGGCCAGGTAATCCAGCCCCTTGGTGACGGCCCGGAGGGCCTCCGGCGTCACGTGCTTGGGCAAGATTCCCTTCTCCGCGGCGTGGCCGCGCCGTGGGCTCGCCAGCCAGCCGCCACCGGCCGCCGCCGCGGCAGCGCCCCCGGCCGTGCGCCCGAGGAACGCCCGGCGCGTCGCCCGTACCGGCCCCCCTGGCTCGAACGCTTGACCTGGGTTGCTCATGGCCCTGAGCTCCTCCCCTTGCCCTCGGACTTGGGATGAATCTCGAATCGCACCAGCAGCTCCACCCGGACGGGAATTTCCTGGAACTTGGACGTCTCCAGCCGCTTGCGCGGCGTCTCCTCGTCGGAATTGGTGCCCCGATTATAGTAGAAATTGTAATTCGGAACCGGATTCTGATCACCGGGTACGGTGATCTCCCGCACGGCCACGATCGGCCCGAGCTCGACGTGGCTCAACCGCGCCAGCCGCTCGGCCCGGGTTCGGGCTTCGGCGATGGCCTTCTCGTAGGCTTCCTCCTGGAGCTTGTCGAAATCCTCGAGGATGAAGCGGACCAATCCCGAACTCCGGGAGGGATAATCATAGTAGTACCAGTACGGCATCTGCGGCGGGCCGACGTGTGCGCCGGCATCCTGGGCCACATCGAGCAGCTTGGCGGTCAGTTGGAGCAGGGCCTCTTCGTCCATCTTGCGGATGTCGGACCCCTTGACGATCAGCTTGCGCGTGAGCTGCACCTCGGTCTTGGAGCGCGTATTGGGCATGCCGCCCATGAAATAGGGGCTTTGCATCATGCCCTTCTGGTCGACGAGCAGTCCACGCTCCTCCACGGTGACATTCCCCAGCTTCAGCGCGGCGAAGGCGTCGCGGATCCGCTTGCGGGCATCGCGGTACTTGACGATGGCGTCGGCGCTGAGCTCCGAAGCCGCGGTGACCTCCAGGTCGATCTCCAGCAGGTTCGGCTTGGCGGCGACGAATCCCTTGCCGACGACCGTGAACCCCTGGATATTCTCGTTGCCTCCGACGTATTGAGCCTGGGCCGGACGCACCAGGCCGATCAGCACCGTCGCCAGGACGACGGCCGCCAGTGCCGACCCGGCCTTGCGCCGCAATCGCGGGGGGATTGCCAATTGCAGATTCCAAATTGCAAATTCCAGATTCCAAATTGGAGAGTCCATCCTCTCAAGGGGTCGAGGTCGGAAATTAAAAGTCCGAACCCCGGATTCTGGTCTCTGGGTTCCGGAGTCTGGAATCCGGAACCCGGAATCTGGAACCTGGAACCTGGAATCTGGAATCTGGAATCTGGAGTCTGGAATCCGGAGTCTGGAATCTGGAATCCGGAATCTGGAATCTGGAATCCGGAATCTGGAATCTGGAATCCGGAATCTGGAATCTGGAATCCGGAATCTGGAATCTGGAATCCGGAATC
>JAJPJC010000266.1 GCA_021324445.1 Isosphaeraceae bacterium
GGGGCTCCTGGGAAGAGAGGGGGGGCTCGGCTCTCCGCGGTCGACCAGGGGCTGTCGCCCCTGGCTCTTGACCGCCGCCCCTCCGGAGCTTTGGGAACAGACTCTGAGCGCGCCGCAACCGGCAGGATGCCGTCTCCGGGAACGAGTGCCCGGCGCGCGTGGAGGTCCCCGTGGGGCGCGGGGATCTCAGCCGTAGAGCGTCCTGGCCAGAAACGCGTTCCGGAACTTCCCGCGAGGATCGTACACCTTGAGCAGGCCCTGGAAATCGGTCAACTTCTCGTAGCGGGATTGGAGCTGCGCCCCGCCCACAGCGAACAGTTTCCCCCAGTGAGGACGGACCTGGTAAGGTGCCAGCTCCGTCTCGATGATCGGCAGCAGCTTGCGGACGGAGTCCCAGTCTGGCTTCCAGGTGAAGTGGATGGCCAGGCTGGGCCGCTGGTAGCAAGGGCTCATCCACAAGCGGTCGCCAGCGACCGTCCGCAGCTCCGAGATCAAGAGGTGGGGGCTGACCCGGTCACGCAGCCGCTCGATCGCGAGGATGGATTCGACGGCATCCTTGCGGGGAACGAAGTACTCGGCCTGCAGCTCCTTGCCGCTGCTGGGCGTGAACCCCATGCGGAAGTGCGGCAACCGCTCAAACCAGGGGCCGGGCACACCCATCTGCTCCGTGCAGTTCTCCGCCGCGAGCTCGGCGATCGGGTGGAGGTTCTTGGAGGCGAGTCTGGCCCCGAAGAACTCGGGTTCGGCGGCCGGGGAGTCTCCCTTGCCGACGCGCCGCTTGACCCACACCTCGTTGATCCGCTTGTTCTGCCAATCCGTGAACAGGCTCACGCTGTAGCCGCTGGACATGATGGTCTCGAAATGGTCGGTCAGTTGGGCCAGCGGCATGTTCTCGTAGACATCCTGCCGCATCGTGAAGGCCGGCTGGATGTCCAGCGTGACCTTGGTCACCACCCCGAGCGCCCCAAGGTGCACGACGGCCCCGAGGAACGTCTCCTCGTCTTTCGCACGGGAGAGCGACAGGATGTCCCCGTCGGCCGTGACGAGTTCCAGGGCTGAGACCGCCGTCGCCAGGTTTCCATTCTGGATGCCCGATCCGTGCGTCGCGGTGGCACACGCGCCGGCGACGGAGATGTGCGGCAGGGAGGCAAGGTTGTGCAACGCGAAGCCCCGATCGTGGAGATAGGGGCACAATCGGCCGTACTTCGTTCCCGCTTCCACTGTCACCGTTCGCGCCTCGGGATCGAGCGCGACCACCCGGTCCATCGACTCGAGGGAGATGAGGGCTTGAGGGCTGTCGGCGATGCCATTGAAGCAGTGACGCGTGCCGAGCACCTTGAGGGAATCGTGTTCCTTGACAAACTTCCGAACCTGCTCGATCGACGTGAGACGATGCAGGTTGTCGGTGCTGTACGTATAGTTGCCGGCCCAGTTGGTGAGCTGGGCGCCCGATGCGGGTCCCTCGGGCATCCTGCCGAAGAGGCGGGCCCCGGCGGATCCGCCCAGAATCCCGGCCGACAGCTTGAGGAACATCCTCTTATTCATGATCAAAGTCCATCCTCGGATTGAGCGACCGAAAGTAGGTCAGGCTGTCCAGCCTGACGTTCCAGGCATGTCAGGCTGGACAGCCTGACCGACATGAGTTTCTTCCTTGCCGGGGTAATCTTGCTGTGATTACTCCGGCAAGAAAGTCGGTCAGGCTTTAGCCTGACGTTCTTCAGATCCTGTCAGGCTAAAGCCTGACCGACTTATTGAGCTTCATTCATGCCGGAGTAATAGGAACCCGCCCGTCAACGGTTCTCCGGACCGGAGTCCCCGATCGGGGATTCCTGGTTGCGACCCCCGGGCGTTCGATCGGGCTGGTCCTGGGCCGCCGCCTCGACCGCCGGGGGAGTGGCCGCCGCCAGGCGGAACCGGAAATCGCAAAATAGGGCACCCTCCATGATGGTCTGGGTGCGCGTCAGCTCGATGTCGGGGTTGAATCCCTGGGCCAGGGCGTAATCGCGCTGGCAGGATAAGCTTGCGCCCAGATCAGCCAGACCGAGGGCCCGGTACATCTCGGCGTAACGGCAACGGGTCACGTTGAACGACAGGCGCCCCGGGGATTGCTCGAGGATGTCGAGCTCCAGGGCCCCATTCTCCCGCCATCGATCCAATGTCCGGGCGAAGGCATCGAGCGTTTGTTCGCCCAGCAGCTGGGCCAGCTCGGCCCCGCTCTGGCGAGCCAGGCCCCGGATGACCCGCGCGACGATGGCCAGGGCGCGTTCCGCTCCCAGCTCCTCGGCGAACGCCCGGATCAGCGGCCCGACGATCCGCGCCTCGATCTCCCGTTGCTCCAGTAAGGGCAGTCTGGTCTCTTCCATACCCATTGATCGGTCCTCTCAGCGAGCCATCGCACAGGTGCCTTGCCGGAACGGGAACCCGTCACTTCAGACCGTTGATCGTACCACGCCTGGGGATAAGACCGCTTGTGCGGTTGCCTGCCAAGCCTGATACTGACCGATGCTTGCTTGTCTCGTCACTGCCATTGTGCTTCCGATGAAGAAACGATGCGCGCCACTTCGCACTGTGTTCACCTCGTGGCCTGGCTCGGGCTCCTGGCAATCACGGCCTGGTGCTGGACGGTCATCCCGCCGGTCACCCAGGGAGACCTCGCTTCCTTGGGGATCGTCGTGCGGAGTGAGCGGGTCTACCGCACCGCGGGCGGACACCGGGCCACGCTCGACGTCTACTTCCCACCCGAGGCCGCCGGCCCGGACGCGTCCCGGTGGCGACGCACCGCCGTGCTGGCGATCCATGGCGGGAGCTGGTCGGGCGGATCGAAGCGGTTGTTCCGCTCCGATCCTGCAACCTCGACGATCCTGCGCCTGGCACGGGCCGGCCTGGTCGTCGTTGCGGTCGATTATCGCCTGGCCGGGCCAGGTTCTCCCAGTTGGCCGGCCGCCCTCGACGACGTCCGCGAGGCGGTGCGCTGGATGCGCCGCAATGCTCCGAACCTGGGCATCGACCCCGATCGGATCGTCGCCCTGGGCCAATCCGCGGGCGCCCACCTGGCCACCCTCCTGGGCACGCTCCCCGACCCGGGCGCCCACGACGGTGTCTCCTCCCGCGTCGCCGCGGTGCTCAGCTTCTATGGCCCCTCCGACCTCGAGGCCCTGATCCGCACGCGCCATCTCGCTCAGGATCCCACCCGGGTCTTCCTGGGCGATACGCCCGCCAGCAAGGCGTCTCCGATCACTCACGTGACGCCCGACGACGCGCCCATGCTGCTCTTCCACGGCACGGATGACCTCTGGGTTCCCATCGCGCAGTCGGAGGCGCTGGCGGCTGCGCTCCAGCGGCAGGGCGTCCGGCATCGATTGGTCCGGGTGGACGGGGCCCGTCACGGTTTCGAAGCCATCGTGAGAGCTCCGCAGGAACGGGACCTCCTCTGCGAGATCTTTGCCTTTCTCAAGAGCGTGTGGAATCTTGGCTCGGAGTGAGTCGGCGCGATCTGACCTACACCCCTTCTCCGAGCCTTCCATGCCTGCAAATCAGCGCGAACGTGCGGAGCCTTCCGACGTCCCGGATCGTGACCGGAGATCCCCGGGGAGACGGCGCGATCGAGCGCTCCGTCCGGGCCGGATCGATGTGCTGGAAGAACGCCTGGTCCTCTCCTCCCTGGTTTCCCTCGGGGACGGCTCACGCCCTCCGCGGCCGCCGGCGGAGTGGTCGGTAGACTCGACGATCCCGGGTGTGCCGTCCGAGCCACCCAGCACCGCGGTCCGTCGGGCGGCGCGGATTGTGGATCGGAACATCGTGTATCCGACGCTCAGCGGCCCGAGCCAACGGCTGGATGTGTATCTCCCCGACGGTCCGATCCCACCGGGGGGGCGGCCGGTGCTGATCGCCATCCACGGAGGCGGGTGGCGGCGGTATAGCAAGGCGGAGTACGGCCCTCGGATCGCAGCCGCTTTCGTGGCACGTGGTTATGTCGTGGTGGCGCCGAACTACGTGTTGTCGGCACCCGGCTCTCCAAGCTGGCCGACCAACCTGGAGGATCTCCAGGCGGTTGTGAACTGGGTGCGGACCCATGCCGGCGATTTGGGCATCAATCCCAACCAGGTTGCCGCGATCGGCGAGTCGGCCGGGGGCAACCTGGCCGAGCTGCTGGGGACCGATCCCGGGCCGGCCGGATCCTCCGGGGTGTCGAGCCGAGTCAACGCGGTCGTGGCGTTCTCGGGACCGAGCGATCTGCCGGCCCTGTACGCGGAGAGCCCCGGGGCCGGTCGCTGGGTCGCCCAGTTCCTGGGCGGCCCGCCCGGGCAGGTCCCGGCCCGTTACGCCGCGGCCTCACCCATCGATCAGGTCGCGCCCGGTGATCCGCCGATGCTGCTGGTGCATGGCCGGCAGGATACCTTCGTCCCAACCAGCCAGTCCCAGGCAATGGCCGCCGCCCTCGCCGCAGCCGGGGTCCGCCACCAGCTCATCCTGGTCCCAGGCGGCCATTCGCTGGACTTCCCCGCCCATTGCTCCGAATTGATTCCCAGAGTGCTTGAATTTCTCGCCACAACTTGGAAGGATGAGTAGACCCCTTCTCTTCCTGAACCGGCAAGATCACGCATCGCAGCATGGTTTGACACCCACAGGGCGGTGGGAGCGCCCGATCGTACTAGGAGGTGGCCCCGTGGCGACCGATCTGCACCTCGCCGGCCTGAGTTCGTCCGTTCCCGGTGCACTCGATCTGACAATGGAGTTTGATCGCGTGCTGGTGACCGCGGCCGATCGGCCGAGCACGGACAGCTTGCCGGCGCTGCCCGACCCCGCGGCCGATCACGGTGATGCCACCTTGCAACGTCGCCGCGACGACGTTGAGGAAAAACATCAACGGATCCGGGAATTCTTGGTGGCGACCGGACACGACGCCGTGGTCCTGGGGCTGACCGAGTCGGTGGCCTGGTTCACCTCGGGGGGCGATCTGGGCCAGGACCTCGGCTCCGGGCTCAGCTCGATCCTCCTGTTCATCAACCCCGGCTGCCGGGCGGTGATCGCCGATAACGTGCAGAGCAGCCGGGTCTTCGAGGAGGAGCTGGCCGGGCTGGGATTTCAGCTCAAGGAGCGGCCCTGGTACGACGACCCCTTCCAGGTCGTGGCGGAGCTCTCTCACAACAAGCGAGTCGCGACGGACCTGGGCGGCATCGCGTGCTCGCAGGGCCGTCGCGAAACCGATGCGCTGCGCGGTTTACGGCGGCGGCTGACGGCCCTGGAACGGCAACGGCTCCGCGAGCTGGGGCGGACCCTGAGCGTGGCCGTTGAGGCGACCTGCCGCAACTTCGACCGCGGCGAGCGCGAAGCCGACGTGGCCGGCCACCTGGCCCACCGCCTCCTGCGCGAAGGGGTGGTACCGGTCGATCTGCGGGTCGCCAGCGACGACCGGCTCGCCCGGTTCCGCCAGCCCACGTTCAAGGCTTCGCCGATCCTCAGGCGCGCGACCATCGCCGTCACCGGCCGGCGCCACGGACTCTGTGCGTCGATGACCCGGACCGTCTCCTTCGGGCCGATTGACCGCGAGTACAAGGCGAATCACGCCCTGGCCACGATGGTCGACGCCACCTGCATCTTCTTCTCACGCCCGAACGAGCCGGTTGCCGAAGTCTTTCGGCGCGCCCGGCGGATCTACGAGAAGTTCGACCATCCCCACGAATGGACCCTCGACTACCAGGGAAGCCTGATCGGCTACTCCCCGCGCGAGGTCCTGCTCCGACCCGAGACCAACCTGGTCCTCGAGCCGCAGATGGCCCTAGCGTGGAGCCCCAGCGTCGGGGCGGCGCGCACCGAGGACACCGTCGTCATCGACTCCCGCGGCTACGAAGTCGTGACCGCGCCCCAGAACTGGCCGCAGCTCGACGTCGCCGTCAAGGGGTTCGTCATCCCTCGGCCGGGTGTCCTGGAACGATAGGGAGCAGCAGGCTCTCCGGCTCGTGCAGAGGGTGTCCCCGCGGACGCGAGGGCTGGGATCGAGTCGGGGTAGTCTGCTCCATTGCCCATCGCCGGCATGGTGCGTTTTTGGAAATTTCCTGGCTTCCAGGCGCGCTCATTGGCGGTAACAACGATTCCCTTTTTGTCGGAGTGTGCCGTTCGCCGCACGGATCGTGGCCCGAAGATCCCGCGGCCGTCGCTCGTCTGACTCGTCACGGGATCGTGGCGAGCTGCCAACCTGTTCGATTGGAAAGAACAGACCCGTCTTACCAGGGAAGGTAAAACCATGACCTTCAGGATGAAGAAGTGCGCGCAGGTTCACCTGCGGGGCCGTTCTCGACCGATGGAACGGCGCATCGTCTCGTGTGAGATCCAGGAATGCCGGCGATTGATGTCCGCCGGCATGGCGCTCCCGCAAGCGGTGGGCGCGGCGGCGATCCCCATGGCCGGAGGATGGGGATCGCGATGGATTGACATGGCACCGACGCTGGAGGGCACGGGCGATCCGACTCAGTTCGTGAGCAACCTGGACAGTGCGGGCCCCAACACGTTCTTCGAGGCTGTTCCGGGCGGCGGACCGATCCAGATCGCGAGCTTCGGGAGTGCCGGCTCGACCACGAGCTCGACCGTCGCCAGCCCGTTGATGGGTGCCTTGCCCGTGGGTCTCAATGGCGGAGCCGTCGGCGGCCAGGATCTGGTTTGGACGGGGGCCGGCAACGGCGCGACGAACACCGACACCTCGATCGGCGCGCTCCCAGGCGGTGCCGCGGCCGTCCCGAGCGGCACAGCGAACCAAGTCGTCACCATCGGCGGTGCCGACTCGACCGTCACCAGCCCAGCGATGAGTACCTTACCTGAGAGTTCGAATGGGCAATACGATGGCGGCCAGGGACTGGTCGTGACCAAGGCTGGCACCGGCGCGATGGGCATGGCGTCATCGAGCGGCACGCTCCCGAGATTCATCGAAGTCGCCCCAGGTGGCACACAGAATCCCGTTGTGTACGGCGACGGTCCCGGCTCGACCTTCACGAGTTCAGCGGTGAATGCGTTACCTGCCGGTGGCGTGGCCGTCCCGAGCGACGGACAGATTCCGATCACAAGTATCGGTGGCGCCGGCTCGACCGTCACCGGTCCAGCGATGGGTGCCTTACCAGTCGGTCTCGAGGGCGGAGCCGTCGGCGGAGATGCTCTGTTCGTGACGCGGGCCGGCGACGGCACGACGACCAGCGGGTCTTCGATTGGAACGTTCCCAGGCGGGGGCGTGGCCATCCCGGGCGGTGGACCGATCCAGATCGCGAGCTTCGGGAGTGCCGGCTCGACCATCACCAGTCCCTTGATGGGTGCCTCGCCAGTGGGTCTCAATGTCGGCGGTGGGCAGGCGCAGAAGGTCTACGTGGCCAACAACGGCGCGACGGGCACACAACCCTCGATCGGCACGCTCCCGGGACCTGTCGGAATCGGCACAGGCGGCGCACCGATGCAGGTGGTGCGCGGAACTCCGTCCCAAGCATCGGCCTCGAGCGACAGCCAGGGATGATCGGCCTTCGGGATCCCGCCCGACGTGGTTCGTTCACGAGACGGACCTCGGGAACAACGGTCGCGCATCACTCGCCGACCTGCTCCCTGGGCGTCGGGCGGGAGTCCTCTCCGGTGGAATCGGGAGTTCCCCCTTGAGGTGCGGCTGTGCCGCCTGGATCTGGCAGCAGGACTTGATCGGTTGCTGCTTGACTGCTATAGTCCCCTTCCGCCAGCTACTCGGGGTCCGACCCTACGGCGTGAGTTTCCCAGGATGGCGAGTCGTCGTGGCGGTTCCGATCGAGTCGCGTTCGTGGTGAGCGATATCATCGATGACGCGTCGTGGTGCGTGTTCTCCCCGCCGCCGGGTGGCGCAGTCCCCGGGTGTCGAGCGGTTCGAGGAACGGTGGCTCCTCAGCACGATCGGGTCCGCTGCGGATCCGCCGTGGGGGGGCTCGGCGATCGCAACGCCACCCATCCCCCGCCTGGTGTCTCTGATCTCGGTGGCCCCGCCTGGGACTCCGCGCGCCACGGACGACATCGCCTCTGGTCTGGCCAGTCGCCCGACGATCACTGCGCCCGCGCCTCCGCTGCGGGATAACCTGGTCCTTCCTCTCGTCGGCGGTGTCAAGGCCGTCGGCTCGATTGGTCCGATGGTGATAGCCGCGGACTCTTTCGACGCGCGCGATCTCGCCATCGACGGGCTGTTTTCCCTGCCCGGACCCGGTCCGACGACGGCACCCATGGTTCGGGTCAACGACTCCGGAACGATTGCAGCCGACGCCCCTGCGAATGGCAGCGCGACCCAGGCGCGCCTGGAGGTGAACGCGAACCTCGGCACCGTCGCCGGCATCGCCAGGGCCTCGGGGGAAGACTCCGCTCCGGTTGAAGTGTTCCCGGTTGTCTCGCTCGTCGGGCCTCCAAGCCCCAGGGTCGGGGCAGCCGCATTACCCGATGGCTCCCCGCGCACGTTCTTCACCGCCGAGCAGACAGGCGCGTCGTCCCTGGACAATGAGTCTTCGGGCGTTTTGGTCGCGGTTCCTCCGCTTGCCCCTCCGCCGCTGCCGGCAAGTGTGGCGCTGCCGGCAAACGTGGCGGCGCTTCTCGCCCTGGGCATCTCGGGTCAGGGAAACCTCACGTTCACTGCGGTCGGTAGTGGCGATCCGATGCCGGTCGACGGCGGCGCCGCGATCGCGATGCAGATACCCGATCCTCTCTTCGTCTCGTGGAACGCCAGCTACGCCTACGCCAAGATCCAAGTGCCGGCGGCTGCTGTCGCAACGTCGGGGTCCTTGGTCGCCATGTCGGGGTCCTTTCTCCTGGCTCCACTCGTCAGCGACACGCTGGACGGCGATCTCAGAATCGCCCTCAGCGGCGCGGGCGCCGCGGGGGCCGCGGCCAATCTGGGCAATGCGGGCACCGTGATGGAAATCGGGACCGCGGGCCTGGGCCCAATCGGACCGAGCACCGCCCTCGGCAATGCCGGCCGTATGCTGGCCAGGGATCCCACCCTGGCTCTCTTCGGGAGCCGGCTCGCGGCGATGGTGATCGGGCGCGACGCTCACGACTGGCCAAGCCAGGACGTCGTGGACACCGCGGAGCCCGACCCACGGAGCATCTGGGACGCGGCCGACCCGTTCGACTTGAGGGACCTGGCGCCGCAGCGCTTGGGCCTGATCCTGGATTTCCGGCCGTTTCCTCAGCTCGCCGTGGAACAGACGATCGACCAGTTCCTCGAGCAGCTCGAACGTCTCGGCGCCGGTCTGACTGCGCATCCGGAGTCGATGGAGATTGCCGCCGAGCTGATGGCACTGGCCGTTGTCCTCACCGCCTGGAAGGTCGTCCCCAGGATCCTCAGGCGTTCTCCAGGCGAGCGCACGCCGACGGACTGCGATGATGCGACCTCTCTGGACGGCATCTCCGGCCTGCCCGGGAGCACGATTCCGGAGGAGCCATGAACGATGCTCTGGACACCCTGCTGGAGCGGTTGACCCGGGGCGAGATGGACGCCGCCGGAGAAGTCTACCGGACCTTCGAGCCGGTCCTTCGTGTGCTGGTGCGGCGGCGGTTGTCGCCGCGGCTGCGGGCCAAGTTCGACTCGAAGGACGTCGTGCAGTCGGCCTGGGCGGACGTGCTCAGGGGCTTTCGCGCCGACGGCTGGCGGTTCAGCGATCGGAAGCACCTGCGGGCGTACCTCGCCAGGGTCACCTACAACCACCTGGGCAACTTCTGTCGCCGCCATGCCTTCATGATCGAGCACGAGCAGCCGCTGGCCGGCGACGAGCAACCGGGACTGCCTCCGTCGGCCCAGCCGCGCCCCAGCGAGCTGGCGCAGGCCGATGAACTCTGGGAGCTGCTGGTGGGTCTCTGTCCCCCGGCTCATCACCAGCTCTTGCAGCTCAAACGCCAGGGCTTTCCGCTGGCCGAGATCGCCGCCCAGACCGGGCTGCACGAGAGCAGCGTGCGCCGCATCCTCTACGACCTGGCGCGGCGCTTGGCCGCCGCCCGGAGCGACCTCTCCGACGTGGTTCCCGCGGAGTCGAGCAGCACCTGATATGACTTCCCACCTTCATGACCTGGCGGGCGATGCGTCGGGATTCTGGGCCCTCGGCTCGCGGGAGATCCGTTGCGGCACAGGCGCCGGCTCTCTGGCGACGGAACTGGTGGACGAGATGGTCGCCGCCTGGCGGCGAGGCGAGCCGCTGGCGGCCGAGGCCTTTCTCGACCGCTATCCCGAGCTGAGCACCGAGTCCGCCCTGCGGTTGATCCACGAAGAAGTGTGCCTGCGTCAAGAAGCGGGCCTTGTCGTCGTCACGACCGAGGTGCTGAATCGGTTCCCGCAATGGCGTTCGCAGCTCGAACTGCTGCTCGAGTGCCAGCGGTTGATGCAACCGAAGCAGGCAGCCGGCGCCGTTCCGGAGGTCGGCCAGGCCCTGGGCGAGTTCCGGCTGGTGGCCGAGCTCGGCCGTGGGGCGTCCGGGCCGGTCTTCCTCGCCTTGCAGAACTCGCTCGCCGCCCGGCCGGTCGTCCTCAAAGTGATCACCTGCGCGGAGGAGGAACATCTCACTCTGGCCAGGTTGCAGCACATGAACATTGTGCCTCTGTATTCCGAGCAGGTGATCCCGGGCCGGAACCAGCGGGTCCTCTGCATGCCGTACCTGGGCGGCGCAACCCTGGCCCGGCTGCTGGAGCTCGTGCGCGACAGTGCCCCGCCGCAACGCTCCGGGAAGCAGCTCATCGAGGCGCTCGACCGGACCCAGGCGGCGGTGCCCGTGAGCATTTCTCACCAGGGGCCCTATCGTGCGACCCTGGCGCGCTCCGGATACGTCCAGGCCATCGCCTGGATCGGCGCCTGCCTGGCCGACGGCCTTCAGTACGCTCATGATCGGGGCCTGGTGCACATGGACATCAAGCCTTCGAACGTGCTCTTGACCGGCGACGGCCAGCCGATGCTCCTGGATTTCCACCTGGCCCGCGGGGCGATCGATCCCGCCGATCCCCTCCCGCGCGGCCTCGGCGGAACGACCGGGTATATCTCGCCCGAGCAGCAGGCCGCCATGGCCTCGATCCGTCAAGGCCGGCCGATCCGCGTTCGCGTGGATGGCCGCTCGGACATCTATTCGCTGGGCGTGCTGCTCTACGAGGCGCTGGGCGGGTTGAAGCCGGGGCGTGGCGGCAAGGCCGGCCTGATCCGGCCGCTCGACCGTCTCAATCCCCAGGTGTCCACCGGCCTGTCGGACATCATCCACAAGTGCCTCAACCCCGACCCGCGCGATCGCTACGCGCACGCCTCCGCCCTGGCCAGCGACCTGCGGCGGCACCTGAATCACCTGCCGCTGGTGGGCGTGCCCAACCGCAGTTGGATCGAACGCTGGCGGAAATGGCGGCTGCGGCGGCCCTCGGCGTTGGCGCACCAGGCGTTTCTCAGCGTGTTGGCCTGCGGCGCCCTCGCGGCGGCCACGCTCCTCGCGGGTGCCTACCGCCAGCGGGTCCACGAGTTGAAGGACGCGCTGGAGAAGAGCCGAAGCCATCTGGCCGGCCGGCAGTTCGCCCAGGCGGAAGCCACCCTGAAGCACGCCCTGGCCCTGACCGGTCCGACCCTCGCCTTTGAAAACTGGCGGCGGCTGTATCGCACGGAGCTGAGCGTGATTCGTCGGGATCACAAGGCGGCCGAGCTCCACCGGCTCGCGGATCTGGTCCGGTTCCGCTACGGCCTGGCGCCGCAAGCTTCCGAGGGAGCGCGCGGTTTACTCGAGCGCGGCCGCGCGATCTGGGAGGCCCGTGCCGTACTCCTGGCCCCGATCCCCGGCCGGAGTGAACCCCAGCTCGAGCAGACCATCCGGACCGACCTGCTGGATATCATCACCGTGCTGGCCGATCTCCGCGTCCGCCTGGCTCCCGCTGCCGAGGCCGCCCAGGCTCGCGGCGAGTCGCTCGCGCAGCTCGACGAAGCGGCGGCCGTGCTGGGCTCGGGTCCCGCGCTGGAACGGCTCCGCCGCGCCCTGGGCCAAGCGCCAGGACGAACCGCCGCCGCGGGAACACCCGCGAGGTCGCCGCGGGAACCGCGCACGGCCTGGGAGCATTGCGACCTGGGCTGCGCCTATCTCCGAGAGGGGGAGCCTGCCCGCGCCGCCCAGCAGTTCCAGCGCGCCATCGATCTCCAGCCGCGGGACTTCTGGCCCAACTTCTACCAGGGACTCTGCGCCTACAGGCTCGGCCGGTTCGAAGACGCCCTCACGGCCTTCCGTGTCTGCATCTCCCTCGCCCAGAATCCGGCCGAGTGCTATTTCAACCGGGCCTTGACCTACGAGGCACTCGGTCGCACCGAGCAGGCCCTGCTGGATTACACGCGGGCGCTCCACTGCGATGAGGACCTGACCGGGGCCGCACTCAACCGGGGAATCCTTCACTACAACGCAGGGCGGTATCCTCAGGCCGCCGCCGATTTTGGCCGGGCGCTGGCCACAGCCTCGGAGCGCGAACTTCGCGGCGTGATCCACTACAACAGGGCGCTGGTGGAACTGGCCTGCCACGATCGACCCGCCGCCCTCGCCGACCTGAAGGCCGCGAGCGATTCCGGGCATGCCCAGGCGCGCGACCTCTCCAATCGCCTCCAATTGACGCGCAGCAACGTCGACGAATAGCTTCGTCGAATCGCGACCGAGCGCGCGAGTCCGGAGGCAGAAAGGGGACATTGGAGGAGGCAGAAAGGAGGCAGAAAAGGGAGGCAGAAAGGAGGCAGAAAGGGGAGGCAGAAAGGAGGCAGAAAGGGGAGGCAGAAAGGAGGCAGAAAGGGGAGCAGGCAGAAAAGGGGCAGAAAGGGGACATTGCTAATTCAGGGAGGCAGAAAGGGGACATTGCTTAGGCCTTGGTCCAAAATAACTTTGCCAAACACCACGGTTTTGCTATACTCTCGTTATGGCAAACTCGGCGATGATTTCCAGTGTCCGGCAGAAGTATGAAGCCCTGGCGCCGTTCCTCCATGAAAAGGCGCGACGCTGCTGGGCCGCCGCGGAGGCTTTGTCCCTGGGGCGCGGGGGCATCTCGCTGGTCGCCGCGGCCACCCAGCTCTCGCGCCCGACGATCCGCCGCGGTAGGACCGAACTCCAAGCCGGCGACCACGATCCCTCGGATCCCGCCCGAATCCGCCAGCCCGGGGGTGGTCGGCATCCGATCGCGGCGAGCGATGGGACCTTGATCCGAGACCTCAAGCGGCTCATCGATCCGGCCACCCGCGGCGATCCCATGTCGCCGCTGTTGTGGACCTGCAAGAGTACACGGAACTTGGCCGAGGCGCTGCTGGAACTGGGGCATGACTTGAGCCACCAGACCGTGGGCCGGCTCCTCGTCGAGATGGGTTACAGCCTCCAGGCCAACCGCAAGACCGAAGAGGGGAAGGACCACCCCGACCGCGATGCTCAGTTCGAGCTCATCAACGCTCAGGTGTGTTCGTTCCAACGGCGGGGCCAGCCGGTGGTCTCGGTGGATACCAAGAAGAAGGAGATCGTGGGGAATTACAAGAATCCTGGCCGGGAATGGGAACCGCGCGGCCGGCCGCGGCGGGTCAAGTCCAAGGATTTCCCGGACAAGCAACTGGGCAAGGTGGCGCCCTATGGGGTCTACGACCTGTCGGCCAACGAGGGCTGGGTGAACGTGGGGATCAGTCACGACACGGCCGAGTTCGCGGTGGAGTCGATCCGGCGATGGTGGGTTCGGATGGGGCGTGCGGTCTACCCGGAGGCGAAGGAGTTGCTGATCACGGCCGATGCCGGGGGGAGCAACGGCAGCCGCAATCGGTTGTGGAAGGTCTCGCTGCAAGGTCTGGCGGATGAGACGGGATTGCGGATCGCCGTCTGTCACTTTCCGCCGGGGACGAGCAAGTGGAAGAAGATCGAGCACCGGATGTTCTGCCACATCACAGAGAACTGGCGGGGGCGACCGTTGGTGAGTCGTGCGGTCGTCGTGAACCTGATCGGGAACACGCGAACGCGAACGGGGTTGCGGGTCGAAGCGGAGCTGGATACGAACACCTATGAGAAGGGGATCAAGGTGACAGATCGAGAATTGGAAACGGTGCGGCTCAAGGAGGATAAGTTCCACGGCGACTGGAATTACCGGATAGAACCGCACTCGAAATAGTACCATTAATTGGCAAAGTTATTTTGGACCAAGGCTTAACCGTACAAAACGCCCGTCTCATCCTTGGTTGCGTATTCGTTGGGAGCCGCCGGCCTCACAGCATCAACTTCAGCGACTACCTCCGTCTCCACCGGCCCGCTTCCGCCCCCCCCCAGTCGTCTCCGCGCGGACTCTTGATCCATGCTCGACAGACTGCGTGCACCCCGGTCGTCCCTGTTTAGGATGAGGTAGGCTTTCCCGTCAAAGGTGGACTCACTCTCCAGGTCGATTGGCAGGGGACGTTGGTGATAGGAAAAGCCCACCCAGTGGTTTCGGAGCCTCCAACGCCCCCCAGCCCGAACGAACGATGTTCGACTGAACCCCCTCCATGTCCAGTCCGCGAATGGCCCCCCTTTGGTGTATTCCGTTTCCTGGGAGTCGTAGCCGATGACGCGCAATCCGTCCACAAACGCCTGATACCGAGCGAGCAATTCCTCGGCCTTCGGCTGCGTCCCCTCGGCAAAGGTCGGCTGTGGGGAAAGGGTCACGAGTGTCAGGCCGACCAGCAAGTAGGGAGGGAGGTGCGACATTTCAGGACCTCGGAGATCGCAGACTTGGGTTCTTGGCTGCCACGTCCTTGGGCGGCGGCGCCACGAACGAGTCGGCGCGTCCGTCCCGTTCGTCTTGCAAGCTCCCCCCAATACCGGACCCCCCGGCCTACTAAGTAAGTCCATGCAAGAGGGAAAGTGGAGGTGATGCGTTGCGATCGGCTCAGGAGGCTCCGCTCCTTGCCCCGAAGGGGCCGAAACAATCCAGCCCAGGGCAA
>JAJPJC010000031.1 GCA_021324445.1 Isosphaeraceae bacterium
GCCGTTGCAGGCGGTGCTCCTGGCAGCCTTGGCGCCCGCGGCGTGAGCCGCGAATCACCGTCTGGCCAGCCTGAGAAACCGCCCTTCAAAGGGGCAGAAGTCAAGCTTAGAGCCGGTTGGCTCTTGAGTGAGGATCGTGGCAGTCATGGCGTCTGGACCGAAGTTTGTCATCGTGATTCCCGACGGGGCGGCGGATGAGCCGTTCGCCGGGCTCGAGGGGAGGACGCCGCTCCAGGTGGCGCAGATCCCGGAGATGGACCGGCTCGCCGGTTCGGGGATCGTCGGCCGCTCGCGGAATGTGCCCGACCGCTTCTTGCCGGCCAGCGACGTCGCGACCCTCAGCCTCTTCGGCTACGACCCGGAACGCTACTACACGGGCCGGGCTCCCCTGGAGGCGGCGGCCATGGGCATCGGGCTCGGTCCCGACGACTGGGCGATCCGCTGCAACTTGATGACCATCCGCGACGGACGGCTCACCGACTTCACCGCTGGCCATATCACCAACCCCGAGGGACGGTCGCTGATCGAGTCGATCCAGGCAATGCTCGGTCGTCCCGCCGTGGAATTCCACCCGGGCGTGAGTTATCGCAACCTGATGATCTACCGCGGCCGGCCGGGCGAATCTCCCTTCACCGACGAGACGGTGACCGACCCGCCCCACGATCATCCCGACCAGCCGGCCGAGGCCCACCTGCCGCGCGGGCCGGGCTCCGCGCTCTTGAAGGACCTGATGACTCGGGCCGCGCCGCTCCTCGATGGGCATCCAGTCAATCAAGCCCGCATCCAGGCGGGGAAGCCGCCGGCCAACGCCATCTGGCTCTGGGGGCAGGGGAAGGCGCCCGTCGTGCCGAAGTTCGAGGAGATCCATCATCTCCAAGGGGCGATCATCTCGGCGGTCGACCTGGTCCGCGGGGTGGGTGTGCTGGCCGGCTGGACCCGCATCGACGTGCCGGGCGCGACCGGTTACCTCGACACGGATTACGCGGCCAAGGGCCGGGCCGCCGTCCGGGCACTCGACGACTTCGACATCGTCTGCGTCCATATCGAGGCGCCCGACGAGGCCAGCCACGAGGGCCGGGCCGCGGCCAAGATCGAGGCCCTGGAACGGATCGACCACGAGATCGTCGGGCCGGTCGCGCGGGCCCTGGAGTCGTTCGACCGCTGGCGGATCGTGATCTCCCCCGATCATTCCACCCTGCTGCGGACCCGCGCCCACGACCGCGCGCCGGTCGCCTGGGTGATGGCCGGTAGCGGCCTGCCCGGATCCGGCAAGACCTACGACGAGCTGGCGGCCCGAGAACCGGGCGGCCCGTTCTTCGACCAGGGCTACCGGCTGATGCAGCGGTTTCTCGACCTGGGCTGGGACGGGCACACGCGAAGCTGATCGCTCACGATGACGAACCTGCAAGAACGAGTTTCCTGAAAAGACTTAACCACGAAATACACGAAATACACGAAAAGAAGAAAGGAGAGTTTTCATCCTTTTTCGTGTATTTTGTGTCTTTGGTGGTTCAATCCGGGATCATCATCGTGTCTTTGGTGGTTCAATCCGGGATCAACGATGGTTGCAGCATCGCATTCGAACTGATTGATTGGCTGTGTGAAGAGCACCCGAGGGAGCCACCACGTTGCCGTTGCTCGTGCAGAAATTCGGCGGGACGAGTGTCGCGGATTCGGACAAGATCCTGGCCGCGGCGCGGCGGGCGATCCAGGCCCATGCGCGCGGCGAGCAGGTGCTGGTTGTTGTCTCGGCGCGGGGGCATACCACCGACGAATTGATCGCGCTGGCCAAGGAGATCACCGAGACGCCGCCGGCGCGGGAGATGGATATGCTCCTGGCCACCGGGGAGCAGGTGAGCGTGGCCTTGATGGCCATGGCCATCGAGAGCCTCGGGGTGCCGGCGATCAGCTTCACCGGGGCCCAGATCGGCCTGGTGACGGACAGCTTCCATACCAAGGCCCGAATCCGCAACATCTCGACGGAGCGGATGGTCCAGGCCCTGAACGAGGGCAAGGTCGTGATCGTGGCCGGGTTCCAGGGGGTCGATGAGCACTACAACATCACCACGCTGGGGCGCGGCGGGTCGGACACGACCGCCGTGGCGCTGGCCGCGGTCCTGGGCGCCGACGGCTGCGAGATCTACACGGATGTCGACGGGGTCTACACCACCGACCCGCGCACCGTCCCCGAGGCGCGCAAGATCGACCGGATCAGCTACGATGAGATGCTGGAGCTGGCCAGCCTGGGCGCCGGGGTGATGCATTCCCGGTCGATCGAGTTCGCCAAGAAATACGGCGTGCCGATCCACGTGCGCAGCTCGTTCTCGGACGCGCCGGGGACGTGGATCGTGGCCGAGAGCGAGGCGCGGCGGCTGGGGGTGGCGGTCACCGGCGCGGCCCTGGCCAAGGACGAGGCGCGGATCACGATCCTGGGTGCGCCGGATCGCCCGGGCGTGGTTCACGCCATCTTCCGCACGATCGCGGCGGCGAACATCGTCGTCGACATGATCGTGCAGAACGTCTCGACCGGCGGGACCGCCGAGGTCAGCTTCACAGTGGCCAAGGGGGACCTCCCCGAGACGCTCCGGGCCGCCGAGCTGGCGGCGCGCGCCATCGGGGCCGCCGACGTGACGTTTGACGCCGAGGTCGCCAAGCTCTCGATCGTGGGACTGGGCATGCGCACCCATACCGGCGTCGCCACCACCCTGTTCGAGGCCCTCGCCGCAGCCGGGGTCAACATCCAGATGATCACGACCAGCGAGATCAAGATCAGCGTGCTGGTCGATCGCGCCTCGGCCGTGCCCGCGCTGCGCGCCGTGCACCGCGCCTTCCTGCTGGACCAGCTCGCCGGCAGCTCGGCCCCGTTCTCCCCCGCGCGCTGCGGCGCCGGGCCCGGCCCGATGAAGCTGGTCCCCCTGGTGGAGATGGACTCCAGCGCCAACGGATCGCGACCCCAGGGGATGGAGGACCTCGTCATCGCCGGGGTGGAGCTGGATGAATCGCAGGCCCGGGTCTCCTTGTTCCATGTCCCGGACCGGCCCGGGTACGCCGCGCGGGTCTTCCGGTCCATCGCCGATGCCGGCGTCTTCGTCGACATGATCGTGCAGAACGTCGGGATCGCCGGGGATTCGGTCCTCTCCTTCACGGTGCCGCGCGACGCCGCCGACCGGGCCGCGGCCGCCGTCCGCGCCGCGGGCCTGGGCGAGGTCTCGGTCGAACCCGCCCTGGCCAAGCTCTCCGTCATCGGCGTCGGCATGCGCACCCATACCGGCGTCGCCACCCGCATGTTCGCCGCCCTGGCCGAGCGCGACATCAACGTCAACTTGATCAATACCAGCGAGGTCCGGATCAACGTCGGCACCGACATCACCCGCGGTCGCGACGGCCTGGGATGCCTCGAGCGGGCCTTCGCACTCTGAATCGCTGTGGCCGCCGTGAGATCTCCTGTCAGGCTCAAGCCTGACCTCCATGAGGAAGGGTCAATCGTGGCAAGAGACAAGGTCGTACTGGCGTACAGCGGCGGGCTCGACACGTCGGTGGCCGTCCGGTGGATCAACGAGACGTACAACCTGGACGTGATCGCCTATACCTGCGACCTGGGGCAGGGGCAGGACCTCGAGGCGATCCGCCAGAAGGCGTTGCGGACCGGGGCGATCGAGGCGATCGCCGAGGACGCGCGCAACCTGTTCCTGGACTACTTCGTCTTCCCCTCGCTGGCCGCCGGGGCGCTCTACGAAGGGAAGTATCCGCTGGCAACCGCGCTGGGCCGTCCCCTGATCGCGCAACTGATGGTCCGGGTCGCGCGGGAACACGGCGCCACGGCGGTGGCGCACGGCTGCACCGGCAAAGGGAACGACCAGGTCCGCTTCGACGTGACCTTCCAGACGCTGGCCCCCGAGTTGAAGATCATCGCCCCGGTCCGGGAATGGAAGTGGACGCGCACCCAGGAGCTCGCCTTCGCCGCGGCGCATGGCATCGAGGTCGAGGCGACCCAGGCGTCAATCTTCAGCACCGACCAGAACCTCTGGGGCCGTTCGATCGAGGCCGGTATTCTCGAGGACCCGTGGGTCGAGCCGCCGCCGGAGACCTTCCAGTGGACCACGGATCCCCGCCGGGCACCGGCGGAGCCGGCCGAGCTGGAGATCACCTTCGACCGCGGCAAGCCGGTGGCCCTGGACGGCCGCCCGCTCGATGGCGTCGAGCTGATCACCGAGCTGAACCAAGTCGCCGGCCGGCACGGGGTCGGGCGGATCGACCACATCGAGAACCGCCTGGTCGGGATCAAGTCGCGCGAGATCTACGAGGCCCCGGCCGCCGTCGTGCTCCACGAGGCCCATCGCGAGCTGGAATTCCTCACCCTCTCCAAGGAGTCGCTCCGCTTCAAGACCCTGGTCAGCCAGGCCTATGCCGATCTGATCTACAACGGCCTCTGGTTCAGCCAGCTCCACCAGGACTTGATGGCCTTCACCGTCTCGAACCAGCAATACGTCACGGGCACCGTGCGGATCAAATTGTTCAAGGGGCATGCGCAGGTCGTCGGCCGCAAGAGCGAGCACAGCCTGTACCGCCACGAGCTGGCGACCTACGAGGAAGGGGACCAGTACGACGCGTCGGCCGCGCTGGGCTTCATCAAGATCCACGGCCTGGGCCAGACGACCCAGGCCAAACACCAGCTCCTGCGGGGGGACACCGGCCCGCGCCTCGAGCTGCCCCGGATCATCCCGCCGGCCGGCTCCGGCCCGGAATCGCCCGCGCCGCGCGAGGAGGCACCCGGTCTTTAACGGCTCGCCGCTGTGTGGTAGCATGTTTCATTCGAAGCCTCTCGATCGAAGTTGAAGTGCCCCGCGCCGCCCGGGTCGCCGCGCGGGAGTGCTGCCGTCACCCCATCGGCCCGTTGGGCGGCACCTCGCGGGATCGGGGGATCGAGACGACGCAACCGGAGGGCAGACTGGGCCCAGGGAGAGACGCACGCATGCCTGAGATGATGACCACCGACGTCCGAGCGATCATGGACCGCACGCCGTTTGACGTGGCGGCGGTGGCCGACCTGCGCGAGTTGCTCAATCGCGATCCGTCCCGGTATCGGACGCTCCGGGAGGCCGTGGCCAATATCCGGGATCGCGAGAAGAAAGAGAAGGACATCAAACCCGAGACCCATCTGCGGCTGGGGGTCGGCGAGGTGCTGCTGGGCCGTTACAACACGGGCCTGGAGCATCTCAAGAAGGCTGGTGAAGTGGGGATGGCCTATTACTTCCGGGGCCTGGCACTGGAGAATCAGCAGCAGTACGAGCCGGCCGCGGCGGCCTTCGCCCAGGCGGTCAAGCTGGGGTACGATCCCAAGAGCTCGGAGCTGCACCGGGCCGGGGCCGTGCGTCGCGCCGGTCATCCCGAGGAGGCCAAGAAGATCCTGGCCCATCACCAGAAGCTCAGCGGCTCCTCCGCGGAATACCATTTCCAGCAGGGCTGCCTCCTGGCCGCCGACGGCGAGCTGATCGAGGCGGCCGCCGAATTCGAAAAGGCGCTCAGCCTCGACAAGGACCACAACGGCGCCCTCTTCGAGCTGGCCTACATCAATGACCTCTACGGCAACGATGACCAGGCCATCGAGTACTACAAGCGCTGCACGGAGCGACCTCCGGTACCCCTGGCCGCGTGGGTCAACCTGGGCATCCTCTACGAGGACGAGATGTGGTTCCGCGAGGCCGAGCAGTGCTACCGGCAGGTCCTCGCCCACGAGCCCAGCCACCCCCGCGCCCGCTTGTTCGTCAAGGACTGCCAGGCCAGCAAGGGGATGTACTATGACGAGGAGGCCGAGCGGGGCTACACCGTGCTCAAGCAGCTCCATGAGATCCCGGTCACCGACTTCGAGCTCTCGGTACGCAGCCGAAACTGCTTGCGGAAGATGAATATCCGCACCCTCGGCGACCTGACCCGCACGACCGAAGCCGCGCTGCTCTCCAGCAAGAACTTCGGCGAGACCTCTCTGGCCGAGATCAAGGAGATGATGCAGGCCAAGGGCTTGCGGCTGGGCATGGCCCTGGAGGGCGGCGATCGCGCCCCCCACGATCACCGGATCGAGCCCATCCAGGAAGTCCCGCCGGAGATCCAGGCCCTCCTGGCCAAACCGATCGGCGACCTCAACCTCTCGGTGCGCGCACGCAAGTGCATGAGCAAGCTGAACATCCAGACCCTCGGCGACCTGCTCAAGCACACCGGTGATGAGCTGCTCGAATGCAAGAACTTCGGCATCACGTCGCTCAACGAGGTGCGGGAAAAGCTCACCCAGCTCAATCTCAAGCTGAAGAACGATTGATCGTTTGTCCGTGGTCCGTGGTCCCTTGTCCGTTGTGGGAGCTGCCGCTCCGATGCGCGATCATCATCGCTCTTCGAGTGCCTGGATGGTTCCGGAACCGGCTCGTCTGCTCGCCACCGCGCCCACGGACCACGGACCACGGACCACGGACAAAACACGATTCACCTGCCTGGCCCGTGATCCAGACTCGGCGGCCCGGCTGGGTCGGCTGGCGACGCCCCACGGGGTGGTGGAGACGCCGGCCTTCATGCCGGTGGGCACTCAGGCCACGGTCAAGGGGATCACGCCGGAACAGCTCCGCGCGACGGGGAGCCGGATGATCCTGGCCAACACCTTTCACCTGGCCTTGCGGCCGGGCGAGGAGGTCGTGGCCGCGCTGGGGGGCCTGCACGCGTTCATGGGCTGGGACGGCCCGATCCTGACGGATTCGGGCGGTTTCCAGGTCTTCAGCCTGGCCGCCCGCAACCGGGTCTCCGATCAGGGCGTGAGCTTTCGGTCCCACATCGACGGCCGACTCCTGGATTTGACCCCGGAGCGCGCCACGTCCATCCAGGAGGCTCTGGGCGCCGACGTGGCCCTGTGCCTGGATCATTGCCCGTCGCTGCCGGCTTCGGAGTCGGTCCTGTGCGACGCGGTCGAGCGCACGATCGCCTGGGCGCGACGGTGCAAGGCCGCCCACACGCGGCGCGACCAGGCCCTCTTCGGCATCGTCCAGGGTGGTGCCCATGCCGGCTTGCGGGCGCGTTGCACCGAAGCGCTCGTGGCACTGGACTTCGACGGCTACGCCATCGGGGGAGTGAGCGTCGGCGAGGGGCACGCGGAAATCCGCCAGGCCCTGGCCGTCACCACCCACCTGCTGCCGGAGGACCGGCCCCGCTACTTGATGGGCGTCGGCCGGCCTCAAGATCTGCTCGAGGCCGTCGCCACCGGGGTCGACCTGTTCGACTGCGTCCTGCCGACTCGGAATGGACGGAATGCAACATGCTTCACAGCCAAAGGTTGCGTCAAGCTCCGCAACGCCGCTCACCGCCGCGACCCCCGGCCGATCGAGGACGGGTGCGACTGTCTGGCCTGTGGCCGCTTCAGTCGCTCCTACCTCCGCCACCTCTTTCTCGCCAAGGAAATGCTCGGGCCGATCCTGGCCTCGATCCATAACCTGACCTACCTTCACCGGCTCACGCGGCGGATCCGCGCGGCGATCTCGGAGGGCTGGTTTGTCCAGTTGCGCAGAGAAGTCCTTGAAGCTTTGGGACCCTAGTCGTTAGAGTGCAAGCGAGGGTCCCGCGACGCTGGCAGGTGAGAATCCGGTCTCGAGGAGTCGGCGAGACCGTCATGCACTCATTTCCCTGAGGGTCACGAGGCCCGAGGAATCGCACTGATGGCTGGACTGTGGGTCGACCTGCCATGCCTCGTTCTCTTTGCCCAGGATGCCAACTCGGCCTGGCTCCCATACATCTACTTGCTGCCGATCCCGCTGCTGTTCTACTTCATGATCTTTCGCCCGCAGCAGCAGCAGGAGCGGAAGCGCCGCGCCATGATTGACGCCCTGAAGAAGAACGACAAGGTCCTCACCAGTGCGGGCATCTACGCGACGGTCGTCTCCGTCGATAACGATCATGACCGTGTCGTCTTGCGCATTGATGACGAGAAGGGAGTGAAGGTCGCGTTCTCCAAGTCGAGTGTGGTCCGGGTGCTCGAGGCGACGGCGGAAAAGACTTAATCGTCCTGAGAGTCTGTCCCGTAAGCCCCGCAGGGGCGATCGGCCGTCGCCAGGGGCGTCAGCCCCTGGACCTCGGGACCAGGATCCCTCGTCCCCAAATCCCTCGCATCCGCCGCCGCAACCGCGGGCAAAGCCTGCGGTTGCGGCGGATGTCCCACAGGAAGGGGCGGGTGGGGTGGCTGGGCGGTTCCCCAGGGGCGGACGTCCCTGGCTCCGCTCGTCCGCCCCCTGCGGGGGCTTCAGGAACAGACTCTTAGTCCTTTTGTCCGTGGTCCGTGGTCCGTGGTCCGCGGTTCGCTGACGCGGGCTGACGAGCCTGGTTCAGGAAAGCCGGGGCACTCGCAGAAGGGCGACGATGGCGCAGCGGAGCGGCAGTTCCCACCACGGACCACGGACCACGGACCACGGACCAAGGATTCAGAGCGATGAAAGATTTCCTGTGGCGATTCCTGTTGATCGGCGGCTTCACCCTGGTGGGGCTGTACTCCATTTGGCCTCCCAGTCAGAAGCTCAAACGGGGGATCGACCTCTCGGGTGGGACGATCCTGGTCTACGAGGTCGACCGGTCGAACCTGCCTCCCGGCTTCAACATGGATGAGCTGGTCTCGGCCCTGAAGAAGCGGGCCGACCCGGAGGGGGTCAAGGAGATCCCCATCCGCAAGATCGGCGGCAACCGAATCGAGATCATCCTGCCGGAGGCCAGCAACGAGGAGGTCGAGGAAGTCAAGAAGATGCTGGTGGATGTCGGGGCCCTGGAGTTCCGCATCCTGGCCAACTGGAAACATGACAAGGATGCCATCACGCGCGCGCTGGGTCCCGGCGGGCTGGCCAAGCCGCCGTCGCGGTACAAGTGGGCTCGCCTGGGCGAGAAATCGAGCGGGACTCACCCCACGATCAGCCGGACCCCCAGTGGTGAGACCAGCCTGGTCGACACCCAGCAAGCGTGGAAGAAGGACCTCTACGCCGGGACCGAGGTCTTGCTCAAGGGGAAGGACGCGCTCGGCAATGACGTCACCGAGCCGATCCGCGTGCGCCGCAACACGGCCAACGCCCTGATCCTGGAGAAGGCACCCTCGTCCAAGACGATCACGTCGTATGAGGTCGAGTACAACCCCAGCCGGATCCGCAACGCGGCCGATCCCAACAACCCCAGACCGGAGGACGTGGGGATCCGGGAGGAGAAGGTGGCTCCGGGCCGGATCGAGACCTGGATCCTTTGCAATCTCGATCGGGCCGGGCAGGAGGTCACCGGGAAGTACCTCCGGCAGGTCCGTCCCGACTACGATGAGGGGTTGCGGCCGGCCGTCCGGTTCGAGTTCGATTATCGCGGAGCCCGCCGGTTCGGCACCCTGACGCGCGAGCATCTCCCCGAGGAAGGGGGGGCCTTCAAGTATCAACTGGCGATCCTGCTCGACAACCTGGTGATGTCGGCGCCGGTGATCAACTCGGAGATCCGCGACTCGGGGATCATCGAGGGGGGCCAGCAGGGATTCAAGCCCAAGGAAGTGGAGCACCTGATCAACGTGCTCCGGGCCGGCAGCCTGCCGGCCAGCTTGAACCCGACCCCGCTGCAAGAGGAGAAGGTCGGACCCACCCTGGGCGAGGACACGATCGCCAAGGGGGTGCGTGCGATCTGGGTCTCGATGCTGGTCGTGCCGGTCTTCATGCTGGTCTATTATCGGTTCGCGGGCTTCGTCGCGGTCCTCGCGCTGATCGTGAACATGATCCTCCTGGTGGGGTCGATGGCCTTCATGCAGGCCACCTTCTCGCTGCCCGGGCTGGCCGGCCTGGCGCTGACGATCGGCATGGCTGTCGACGCCAACGTGCTGGTCTTCGAACGGATGCGGGAGGAGAAGGAACGGGGGGCCGGCCTGGCCCAGCAGATCCGCAACGGGTTCAACCGGGCGTGGATCACCATCTTCGACTCGCACGTCACCAACTTCCTGGCCGCGGTCGTCCTCTACATGGTCGGGACTGAGGAGGTCAAGGGGTTCGCCCTGACCATGATGATCGGCATGGCCTGGAACCTGTTCACCGCCGTATTCATGTCGCGGGTCATCTTCGAGTACTGCTATTCCAAGGGGTGGCTCACGAAGGTGACGATGATGAAGCTGATGGACAAGACGAACTTCGACTTCATCGGTCCGCGTTACTATTGCATGGCCGGCTCGGTGATCCTGATCGTCCTGGGCCTGATCGCGACGGTCATCCGCGGCCAGGGGATGTTCAACATCGACTTCACCGGTGGGACCCTGGTCACGATCCGGCTCAACGAGGACGACCCGAGCGTCAAGACGCTGTCGGAGTCGAGCCGCGCGGAGTTCGTCCGGGAGAAGGCGCGGCAGCTCCCCGACGTGACGGTCGAGAGCCTGCGGGTGGGCAATGACCAGCGGCTGGCCCGGTTCAACATCCGCACGACCGACCAGAATCCCGAGAAGGTCAAGAAGGTGATCCTGGATGCGTTCGGCCCGAGTCTGGCGCGGGTCGAGATGACCGCCAGTGAGGGCCAGCCGATCGCCAGTGCCGCGGCCGGGGAGGCCGGGAAGGCAGCCGCCGCGACGACTCCCATCCGCTTCGCGGGGGGGCGGCAGTACCAGCTCAACTTCAACACGACGGCGTTCAACAGCACCGAGACCCCCGCGAAGGTCGTCTCGGCCGAGTTCGCCAAGGTGCTCAAGCTCGCCCAGATCGTCAACCCCGAGTCGCGGTTCGAGATCACCCCGGCACCCACCACCGAGCCGACCGGCGAGTCGACCGCCGCGACCACGACCGCGACCCGGCTGATCCTCCGCACCGACCTGGAGCCGGATCTCGCCAAGGCCCAGCTCGCCAGGTTGAAAGAGTCGCTGGCCAATAACCGCGACCTGCTCTTCGAGCGGATCGAGAACTTCGGCGGGACCGTCGCCGGCGAGACCCGGACCCTCGCCCTGATCGCCACGGTGGCGAGCTGGCTGATCATCATCGCCTACCTCTGGTGGCGGTTCCACTCGTTCACCTACGGCTTCGCCGCCGTGCTCGCCGTGATCCACGACGTCTTGATCACCCTGGGCATCATCGCCGTCAGCTACTGGCTGGCCATGATCCCCGGGTTGAGTACCCTGCTTCAGATCGACCAGTTCAAGATCGACCTGCCGATCGTGGCGGCCTTCCTCACCTTGATCGGCTTCTCGACCAACGACACGGTCGTGATCTTCGACCGCATCCGCGAGATCAAGGGGAAGACGCCGCATCTGACCAACAAGATGGTCAACGACGCGATCAACCAGACCTTGAGCCGGACGATCCTCACGTCGTTCACCGCCTGGCTGGTCGTGGTGATCCTCTACGTGATGGGGGGTGAAGGGCTGCACGGCTTCGCGTTCGCCCTGGTCGTCGGCTTCCTCAGCGGCACGTACAGCACGGTCTACATCGCCACGCCGATCCTGATCGACTTCGTGGCGACCAAGGAGCCCCCGGCTCCCAAGGGGGGCCAGGTCCTGGCGGCCGCACGGTCGTGATCGTCGGCGGGCAGGCTCGCTCGGGGTGCCGGCCCGTTCGGAATCCCAGCGTGGCCGGCGGCGGTCGCGATCGACGCGAGACGCCGCCGGCCCCGTCGCGTCATGGCCGCAGGACCTGCCCTCCGAAGAAGCGCAGGACTTGCCGGCCGTCGTCGAGGCGGAGTGCTCCCTCGGGATCGATCCCGCGCCCCCAGCCGGCGACGATCCGCGTTCCCACGTCCAGGCGCACCCAACGATCGCGGAGCCGGTCGAGCCGGCTCCATCGGTGGGCCAGCTCCGGGTCGCCGTCAACCAGGCGCGCCAGCACCGAATCGAATTGGTCCAGGATGGCCGCCAGCAGCCGAGGAAGGATGGCCTCGTCCAGCGGCTGGACCGACATCGCGGCCAGGCTGGTCGCCATCGAGCGGACTTCCACCGGGGCGGCCCGGAGGTCCGTCAGCACGTTGAGTCCGACGCCGATCAGGATGCGGTGCCCGTGGGGCGTCTCGATCCGTTCGGGCAAGAGACCTCCCAGCTTGCGGTCGTCGGCTTCGAGGTCGTTGGGCCATCGAATGCCGAGGGAGGGCCCTGCCAGGTCCAGCGCGCGCAGAGCATCGACGATCGCGACGGCCGCCGCCAGCGCGAGCTTCGGCTCCGACTCGACGGCCAGGCCATGCGTCGCCGGGTCGATCGCCAGGGTGAACAACAAGCTGCCGGCATCGGACCACCACGAATGACTGCCGCGCCCCCGACCGCGCCACTGTCGACGCGCCCAGACCGCCAGCGGGAGCGCGACGATTCCCGCGCGGACCAATTCCGCCGCGCGATCGCTGGTGGAGTCGACCTCCGGGACCGCGACCAGCGTCCGCACCAACGGCCAGGTGAGATCGGGCTGCGCTCCATGAACGGTCACGATCGGTCCGACCTCCGCAATCGCAGCCTGGATGAGGGGAGCCACGGGCATCAACCCGGCGCAACCTGGCGGTGCTGGGGGCGGAGCGCGGTGACGGCGCCGAGGCGGCCCGGCTCTGGCGCGCGGGGTGCTGGCCGAGTGC
Source organism: Isosphaeraceae bacterium (assembly GCA_021324445.1). GTDB lineage: Bacteria > Planctomycetota > Planctomycetia > Isosphaerales > Isosphaeraceae > JAJPJC01. The sequence continues at coordinate 12,565 of JAJPJC010000031.1, forward strand.
CCCGGCGACCGCGAGGCCCGCGCCCCCCTGGAGCGCCTCGTGCCCGAGCAGCGGGATCGAAGGCAACGGCACCTCCTGAAGCTCGAACGATCGACAGCCAACACCGCGATCGGACGGCAACCCTCGCCTCGGAGGGTCAGGCCTTCAGCAAGTGCCATTCCAGCCGGTCCGCTTCCTGAACCAGCTTCTTACCAACCGAAGCCCGGCCCCAGCCCGATCCACTCCTGCACCATCGCCAGCGCCGCGGCGTAGCCCACCACCCGGAGCACGATCTGCGAGAGGTTGTGCGCGAGCTGCCGGAGGTCCTCGCGCGAGGCCCGGTGACGAACTCCGCTGGGAACCGCGATCGCCCCCCCGACCAGCAGAAGCAGCAGGACCGGGATTGCCTCCCAGGTCTGCTTGATCAGACCGAGACCGCCCATGACGAGGTGCTCTCCCGAACGTGGCCGCCTGGAGCCAGGTCGAATTGGTGAACTGTCCGCGAGTGGTTCATCCGCAAATGGTGCGCCGCCCCGAACGGCCGGCGTTTTGTCCTTCTATCTTGAATGTAATTTGCATTCTTGCTCCCTGTCGAGTAAGAACAATCCACTTTTTCCAAGGATTTCAAGTTTGTTGGTGTGAGGTGCCGATGGCTGGGCAAACCTTGCGGGCTCCAGCGTCGCGCGAGGGGAGGGGGCGCGTTCAGAGGGTCTCGCCGGCGGGGAGCTGGAAGAGCCGCCGGGCGTTCTCGGTGGTGATCCGCGCGAGCTCCTCAGGGGGGATGCCGCGGACCTCCGCCAGGCGGCGGGCGGTCAGGGCGACCCGCGCCGGCTCGTTGGTCTGGCCGCGGTATGGGTGCGGGCTGAGGTAGGGGCTGTCGGTCTCGACCAGGATGCGGTCCAGGGGGACGCGCGCGGCGACGTCGCGGAGGGGATCGAGGCTCTTGTTGGTGTAGGTCAACATGCCGGCGAACGAGAGGTGCAGGCCCAGGTCGAGGAACGCCCGCGCCTCGTCCCAGCTCCCGGTGAAGGAGTGCTGGACTCCCCGGACGGGCCGGCCCAGTCCCCGCAACTGTTCGATCAGCTCGGCCTGGCAGTCGCGGCAGTGGATCACCACCGGCAGGTTGAGCCGGTGGGCCAGCTCCAGGTGGCGGTCGAACCATTCCTGCTGGATGGCGAAGGGGGTGCGGTCCCAGTAGCGGTCCAGCCCGGTCTCCCCGATGGCGACGACCCCGGGCTGGCCGGCCAGCTCGACGATCCGCGGCCAGTCGTCCGGTCCGGCAGCGGCCGCGTGGTTGGGGTGGATTCCCACCGCCGCGAAGATTCCCGGATGGGACCTGGCCAGCTCGAGCACCGTCGCGCTGTCGGTGGCCGTGGTCCCGATGGCGAGGATCCGCACCACGCCGGCGCCCCGCGCCCGGTCCAGGACGGCGTCCCAATCGCGGCGCAGCCGGGGATCCTCCAGGTGGGCGTGGCTGTCGACCAGGGGAGCGACCTCCGGCCCCGGGGACCTCATGCGCCGGCCCCTTGATCCGAGGTGCCGGCGGCCCGATGGGTGTGATAGCCCACGAACTCGAGGTGGTAGCCCGTGACCTGAAACCCCTGCCGGCTGAGATACTCCCCGAGCTGGGGATCGAGTTTGGCGACCAGGTCCGGATCGAAGGGGGTGGGCAGGTCGTGCACCGCCCCGGTTCTCAGGCAACGGAAATGATAGTGCTGGTCACACCGCGCATCGAACCGCGCGCGGGTCTCGCCGGCTCCAGCGGTGAGCTTGGTGGCCACGCCCACGGCCACCAGGGCTTCCAGCGCCTTGTAGACGGTGGCCAGGCTGATCCTGGGGATCGACGAGCGAACGGCGTGATAGACCTCCTCGGCCGTCGGGTGGTGGGCCGCCCGGCATAGATGGTCATACACGGCCAGCCGCTGCGGCGTGCACCGCAGCCCGGCCTCATCCAGGATCAGGCGCAGTGATCTCTGATCAAGCGGGGCCGTCCCCATGGCTCCTGATCACCCCTGAGTTCAAGGTCCTCGTGGTGCCGGCGAACGGCCGGCACCGCCCCGAGGGCGCCCCCAGTCCGGGCCGCGACGCCCCGGTTGCCCGCCGCAATCCCTTCAAGGCAATTACCTTTCTATTGTTGGGCGGCTTGACAGCCCTGTCAACCACGTGTTAGATTGAACGCTTGGGCCGGGGCTGGAGGAGCTATCACATCGGGCTCGGCCCTTCCGGGGCTTGGTTCGCTCTCCGCGCCCAGATCTCGTGCGATCTGGGCCGTCGAGGACCCTCACGGAGGTCATGCTCATCGCGGCACAACGCGGCAGGCATCCCAGCCCCTGGCACCGCCGGGGTTTGGGACTCCGGCGGTGGCCGCTGATCCGGCTGGGGCCGAGCATCCGACCGGCCCGCCGTCGCGTCTCGTGAGCTTGCCTCGGAGGAGAGGAATGAGCGTCGATCTGGTCCGCATCGTCGATAGCATCCACCGCGACAAGAATATCTCCAAGGATATTCTCTTCGAAGGGATCCAATCGGCTCTCACCACCGCGGCCCGCAAGCACTACCCCGAAGCGGGCGAGATCGAGGTCCGGATCGACCCCGATTCCGGCGCCATTGATGCCACCAAGGATGGCATCAAGATGGACCCGGCCGAGCTGGGCCGGATCGCGGCCCAGACGGCCAAGCAGGTGATCATTCAGAAGATCCGCGAGGCCGAGCGGGACAGTCTCTTCGATGAATTCGAGGACCAGCGGGGCGACCTGGTCACCGGGACCGTGCAGCGGTTCGAGGGCGGGGCGGTCATCGTCAACCTGGGGAAGACCGATGCCATCTTGCCCCGGAGCGAGCAGATCCCCGGGGAGAGCTACCATCCCAACGAGCGGATCCGCGCGATCATCCTGGATGTCCGCAAGGTCGGCCAGCGGGTCAAGATCATCCTGAGCCGGACGCATCCCGACTTCGTCCGCCGGTTATTCGAGCTGGAGATCCCCGAGATCGCCGACCAGATCATCGCCATCCGGGCCCTGGCCCGCGAGGCCGGCTATCGGTCCAAGGTCGCGGTCACCTCGATCGACACCAAGGTGGATGCGGTCGGTGCCTGCGTCGGGGTGCGGGGCACGCGAATCAAGAACATCGTCGACGAGCTGGGGGGCGAGCGGATTGATATCGTCCGCTGGAACGAGTCGCTCCAGGTGTTGATCCCCAATGCGCTCCAGCCGGCCGAGATCGACGAGGTCATGCTCTGCCACTTGCTGGGCCGAGCCATCGTGCTGGTTCGCGACGATCAACTGTCGCTGGCCATCGGTCGCCGCGGTCAGAACGTCCGGCTGGCCTCCAAGCTCGTCGGCTGGGACATCGAGATCATGACGGCTGAGGAGCTCGATGAGGTCATCGAGAAGGCGGTCAAGGCCTTCGAGCGGATCGAGGCGGTCGACACCGAGCTGGCGGAACGACTGGTCGAACAGGGGATCCTCAGCTACGATGACCTGTCGGTGATGGAGATTGCCGACCTGGTGAACACAATTGAAGGATTGAGCGAAGAACAGGCCGTGGAGATTGTGGCGCGGGCGGAGACCCTGGCTGAAGAGCAGACCGAGGAGCTCCCCCGCCGCAAGGGGTCGCGGGCCGCGGCCGAGGAGTTGCTCGGCGTGGAGCCGGGCACCCTGCCGGAAGGCGACGAGGCCGCCCCTGGTGCCACCGCCGCCGCCGAAGCGACCGATGGCGAGCTGAACCCGACCCAGCCCGATACCTCGACCGCAGAACCCGGCTCGGCCTTGCCCGCCGCGCCGGCCGGCGCGGTCGGGGGCGAGTTATCCTCCGACGAAGTTCCGGATTGGGAGCGTGACGAGGCCAGCGACGAAGAGATCCACGACGTGGCCCTGGCGGTGGAGTCCTCCGGGCTGACCGGCCACGGCCATGAAGTGACGTCCCCACCCCGCGACGACGATCAAGGCGCGGCGATCCGCATCGTCACCGAAGCCGTCGAACACGGGGAAACCGGCCGGCCGCCCGTGCCGCCGCCAGCCCCCGCCGAGCCGTCCCAACCGGACCGCCCCGGCGCCGCAACAGCTCCCTCGTCCCCACGTGCGAAGCGAGCCCCGCGTGAGCCCGAGGAGCCCACCGGCGAGGTCACCTAGCCGGAGCCCAACCCAACCCGCCGCCGATCCCTGCCGGAACGACGCGGTACCCCCAAGCACTGAGCCAGGACGGTCCGGTTCGGTCCGGTCCGCTCCGGTCTGGTCTGGTCTGGTCCGCTCGGATCCGGTCCCACTGCCAACCCGCCGTCCGTCCGGGTCGATCCCCGCGGGGTGCCGGCCCGAGTTGCGGCAATCCGGGCCGTCCAACCGCGTCGGCTTGCTATAATGTGAATAAGGGGGCCAGCCGGCCGAGCCAGTCCCCTGCGAGTCGGGTGGGATCCGTCCCCAATCATCGAGAACAGCCCGAGAGAGACCCGGGTCGAGTCGCCCGGGAGACCGGAGCCGTGTCCGGGAGGAGTTGCCCTTTGTCGATGCGCGTGCATGAGTTGGCCAAAGAGCTGGGCCTGAAGAGCCATGAGCTGCTGGAACGCATTCAGAAGGAGGGTCTGGACGTCAAGGTCAGCGCCCTGGCGAGCCTGGACCCTGCGATGGTGGAGCGGATCCGGGCGTTGATGAAGCAGCCGGGTGCCGGAACGGAAGCCGGGGCTCCGCGTTTGGCCACGGCTCCAGGGGTCGGGCCCGCGCCCGGCGCGGCGGCGCCGGCACGGGGGATGGTCGAGCCGGGCCGGCCAGCCGGACCGGCGCCCGAGACCGCGGTCCCGACCCTGCGCGCTGCCGGTGCGAGCGGCGCGGCCACGACGCCGGCCGGGCCTTCGGCGGCCGTGTCGCCGGGGAGCCGGGCGGCTCTCGGTTCCGGTGCGGCCCCCGCCTCCGCCGCGGGTCGACCCGCGGCGGCGACCCACAGTCCCGGTGCCGGGGCCGCGGCGGCCGCCGGGCCGAGCGGACCGGGAGTGGCCGGGGGGACAGTCGGCCCGCCGCCCCAGCGCCTGGTCCCGGGTTCCTCCCCGTCCGGCCTGGCGCGCCCGGCTGGGCCGGGCGCGGCCCCGGGCGCACCGTCGGCGGCCGGGTCGCCGGTTGTGGGGCGGCCGGGACTGGCCGCTGCGGCGCGCCCCGGGGGCGGTTTCCCGGGGAACCGGCCCGCCGGTGGCGGCCCGCTCTCGGCCCACACGCGCCATGGCGGCCCGCGCCCCGGCCAGACCCCGCCCCAGGGCGCGCGGCCGGGCGCACCCGGGGGAGCGGCCGCCGCTGGCGGCCAACCCTTCCAACGGGACCAGTACATGTCCTCCGCGGGGATCCGCTCCACGCTGCCCCCCCGTGGGGCGGCACCGGTGGCCACGCCGGCCGAGCCGGCACGCCGTCCCGGTGAGGCGGTCAGCGACGGGGGCGGACGTCGCGAGGCCCCGCGCGGACCCAGCCGGCCTCTGCCCTCGGTGGCCGCCCCGATCGCACCGCCCCAGCGGCCGAGCGGCCCGTCCCGGGCTGCGTCCTCCTCCCCATCGGCCAAGGTCCAACGCCCCGAGAAGTCGATGACCCGGGACGAGCTCCTGGCCCTGATGCGTTCCGGTGGCCTGAACGCCTTCCAGGCACCGGGCAGCGGCGCCCCGGCGGCCGGCCGGGGGGTCGGCCAACCCCAGCGCGGCGGCCCGCCACCCGGCGCGTCCCGGACCGGCGCACCCGCCGCCGGCGGTCCCGCGGTGCGCCGCGCCGGCGCGGGGGCCGGTCTGGCGGCGCTGCCGCCGGTGCCGCTGGACGACGAGGAGGAGCGCAAGTCCAAGGGCGCGCGCCTGGGCTCGGCGGCGGATCGCGCCGGCCGGCGCGCCCGCCGCAACGAGCGCGCCGGCGAGCGCCGCGGCGGTGTGGCCGTCCCCGCGACCGCGCTGCTGACCGACGAGGAGGAAGTGCGACGGACCCGCTCCGGGATCAAGAAGTCCCGCGGCGGCCCGCGCACCGCCCTGGCGCCGACCCGCAAGTCCCACGCCGAGATCGAGCCCCCGATCACCGTCCGGGGCCTCTCCGAAGCCATCGGCGTGAAGGCCGGCGACCTGCTCCGCAAGCTGATGGCGATGAACCAGCTCTTGACCATCAACGCCACCATCGAGGAGGACCTCGCCGTCCTGCTGGCCGCGGAGTTCGGCGTCGGCCTGGAGGTCGTCCAGAAACGCACCGCCGAGGACGAGCTGCTCGAGTCGTTCGCCGCCTCCAGCGCCTCGGAGAAGCTCCAGCCCCGCCCACCGGTGATCACCATCCTGGGCCATGTCGACCACGGCAAGACCTCGCTCCTGGACCGCATCCGCAAGACCAACGTCGTCGACACCGAGACCGGCGGCATCACCCAGCATATCGGCGCCTACCAGGTCGAGACCGAGGACTCCCGGCGGATCACCTTCGTCGATACGCCGGGCCACGAGGCCTTTACCGCGATGCGCGCCCGCGGCGCCAACGTCACCGACATCGTCGTCCTGGTCGTGGCGGCCGACGACGGGGTCATGCCCCAGACCGTCGAGGCGATCGCGCATGCCAAGGCGGCCGGCGTGCCGATCGTGGTGGCGCTGAACAAGATCGACCTGCCCAACGCCGATACCCCGTCCAACATCAACAAGATCTACGGCGAGCTGTCGCAGCAGGGCCTGCACCCGGTGGAATGGGGCGGCGACACCGAGGTGGTCAAGACCTCGGCGACGACCGGCCAGGGCATCCCCAAGTTGCTCGAGACGCTCGAGACCATCGCCGAGCTGCACGAGCTGAAGGCCGACCCGACCCGGCCGGCCTCCGGGACCTGCATGGAGGCCTCGCTCTCCGAGGGCCGCGGCGTGGTGGTCACCGTGCTGGTTCAGGAGGGGACCCTCCACGTCGGCGACGTCATCGTCTGCGGCGACGGCTTCGGCCGCGTCCGCGCCCTGTTCAATGATAAGGGGCGCTTGATCGAGCAGGCCGGCCCGTCGACTCCCGTCGAGGTCTCCGGGTTGGACATCGTCCCCACCGCCGGCGAGGCGTTCGTGGTCGCCGAGGACATCTCGCGGGCCCGCGAGGTCGCCGAGGCCCGGCGCAACCGCACCCGCGATGCCGCCCACGCCGACCGCCAGGCCGTCACGCTGGAGAACCTTTACAGCAAGATGGCCGAGAAGAAGGTCAAAAGCCTCAACCTCATCCTCAAGGCCGACGTCCAGGGTTCGATCGAAGCCCTCACCAAGGAGCTGGACAAGCTCCAGAACGAGGAGGTCCCCCTGCGGATCCTCCTCAAGGCCGTCGGCGGGATCACCGAGAGCGACATCGTCCTGGCCGACGCCTCGCAGGCGATTGTCATCGGCTTCCGGGTCGCCCCCGAGGAACGCGCCTTGAGCCTGGCCGAGGAAAAGAAGATCGAGATCCGCCGCTACGACATCATTTACCAGGTCACCGACGACATCAAGAAGGCCGTCGAGGGAATGCTCATCCCCGAAGTCAAGGAGGTCCACCTCGGCCGCGCCGTGGTCCGCCAGGTCTTCAAGATCTCCAAGGTCGGGACTGTCGCCGGCTGCTTCGTCACCCAGGGAACCATCGAGCGCGCCGCCAAGGTCCGGCTCATCCGCGAGGGCCGCGAGATCTACAAGGGTGCGATCGACGCCCTCAAACGCTTCAAGGACGACGTCAAGGAGGTCCCCCAGAACTTCGAATGCGGTATCAAGATCGGCAACTTCGACGACGTCAAAGTCGGCGACGTCATTGAGGCCTACCGCATCGATGTCATCCGGCGCACGCTCTGATTGGTCCGTGGTCCGTGGTCCGTGGTTCGCTGACGCGGGCTGACTCGCCTGATCCGGGAATGCTGAGGGACTCGAAGAGAGGCGAGGATGGCGCAGCGGAGCGGCGGCTCCGACCACGGACCACGGACCACGGACTAAAGGACAAACGAAGATGCCCTCTCACCGCAGCTTGCGCATGGCCGAAGCGATTCGCGAGGTGGTCGCCACCGCCATCTTGTTCGAGGTCGCCGATCCGCGGGTGCGCTCGGTCACGGTCCTGGGCGTGGTGGTCTCGGGCGACCTGCGGCATGCCAAGGTCCAGGTCTCGATCATGGGGACGCAGACGGAACAGAAACGGGCGCTGGAGGGTCTGAACCACGCCGCCGGCTTTCTCCAGGCGCGGGTGGCCGCGCGGCTCCAGACCCGCTTCACCCCGATCCTGAGCTTCCAGCTCGAGGACAGCGTCAAGAAATCGATCGAGCTGGGGCGGCTCATCGACGAAGCCGTCGCCTCGGATCAGCGGAGGGGACCGTCTCCGAGTGCAACCGTCAACGATTTCGCGACTGAGGCCGACGTCGGCGAGAGAGCGGACGGCTCCGGGCCATGAGGCCGCGACGCCGCGGGGACGTCCCCAGTCAACCCGGTGGGTCGGCAATCTCCCTCCCCTCCCGGCCGGGGCCGGGGCAACGCCGCGGATCCCGCTCCAGGCGCCGACCGCGGCCAGTCCCAGCCGACGCCGAGCCTCCCCTCCCCGCGGCCTCGACCGGCTCCGCTCCGCTCCGCTCCGCTCCGCCTTCAACCCAGCAGAATCGAATAGGACCATGGCTACACAGAGTAAGGCCAAGTTCCTCACCGACGTTTACACGCTGCTCAAGCGACGGTACAAGCCCAAGGCCGACCGCAGCAGCGCCGCGCGGCTCTCGGTCCTCAAGGCCGTCGTCTACGGGATCTGCCACGAGGCGACGACCCGCGAACAGGCCAATCAGGCCCTCTCGCGGTTCCACGACGAGTTCTTCGACTGGAACGAGATCCGGGTCAGCAGCCTCGAGGAAATCCAGGAGAGCCTGGCCGGCATCCCCGAGCCCGCCGAGCGGGCGCGGCGGATCCGCCGGTTCCTCCGCCAGCTCTACAACCGGACCTACGGCTTCACCCTCGACGCCCTGACCAAGAAGCCGCTCAAGGAGGCCCTCAAGGTCCTCCAGACCTACGACGCCTTCCAGTCGGATTACGTCACGGCCACCGTCATTCAGCAGGCACTGGGCGGCCACGCCATCCCGATCGACAAAGACACCCGGCGCGCCTTGGAGCGGCTGGGGATCTCCGAGCCCACCGTGGCCGAGCTCCGCGCCGTCCTCGAGCGCGCCGTCCCCAAGAATCGCGGCGGGGAATTCCTCGATCTGCTCGAGGACCTGGCCAACGACACCTGCGTGGAAGGCGAGCCCGAGTGTCACCGGTGCGAGCTCCGCAAGATCTGCCCCTTTGCCCTGGCCCGCAAGCACGAACCTGCCGAATCCACCACTCCCGGCCGCGCCGCCAAACCCCGCGCGCCCAGGGAAAAGGACCAGGCGCTCCGGGCCAAGGACGCCGAAGCCACCCCCCCGTCCCCGGCCGGCCACCCCAAGAAAAACACCCCGGCCCGCGCGGCCAGGCCGGCACCCCAACCCCCCAAGCCTCGGGGCAAGCCTGAGGCCAAGTAACACGCGACGATTGTCCTGGGCCAACTGCGAGTCGTGCCTGAGGCGCTGGCTGGTTCTCGACTCACAACTCGCAAATACAGGAAATCAGACCGAATTCTTGATGATGCCACGCAGGCATGTCCATCGGAGTGTGAAATACCCAAGGAGTGCTCCCAGGGTATTGAGGATCAGGTCGTCGATATCGGCGACACGCCGCCCGGAGGCATACTGGAGCCCTTCGATCAGCGCGCTGAGCGTCAGCGCGAACACGGCCACGTGCCAGGCCGCGGTCGCGCGAGGTCGGGCCAGTGGAGGGATGAGCCCGATTGGTAGGAAGGCGACGAGATTCCCGAGGAAATTCACGATGAGATCGCGATCCCCGTGGCGCAGGTCCCTGATGATCGAGTGCAAGGGGAGGACGTTGGGTCGTGGGTTTGTCGAGGGGAATTGCAGCAGCGCGAGGTCGAGGAGGAATACGACGTAGAACGCCAACAGCACCAGGATCACAATGCGGCGGGACGTCATGGGTTGACGGATCACAGGATTCCTTCGGATCTGGGCCAGCCGGGATGACGACCATCATGCGGTCCGGGGAATTTGCCGGCAAGTCGACTTTCTCGCCAGCGCCGGCGAAGAGCCGGAGTTCCCCACCGTAATGGGGATCCCTGTCGTCCTCCGCGGATCGCGAGCCGGCGACCACCCTCCGGATGGGAACGCCCTCCGTCTGGTAAGAGTCTGTTCCGAAAGCCCCGGAGGGGCGGTGGTCAAGAGCCAGGGGCGTCAGCCCCTGGTGGACCGCGGAGCGCCGAGCCCCCCCTCTCTTCCCAGGAGCCCC
>JAJPJC010000100.1 GCA_021324445.1 Isosphaeraceae bacterium
GGGGCTCCTGGGAAGAGAGGGGGGGCTCGGCGCTCCGCGGTCCACCAGGGGCTGACGCCCCTGGCTCTTGACCACCGCCCCTCCGGGGCTTTCGGAACAGACTCTCATCTCCCAACCCGAGAGCCGCGCGAAGGCACCCGCGAGGGGACCGCGACTTGGCACCCTCGACCTGCTGCTGCTCTCGGCCTGGTGCGGGCTGGTCGGGGGCGAGCTCGAGGTGGCCGCCCACGTCGGCTCTCGGGCCTTCAGCCCGATCAATCAGCTCTACCTGATGACCCGGCATTTCGCCTGGCTGATCCCGCTGATCGACCTGGCGCTGTTCCTCGCGATCGGGGCGCCGCTGGCGATGGCGGCGCGGCGCTGGCCGAGGCGGGCGGGCTGGTGGGCCCCCCGGCTGATCATCGTCCTGGCCCTTCTGCCGGCCCTGGGGCTGGCCGGTCGCAAGATCTACATGGAGGCCTGGTTGATGGTCGCCCTCGGGATCGCGATCCACCTGGCCCCGATGCTGGAGCGCCATCCGGCCTCGGCGCGCCGGCGGATGGCGCTGAGCCTCCCGATCCTGCTGGCCCTGGTGCTGCTCCAGGCCGGCTGGGTGTTCCTCGCCGGGCCGATGCTGCGGGCGCGGGGCCAGGTGGGCCGGCCGATGCCGCCGGCCGGCTCGCCCAACGTGCTGCTGATCGTGGTGGACACGGTGCGCGCGAGCGACCATCCCGGCGGCTGCAACTTCCTGTTCGCCGACCGGAGCGTGCATTTCCTCAAGAGCTCGATCGCGCTCTCGACCTACTGGTCCCTGGGCACGAAGTCCAACGGCGAGGTCATCTCGTCCGATAGCTACTGAGCCGCCGATCACCTCCCGCGGCCGGGGTGGCGGCCGCGAGCCGCCGGAGGTGGTCGCGCAGCCGGGCCAGGGCCGGGCCCATCGCCTCCTCTCGGGCGAGGTCGTGCAGCTCGTCGGGGTCGTCGCGCTCGTTGAACAGCTCCTCGCGCCCGTCCCCCTCGTTGCGGATGTAGACCAGGTCCCCTTCCGCCAGCGAGACCAAGGGTCCGCGATGGGTTGGCGCCCGGCCGTGATTGGGATCCGACGGATTGGGCGCGGACACCTCGGAGAGCACCCCCTCGGCCTCGACGGCGGGCGCACCGCCCGGGCCATCGGTCCAGAACCGGGCCAGCGACCGGCCCGGGAACGGCGATCCGTCGCGCAGGCCGATCAGGTCCAGGATCGTCGCCGGCAGGTCGCGCAGGCTGACCGTCTGGCGCACCACGGCCCCGCTCGGGCGCCGCGACGGCGGCAGGATCAGCAGCGGCACGCGGGTCTCCGTGCGATACAGGCTCTCGCCGTGCATGAACAGGTCATGCTCGCCCAGCCCCTCGCCGTGGTCGGACGTGATGATCACCAGCGTCCGCTCCAGCGCGCCGCGGCGCTCCAGCTCGTCGAAGAGGGCGCCGATCTGCTGGTCCAGATAGGCGACGCAATCGTCATAGGCGTCGCCGGCCAGCTTCCGATAGGACCGGGGCAACCGCTGCTTATCGAGGAGGCTCCAATCCATCAAGGTCCTGTGGAACCGGCCCCGAGACTCCGGGGCGACGCCGAAGCGGCGGCGAGCGCCCGGGGGGAGCAGGTAGGGCGTGTGGGCGTCCAGGTAATTCAGGAACATGAAGGCGGGCCGCCCCGCCTCGCGGCGGTCGAGCCAGTCCAGGAAGTCGCGATTGATCCGCTCGGCGCTCTTGCGCTCGTCGCGGAAGAACCAGTCCCCCACGGCGGCGCGCGGGCGATGGAACCAGCCGGCGTCGAGGGGGAGGGTCAGCTCGGTGAACGACTTCACGGCGGCGTCGACCAGCCGCGCGGTCCGGAGGGTCGCGGGCCGGGCGAAGACGTAATCATCGAAGTGAGTGAATCCGCGATCCAGGCCGGTGTCATACGAGCAATAGCCGGCGTTGGCGACGAAGCCGGCGGTCGCATAGCCGCGGGCGCCCAGCTCTTCGGCCAGGGTGGGGAAGTCGGCCCGTAGCGGCGCCAGCCAGCGCACGTCCAGCTCGTGGGGCCAGCGGCCGGTGAAGAAGCTGGCGTGGGAGGCGAGCGTCCAGGGCGCCGGCGCGCGGGCCTCGTCGAAGCGGACCCCCCGCGCCGCCAGGCGCTGGAGGTGGGGGGTGGTCGGCCGCGGATAGCCGTAGAGGCTGAGACGGTCGGCGCGCACGGTGTCCAGGACGATCAGCAGCACGTCGGGCGAGCCGGCCGGGGGCAGGGGCCGGCTCCGCTCGCGCCACCGCTTGATCGGCTCGGCGCCGAGGGTCCAGGCGGCCTGGAGCAGGACCAGGCCCAGCAGCGCCGGGGCCGTCCGCGCCAGCCATCGCCGCGCGGCGGCCGGGTGCCGCTCGAGCAGCGGCGCCGCCCGGAACCCGATCCCCAGCGCGACCAGCGCCCAGGCCTCGACGTAGATCCGCGGGCCGACCAGCGCCAGCGCCGGCAGCAGGGCCAGGGCGATGGTCAGCCGGGGGCCCCACCACCCCGCCTGCCGGGGCCCTCGTCGGGTCGCCAGGGCCAGTCCCGCCCCGAGCGCGAGGAACAGCGCCAGGTCGATCAGCGGGACCAGCCAGACGAAATGCCGGGTCATGAAGAAGAGCCGGTTGGTCGGGCCGAGGATGCGGTGTCCGAACCTGGCGGCCACCTCGAGCTCGCCGGCGGCCAGGCCGCACCACGCCGCGAGCGCCAGGACCTCGAGCGGGCCGAGTCGGCCCGCGGCCCCGGGCGGTCGCGGCCGGTCTCGGGAGGCGAAGCGGTTCATCGGATGTCCTGGCGCGGCGATGGCGCCGGCCGGCGCGGGTCGGGGGCCTCTCACGGCGGGGATCGATCCCCTCCCTCCCCGACCCGCATCCCTGGCCGGCGGGGCGGGCATGGGGGTTATTCTGACGACTTCCAGGGCCCCGTGCGAGGGGAGAATCCGGGATTCCCCGGCGCCGGGCCCGATGTCGGGGATGGGCGGGGCATGGGGTCCTCCGGGGGCGAAACGGGAACGCGGCGAGTTTCGGGGACTGGGGAAAACCAGTTTTCCGTCACGCTTCGATTGATGGGTCGACTTCCGCAAATCCACCGCGGAGACCGCGGAGATCGCCGAGGAAACGCGGACGAAACCGCGGCGGAAGAACGAGGGAGCCGATCGGATCGGATTGCCTGGGGCACAGCGCCGGCTTCCGCAGCCAGGCCCGATTCTGGGCGCGGTTGCCGGACCAGTGCCGTTGGGTCAGCCGTCTCGTCGAGCAGCTCAAGCGACATCCGATGACGCCGAGGGTAGCGACCGGGCGGCTGGGCTTGGACTTGCTCGATGTCGAGAATGGCGAAGTGACTCTGATCGCCGATGAGCCGGGCCCGGGACTCCTCCGATGCGGATCACCGGAATGGTCGCACGACGGCAAGCGGATCCTCTGCGATGTCATGCCGGCAAATCGAGTGCCCTTGACCCGGTTGAAGGTCATCGAGCTGGCCCATGGGAGTCTCGAGATCAACGACCTCGGCCTCGGCAATTGTCCGGGTTTCTCACCCAACTAGGAAGTCCTCTGGAAGAATCAAGACGGGCTGGACGTGACGCCGTTTCATCCCCTTTAGTCGGCCGCGACCCGCCGGTGCATTCTTGGACACGTCTCGGCGATCACCACCGTGGTACCACGGGCCTGACCGCGGAGACAGTCGCGATGGAGACCCGAGGTTCACCGCGGAGATCGCAGAGACCGCAGAGATGGGGCCAGAGCCAGGAGGGCGGGTCGGGGGGTCCGGGGGACGGGAGCCCGATGCGCTCGCGGTCGTCTCCTGGGCGTGTTCCTCGGCGGTCTCCGCGGTCTCCGCGGTGAATCCGTCCCCTCCCGCTCGGCAGTGCGACGGGTGGTCCAAAAGGTGGTGATCGCCCAGGAGTGTCCATTTTTGTCGGCCAGGACGCCCGCCGCATGGCACTTTACGCGTTCCAGCAGGGTCAGCCCGACCCGCCCCGGCGCCTGGAGTCGGGCGGATCCGACGTCGACCGCGAATCATGCGTGTCTCTCGGTTCGAGGTGAGCGGCACCAACCCACCCCGATGCGATCCTCGGACCGAACGGGTCGTCTACGAGTGGCCGTCGCGGTGGCATGACGGAGGCTGCCTGGCCTTCGGACCCGACAACTGCCTGTACATCGGCGCCGGCGCCGGCGGCGGGACCGCAGCGGGACAGGATCTCGGCGATGCCTCGGGTTCGATCCTTCGTATCGACGTCGATCACCCGCAACAGGGTCGGGGATACGGAATCCCCAGGGACAACCCGTTCCGGAATGTCCCGGGCGCGCTCCCGGAGATCTGGGCCTACGGCCTGCGACAACCCTGGCGGTTCAGCATCGACCGCCGGTCGGGCGCGGTGTGGGTCGGTGACGTCGGGCAAGATCTCTGGGAAATGATCGTCCTGGCCGAGCGGGGCGGGAACTACGGTTGGAACGTCATGGAGGGATCCCACCCGTTCCGCCCCGAGCAGAAGCGCGGACCGACGCCGATCCGACCGCCGATCGTCGAACACAGCCACGCCGAGGCGCGTTCGATCACCGGCGGCTCCATCTATCGCGGCACTCGGCTTGAGGAACTCGTCGGGGCATACCTCTACGGCGACTACGACACGGGCAAGTCGCCAACCAGATCCGCACGTGGGAGCACCTGGGCTTGTTCACGAAACCCCTGCCCGCACCGCCCGAGGAGCTGCCGCGGCTGGCCGATCCTCAGGACCGGCGCCAGAGCCTGGATCGTCGCGCACGCGCCTATCTCCACGCCAACTGCGCGCACTGCCATCGCGCCTTCGGGGGCGGTAACGCCGAGTTCCAGTTGCTCTGGACGCTCGACCTCGCCGCGACGGGGACCATCCAAGCTCGCCCCGCGCAAGGGGACCTCGGCATCCCCGATGCCCGGCTCATCGCGCCCGGCAACCCGCGGCGATCGCTGATCCCTCACCGGATGTCGGTGCTGGGACCCGGCCGGATGCCGCCCCTCGCCTCGTCGGTCGTCGATCAGGACGCGTTGCAGCTCGTTCGTGCCTGGATCGAGCAGCTTCCGGAGGTGGCCGTTCACTCCTCGAAGAAGCCTTCTCCGGGCTTGGCGTATTTGCGGGCCTCATCCTCGTCGAGCTCACAGCCCAGGCCGGGCGCTCCGGTCATCGCAATCCAGCCGTTCTCGATAACCGGCCGCTCACCATCCGGGAATCGGACCAGGTTGTTCCAGAACGGGACGTCGCTCCCATGAAACTCCAGGGCGACAAAGTTGGGCAGGGTCGCGCAAACATGGGCACTGGCGATCGTGCCCAGAGGCGACGCGATGTTGTGAGGAGCGACCCGGATGCCCTGGAGCTCGGCCAACTCGCCGATGCGCTTCCCCTCGAGAAGGCCGCCGCACTTCTGGAAGTCGGGCGCCACGAGGTCGACGGCGCGCTGGGTGATCAAGTCCCAGAAGCCGTGACGACGGTTGAGGTTCTCGCCGGTGAGGATGGGGCAGCCCCCCGCCTGGCGAATCTCGCTCATGTCGCGCCAGTTCTCGGGCGCGCAGGGGTCTTCGAGCCAGATCAGGTGGAACGGAGCCAGCGCCCTGGCGATGCGAATCGCCTCGGAGGGCGCGAACCGCCAGTGGCAGTCGACCGCCAGGTCCACGTGGTCTCCCGCGCCCTGGCGTGCGGCCGCGACACATTCGACCATCCGGTCCATCTCCCGGCGGTGGAGGGGGCGATGCAGTTCCTCGCCGGTCGGGATCACGATCGAGTCGATGTCGAACTTGAGGGCGTCGAAGCCGGCGGCCACCATCTGGGCGGCACGGCGGCGATACCGGGCGGGGTCGTAGCGATCCCCGTCGCCTGCCGTGTGGGCCAGGGCCTCGGCCAACCACCGGGGTCGGCGCGGCAGGAGCATCGGGCCCCAGCTCTCGAGGTTATCGCCGGCGTGGCAGTCGGCGTAGACGCGTACCTGGTCACGCACCTTTCCGCCGAGGAACTGATACACGGGTAAGCCGGTGCTCTTGCCCAACCAGTCCCAGAGGGCAGCCTCGATGCCGCTGACGGCGTTATAGAGATACCCGGCGACCGCCCCTGCTCCCGATCCCTGGCGCCACAGCAGCCGCGCCAGCCGATCCACCTCGCGCGGGTCGCGGCCGATGAGCAGGCGGAACATCTCGCGCAGGGCCGCCGTGAGCCCCGCCGCGAAGAAGCACTCCCCCGTCCCGTAGACGCCGTTGTCGGCGTAGATTCGCACATAGGTATAGTCGTAGTTGGCCTCGACGACCGCGGTCGCGCACCGAGTGACTTTCATGATCTCGTCCTCATGCGTTCACCCAGGCACCCTCAGGGGTCCAAAGGCGGGAAGGGGAATATCCCTGTCGTCGGCGATGTTGCAGGCCGGGTTCGTGCCGCCGCCGTAAACGAGGTGGGTGTTGAGGTTCGGGACGATCCCCCCCGTCGTGCGGAGCAAGACGACGGCGGGATCGGCCGGGTCGAAGTCGACGCGATAAATCACGGGCACGCTCGCCCGGGCCCGTTCCGGGCTGATCCCCGGGAAACGCAGCTCGAAGCCGGAAGGGTTGCCCTGGGCGTGGAGCCTGCCGTTGACGCCGCGGAACCGGACCCGGATCGTGGATCGTTCCCGAATGGGCTGGTGGGTGGAATCATCGAGCGTGTCGGTCAGTTCGAGGGATTCCAGCGCGATCGGGGTGGCGTGCCCCGGGAGCTGGTAGACCTGCGACAGCGCCACTTCGCCGATCCGGGGTCCCAGGCGCTGGAAGGCTTCGAAATCGAGATGGATCGGGTCGGACATCGGATAGAGGTCCGCGGCGCTGACCAGGTAGACGTGGTGGCCCTGGGCGGCGAACCGCCGTTGGGCCTCGCGCACGGCTTCCCAGGCGCGCGAATAGGTCGCGAAGGCGTCGGCCATCTCTTCCCCCCCGCCGCTCTTGCCCGGCAGGCCGGGAAGGACATTCGTCACCACGCGGCAGATCTGGACGACGATCACGGGGAGCTCGGGGTTGCCGGTGTCCCGCCGGAGCCGGTCCACCAGCTTCGCGAGGTTCTGTTCGTAGTGCTGCGAATCCGAGGGGAATTCTTGCGCATCGCTCTCGCCTTGATACCAGACCATGCCCTTGAGGTTGCCGTAGCCGCCGGCTTGCTTGATCCATTGGACCATGTGGCTGTAGCTGAAGGTCCTCGCCTTGTCCCGGAGGTCCGGGTCCCAGACCTTCGGCAGGGAACGGCCGGTAGCCACGCCGATCACGCCGATCGGCCGATCCACATACTTGCGGAGGTACCGGGCGAAGAACAGCGCCGGTCCGGTCCCGCGGGCCGTGGACCTGGTCGCGTCGGGCCTCATCCCCTGCGGGTTCCCGTGAGGATAGAACAGACTGGAACTGGGTTCTTGGCCCACGACCCACGTCTTGTTCGACGCGAAAAACCGGATCTGCGGGTCGGGCTGGGGGGCCTGTTTCACGAACCCATAGCCGGCCATGTTGGACTGCCCGGCCAGGAGCCAGAGGTCGGGCTTCTCCGGGCCCGGATACGGGGACTGGACCGGACTCGGCCCCGGGGGCTGGGCTCCTGGTGGCTGGCCGGCCGCCAGTCCCAGGACGCTCCCCAATGCCACGGCGGTCAGGAGAAGAGCCTTGCCAGGCAGCAGGATCGCTCGGGTCGTCATGAAAGCCTCCGGTTCTCAACTCAAGCGGATGCGGTGCCGCTGCGGGGGTTCAATGGAAACTGTAATGGACGACGCCGCTCTTTCGCCAGGCCCAGACCATCCAGGCGAATTCGGGCGCGCCGTGGTCAGGCTTCCCCGACAGCCTCGGCGTCCACGAGCAGGCGGCCCTCGCCCAGGCCGCCCTTCAAGACCCCGAGCTTCCCGCAGGCACGAGCGAATCGAGCCACTCCCGGGTGACGACCCAGGGTGTGGCGGGGAGTGAGGCAGGGTCGAAGCGAGTGATCCCCTCCCGGGGTGTCGTCGGGACGACCGATTCGGACCAGCCGCAGGAGTGGATCAGGGATCCGACCAGGACGCGGGGATCGACGCCGGCCTCGCGGAGGGTCGCGAGCTTGAGCGAGCCGTCGCGCTTGGCCAGGCGGCGGCCGTCGGGGGTGACGGCCATCGGCACGTGTCCGAAGGCCGGCTCGGGCCAGCCGAGCCGGCGATAGAGCAGAAGCTGGCGCGGCGTGCTGGGGACGAGGTCGGCGCCTCGAATGACCTGGTTGACCCCCATCGCGGCGTCGTCGGCCACCACGGCGAGCTGGTAGGACGGACCGATCGTGTGGCGCGCGACGAGGAAGTCTCCGCCCGCACGCCTGGGATCTAGCTCCACTCGACCGAGGAACAGGTCGTCCCAGGCGATGGGCCCCGCGGGCACGCGGAACCGCCAGGCGAAGGGACGATCCCCCAGGCGCTCCGCGTCGGCGGCGAGGCGTTGGGAACAGGTTCCGGGGTAGGTCGGCCCTTCGTCCTCCGGGTGCGGCGCGCTGGCCGCCCGCTCGATGTCGGCACGGGTACACGTGCACGGATAGATGCTCTCCATCGCTTTCAGGCGATCGAGGACCGAATCGTAGAAGGAGAGTCGCTCGGACTGGACATAAGGCGCCGACGGACCACCGATGTCCGGTCCCTCATCCCAATCGAGCCCCAGCCAGCGTAGGTCGACCAGCGCCGTCCGCCGCGCCCCGGCGCGAACCCGGGACGCATCGAGGTCCTCTATCCGGAGGATGATGCGCCCGCCCTGGGACCGCGCCGCCAGCCAGGCGATCAGGAAGGTCCGGGCGTGACCCAGGTGAAGGCCGCCCGTCGGCGACGGGGCCAGGCGGCCGATCATCGCCGGGGTCCGCCCGATCCGATCCGGGTTGTCCGTCATCGCCTTGACTCCCGCGAACGGTCGATCCCGCGATGCCCGAGTCGAGGTTCGGCTAGTCCACGATCGCCCGATCGGTTCTAATGTATTCCGCCGGTACGAATGTCGGTCAGGCTGTCCAGCCTGACGGTCAGACCCTGTCAGTCTGGACAGCCTGACCTACGTCCAATTTCCCGATCAGGAGTCATTCCCGTGGATCCCGAGCTGAAGCGAACGGCCAAGGGCGTCATCGACAAGATCCTCCACCTGCGAGACTCTCTTTGACTTGGGCGAAAAGCAAGAGCGCCGGGATGCCCTCGAGCGGGAGATGACCAGTCCGACATTCTGGAATGACCAGGAGAAGGCCAGGGAGATCATCGCGGAGCTGAAGGGCCTCAACACCGTGCTCAAGCCCTTCGAGGACCTGGTCCGCCAGGCCGGGAACCTCGAGGCCTCGATCGAGCTGGCCGAGGAAGCCGGCACGCGGGAGTTCGACGACGAGGTCCGCGCGGCGTGCCAGCAGGCCGAGGCCGACTTCACGGCCTTCGAGTTCCGCTCGATGCTCGGCGGGCCCAACGACCACTGCAACGCCTTCGTGACGATCCACGCGGGCGCCGGCGGGACCGAGGCGTGCGACTGGGCCGAGATGCTGATGCGCATGTACCTGATGTGGGCCGAGTCCAAGGGGTTCAAGGCCGAGATCACCGACCGCGAGGACGGCGGCGCGGCGGGCGTCCAGGAGGTGAGCCTGCACATCAAGGGCGAATACGCCTACGGCTACCTCCGCGGCGAGACGGGGGTCCATCGCCTGGTGCGGATCAGCCCGTACGACTCCGCGGCGCGGCGGCACACGTCCTTCGCCTCGGTCGACGTCCTGCCCGAAGTCGACGAGACCATCGACATCGTGCTCCGCGACGAGGACCTGAAGCGCGACGTCTTCCGCTCCGGGGGACCCGGCGGCCAGCATCAGAACAAGACCGAGTCCGGGGTGCGTTACACGCATCTCCCCACCGGGGTCGCCGCCGAATCCCGCAGCGAACGCTCCCAGCACAAGAACGACGCCAACGCCCTGGCCCTGCTCAAAGCCAAGCTCATCCGCATGGAGGAAGAGAAGCGCGAGGCCGAGTACGCCAAGAAGTACGACGAGAAGGGAGACGTCAGCTTCGGCAACCAGATCCGCTCGTACGTGCTCCAGCCGTACCAGCTCGTCAAGGACCTGAGGACCAGCCACGAGGTCGGCAACCCCCGTGCCGTGCTCGATGGCGAGATCGACGGTTTCATCGAGGCCTACCTCCGGATGAAGCTCGCCAAGGGGAGTGCGGACCTGGCACGGGCGTAATCCGGGTGAGCGAGGCAGGATCACGCCGTGGCGAGGGAATCCCCGTTGGACTTGTCCTGGCAGGAAGGCGACGACCGGGCCGTCCTGTCCGGACTGGGCCTGCGGCTGGTCTTCGCCCGGGTGGGCGATCGCTGGACTCATTCCCTGGAACCCTCTCAGGGCAGTTCGATCGCGCTGACGCAGGCCGTCGAAAGCGACCCGGAGCGCGACGACGCCCGGCGTGTCCTCAGCCCGTTGTATCAGGACATCCACCGGCATGAGCCGGCCAAGGGATCGGGGCTCTGCCTCCTCTTGACCGGCCGGTCGTTCCCGCATCACTTCTCGGCGGCGGTGAGTCTTCGCGGCGATCCCGGGCAGCCCGACTGGCTCGAGATCGACTTCGACGTCGCCGACCGCTGCCGCGCTCCGCTCGAGAGCCTGGCCGCGAGCTACTGGGTCGGGGTTTCGAGCGGGGCCCTCGTCGACGCGAATCCCAGCCGGATCGCCTGGGACCCCGTAGGTCCGGATCGCGGTCGTCTGGAACTCATCGCCGAGGCGCCCGCCACGCTCGCCCTGGCCGAGGCCGGCCGGCACGCGACGCGGGTCCAAGCCCTGGCGAAGCTCGAACCGGCGACATTCACCCAGCGGCTGCGCTACCGGTGGCGCTGGACCAGCTCCACCGCTCGGACCCGGTAGACGGCGTAACGTCCCTCGACGTGGAGCAGCTCGAGGGGGCCAACCGATCCGGCGGAGTTCGCGGGTCCGTCGTGGACCACCGGTGCATCGGCAACCACGTAGGCCGCTCCCTGACGGAGAGCCATCGCGGCGCGCTGGTCGTCGCTGAGCGCTTGATACCGCGCCTCGAAGCGATGACGATCGACCAGGTACGCGCGCACGAATTCGGCCGGTGAGCCGTGGAAGTCGACATGCTCCTGGAACCGATGGAACCAGTCCACCAATCCCGCGGCGTGATAGGGGCTGGCGGCCCGGTTGAAGGCCAGGCTCCGCCGCGACCAGAGTCGGAACGTCTTCGGTCCGGGGGGGCCGATGAACCGAGCCGTGGTTGGCGTATGCGCGCGACACCAGAGGGCCAGTCGCTCCAGATCGTCCAGAGGCACGGCCGCCAGCCGGCACCGGTCGACCAGACTTCGGACCAGAACATGGCGCGCCGCCGGGTGATCCCCGGGCATCGCCGCAGCCCCGAGCGCGCCCAGCGGCACGAGCCAGGCCGCGGCCAGAGCCGCGGGCACGCCGAGTGACGCCCCGAGCCGACCTCCGACGCGAACCGACCGCTCGCGCCGGGGCTGGCGGCTCCAGAAACCCAGAAGCAGACCGATGCCCAGAGCCACCAGCAGGGGAAGATGGCCCGATTCCGTGTCGTGGTGTCCCAGGAAGTTGAGGCCCACCGCCAAGACGCCCCAGAAGACGGCCACTTCCAAGCCGCGCGGCCAGGCTCGTCCAGCCCGCGCTAGCCGGATCGCCTGGAGGGCCGAGATGGACAGCTCGGCAATCGTCACGATCACCAGCCGCCAGTCGCCGAGGAATCCCATGGCCAGGAGCGTCGCGCGCCACCAACCCATCAGGCCGCCGGACCGGCACAGGGCGACCAGCCGGCCGGCAATGAGGATCAGCGCGATTCCCCGCGCCAGCGTGGCCATCCGGAATGGCTGGACGATCGTGACCTGGACCTGGTGCAAGACCTCGATGGCAAACCACGCGACACCCAGACCGGCCAGGATGATCGCCAGCACGATCGCCAGCCGGCGCCGCGCCGGCGGCCAGGTTGGCGAGGTCTCCTCCGCGCCGGCGGCGGCGCCGGCGGCCCGACTGGTCCGGGAGACGTGCCCGAGGCCCCAGCCGGCAAGTTGCAACGCGGCCAGGACGACATAGCACGTCCAGGAGAGCCATTGGGGCATCCGCCAGAGGTGCGGCAACATGTGTTGGGGGTTCTGCAGCTCGACGCTCAAGAGCCAGAACTCCTCATGCGACAGGCTGCCGAGGAGCGTGGCACCGCGCGGCAGGTTGATCGCCAGACCGGGGAGGACGGCCAGAGCCAGCCAGGCCAGGCTCAACATCGCCTTCCCCGGACGCCCCGCCTTCGGTTGGTCCACGATCGACCAGATTACCCAGCTCGACCCCAGGACCATCGCGAGCTGCAAGCCCATGGAAGGGTGCACCCAGGTGGCCAGGCCGAGGATCACCGCGGGCCGCCACAACTCCTTGCCGGGATTCCACACCACCTCCGCCAGAGCCTGCCAGCCCAGGGCCGAGGCGAAGAGGCGATCCAGCACCATCGCCTCGAAGAGATGGTGCGTCCCGATGTTGCCCGCCTTCGCCGCCAGGATGAGCCCGACCGCCACCCAGCCCACGCGCCCGGCGAACTCCGGCCAGACCGCGCGCGCCAGCCGGTCGACCGCACGGCACGTGACGAGGAACGTCAGGACGAACAAGACGAAGAGACCGGGCGCCAACCCGAGGGGCCGCGTCACGGCGTCCATGACGATCAACCAGCCCCGGTGGGGGTTGAAGGCCTCCAGCGCCTCCACGAAGGGATCGCCGGCATACAGGCTCGGATCTTGCCGGCGCAGGAGCAACGGGAGTCGATACGCCTGGTCGCCGTCAAAGCTGTGATAGCCGCGCAAAGTCAAGTAGAGGCCCAGGATGAGCGCGTCGACCACCCAGCGGCGCCATGGACGCGCCGCGACCGGCGCCGAGTCGTCTCCACGCAACATCCACACGGGCTCCCTCCCGTGGAACCTCCGCATGCTGAGCCAAGAGGCTGGCTGGGAGAGTGTGGCCCGTGCCGATGATCCGGTCAACCTCAATTGGGGGACTTGGCCACCGCATCGAGCGTGGCCCTGATGTCCTCGACGGCCTTCTCGACTTCCGAAGCGCCGGCTCCCGGCTGGGATCCTGAGGGTGGCGCCGGCCCGGCGACTTCCCGATCGCCGGTGCGCCTGGCGGTCTGAATGGGAGGATGCTCCCCCATCTTCCGATCCAGGGCCACCTCGGCCGGATGCTGCAAGCCCATGAGCTGGATGTGGTTGACGAAATGCTGCACGGGGACCGACGACCAGACCTTCGCGGCCGGCTGATACTCCGCGTTCCAACGCAGGGCCCACGACGACTTGACCTGCTCATCAGCCCAGGCGATCGTCGCAATCTGTTTCAGGGCATATTTTTGGATACCCGCCGTCAGGAACGCCGCGATCAACGCGCCCTTGGCGGCCCCGAACAGGAATCCGGCGGACTGGTCGTGGCGACCCGTTTGCGGAAGGCCGGGAATCTCGGGCCGGCGCGTCATCTTGATCACCAGCGTGGTCAGTCCCACGAGCACCACATAACTGACGGCGGCGGAGACCCACCAGAGCAGGCGATCGACGAGTTCCGGCTGGATGGTGGGGAGATAGGGAAGAACATACGGCTTGGCGTTGTCGCGAACCGGATCCGCGAGGTAGACGCAGGCCACCAGGCCGGCGATCCGGACTGCTTGGTAGACGAAACCTTGAATCCAACCGCGGATTGCGGCGATCAGGATGAGAACACCCAGCGCGATATCCAGACCCATGGTCAGCCCCCTCATCCGCCGTCCCGGCATGGTGCCTTTTTCGTAGATTCGTCCGCTGCTGCGGTTTCTTCGGCGAAAATCCTGCGCCGTATCGGGGGAATCGGCGCTTGGGCTGGGGAAACTTGAATGGGATCTGGGGACGATGAGAGGAGGTGGTTCTCGTCCGACTTGCACCTTCGAAGCCAAGTCCGTTCCGCGACCACCCATTTGGCGACAGGTGTGTGGAAACCCAGCCGAAACCACCGACAGCGCGGATATTTCCCCCTACCAGCCCGAAGCGCCAGCGAGGGTCGTTCCGGATGGGCTGCACGACCTCCGGTGATCCGCGCTGGCGCGTCGGGCTGGTAAGGCCACGATGGGGTCA
>JAJPJC010000247.1 GCA_021324445.1 Isosphaeraceae bacterium
GCTCTTCCAAGGGGAGGCGCCGGAACGCTCTCCCAGGGGCTACCGCCCCTGGCTATTGACCACCGCCCCCATTCGGGGGCTCAGATACCCTTAGGAACAGACTCTTATATCGCAGACGCGACTGGTAAGCCGATGCATGGCTGGCGCGTGTTGATCCTGCCCTTCCTGGAGCAATCGGCTGTCTACAACCAATACGATTTCAGCGAGCCCTGGGACGGCCCGAACAACCCACGGATGACTCGTTCCGCGGCGATGATTCGACTGATCTGCCGCCGCCCGATGACGGTGTGCTACCCATTGTAGACTGGCTCGTCCACGGTGATGGTCAACTTCTTTTGCAGGGTGCCTCCGCGCTTGCTCCAAGTGTAAGAGTCTGTCTCAGAAGCCCGGTCTGACAGTTGTAGGGTTGGTGCAACTCACCAACGGAAGACCTTGGCAGCCTTGATGATCGGTGGGTTTCACCCACCCTACGACTTTTGCAGGGTGCCTCCGCGCTTGCTCCAAGTGTAAGTCCACGTATTCCAAGCTTGGGGGAGGACACCGGATCAACGCCGCGGCGGTGCGCCCCGTTCCGGTATCGGAAGATGGATCACTGACCGTCGCGGGGCGGCCGGCCGGCCAGCCCTGGCGGTCTTGGCGTACTCCCGGAGCCGCTGGCTTGGCCCCCGATTGTCCATCGGCAGGGCGGACCGAGGAGCCGGTCCCAGAGCTCGCGCTGGCCTGGAGTGAGGACCGCCAGCGCCTGCCTGGAGAAGGTCGCACGCTCCTCCGCCGTGAGGCGCCCGCGCGCACGGTACGCCTGGCGATGAGCCGCCAGCAGGCGATCGACGGTCAAGTGTTGCGCGTCGGTCAGCTTCAAGTATTCGGCGACGAATGGGCGGCCCATGGCCGCAGGGCCTTCCCACTGGAGGTCAATCTCGCGCAGACGCGCGAGCTGATCCTTCGCGAGATTGAGCACAAGCCACCGGGTCATCTCGTCATCGATGGACGCGCGCCGGGCCGCGACGGCGGGGCCGGCCTGGTTCTTCAATCGCAGGGCCTCCTCGAGCAGGCGCGCGATCGTGTTCCGGGCGCCGGCGACCTGCTTCGGATCGAGGTGCAGCTCGCGCTGGACGTCCGGCCGGGCCAGGAGCAAGATGGGCGCGGTGCGGATGCCGATGCGCTCATCCAGGACCATGACCTCATCGTCGGCCGCCTGTGCTCCCGCCCCAGACAGGGTGAGGACCAGAGTGGCGAGAGCCATGATGCATCCATGCCGCATGATCGGGCTCCTCCGCCCCGAACCGAAGCGATCCCGTGTCCCCAAGTTTCACCCAGGGACTGGGTTCCTCCAGCGATTCCGGCCGCCGACCGGACCGGTTCGCTCGGGATGCTTATACGATGGACTCCCGCCGGAGGGAAGCTCAACCGAGGCGCGATCGAGAGAAAAAGAAACGGCGAGCCGAGCACCGGTCGAGAGGGCACGACCAGGCTCCGGCTCGCCGGCAATTGTCGAGCGGGCGGGCGACTGGGGGCAGACCCCGCACACACCGCTTAGTCCGACTTATCGGGGATGCCACGGAGCTCGCGCAGGCTCTTCCTCTTGGGCTTGGCGGTCGCCGTGCCCTTGCTCGCGGACGACGGCTTGGTGGCGGTCGCCTGCGCGGTATCGTTGCCGTCCGAACTGGCCTGGGCGGCGCCTCGGCTGCTCGAGCCCGACTTGGTCGTGGCAGCTCCGTTCGCATTGGCGTTGCGGGCCCACGGCGGGCCGCCGCCACCGCGGATCTTCGCGAGGTCGACCGGTGCCCCCAGCATCTTCTTAAAATTGGCGCTCTGGCGCCTGGACAGGATCCGGTTCAACGCCATCGCCATGAACTGGTTGTCCAGCTTCTCGTTCTGGCTGGCGAACTCGGCCATCTTCGCCTTGGTCTCGGGGAGTTCGCGGAACTTTTGCATGGCCTCCCGGAAGGCCGGATCGTTGAACCGGCCACGGCCCCCCCGGCCTCCTGGCCCGTTCTGCCCGTTGTTTCCCGGGCCGTTCTGTCCGTTATTTCCCGGGTCGTTCGGTCCGTTATTCCTCGGAGGCGGGGCGGGACCTGCCGCTTTCATGAATTCGCCGAAAGCCCGACCGATCTCGCGCTGAGCCTGCATCCGCTCGCCTCGCAGCTCCTGGAGCTGTGCGATCTGGGTTTCATCCATGTTGAGCTTCTCCTGCACGTCGGGCCGCATCAGTGCGTTGGGACCGGCCATCTGGAGCTCGATCTGCTTGAGCCGGGCATAGGGGCCACGACCGAGGATTCCCGCCAGGGTCTGCTCAGCGGTTTGGTTGAGTTCATTCGTGGCCTCGCGCATCATCGCGAACCGTTGCATGGTCTCGGGGTCCATCTGCCCCCGGCCCCTTCCCCCGCGACCATTCGGGTTGCCGTTGCCGGGGTTCTGGCCGCCACCGAAGCCGCCGTTGCCGGGGTTCTGGCCGCCACCGAAGCCGCCATTGCCGGGGTTCTGGCCGCCACCGAAGCCGCCATTGCCGGGGTTCTGGCCGCCACCGAAGCCGCCATTGGCGGCGTTGCCGTTGTTATTGGGATTTCCGCCCTGACCTCCACGTCCTTGTCCGCGGCCCATGCCGAACTGTTGTCGGAGCGCGCGCCCGCGCTCGGTCACCTCGTCGGCAAGGCTCTTGATCTTCGCCTTCTGGGCTTCTTTGAGCTTCAATTCCTCCTGGACGGCCGGATTTTGAGCCAATCCCAGGAGCCCGCCACCGGGCCCACCGAAGCCACCGGGTCCGCCGAAGCCACCGAATCCGCCGAAGCCACCGAATCCGCCCCGACCGCCACGCCCTGGCCCACCGTTTCCGCCAGGGGGCTGCTGTGCCAGCGAGTTGAGAGTCAAGGCCGCCAAGGCGGAGACCAGCCCGGCGGTGATCAGAGTGACACGAAGTCGTTGCATCGCCTAATCCTCGGGCCCCAGGCCGGTTGGTCTTGGTCGTGTGCCATCCCCAGGGGAGCGTGGGAATCCCATCCCACCATGCTAAGAGAACTAGCGGCAGTTGCGCAAGCCATGGCCACACAATTTACAAAAAGTACGGAAATGCGAAGTGGATGACCAGCGAGGGGTTATGGGCCGTGCGCCGCCGAGGGGCCACTGTGAGCCGGCGGCAGGGAGGCGATGCCGATTTCCTTACTGATCCTGGACTTACATCGTCCGACTCCGTGACAGGACCAGCCATGCGGCCAGCGCGGTCATCGCCGCGAGCGTCGTGAGGCGGACCAGGACCCGATACGATAGGAACCGACGCTGCACCGCGATGGGGCCAGCCTGGGGACCGTCCACGGCGACGAGCTGGTCCAGGGAATGGCGCTCCAGGCTGGACAAGAGATTCATGCCCAGGAGATGGACGAGCCAGAGGACCAGGAAGCCAACCCCCTGTTCGAGCCAGGCGCGCCAGGCGACGGCCGGCCATTGGGGACGCCACCAGGCTCCGGCGGCGGGCGCCGTCGGCGCGGGCACGACGGCAAGCTGGATCACCTGACCCGTGACCTCGCGGCCGTCGCCCGCGAAGAGGCGGAGGGACAGCGGCTCGTCGGTCGGTTCCGTGGGGGTGCCGGCGAGCCGGCCGGTCGCTTCGTCCAGGGTCAACCAGGCGGGCAAGCTCCCCTCGACCCACCATCGCGGCCGGGCGCGCCCGCCGGTCGCCGCCAGCGCGACCAGATAGGGGCGGCCGGCCACGGCATCGGGCAAGGTGCCCGGCGTCGCGATCTGAAGCGGCTCGCGCCGGCCGGCCGCGTCGGACTCGGTCGTGTCCCGACCCGACGGATCCAGATCGGCCGCCTTGGGGAGCAGCGCCATGATCACCATCGCCAGCAACAGGATGAAGAGCAAGGCCCCGGTGAGCTTGGTCACCACGACGGCGACGAAGGAATCCTCGCCCGAGCCGCCGAATTCCAGGGCCGAACTCCCGCCTCGCCGTGTGCGACGCATCGTGAACTCCAGTGGTTAGTGGTCAGTGGTCAGGGAAGCCGAGGACCGATCGCCCTTGCACACCCCGTCCCGCTTCGCAGCCCGCACTAAGCCACTCGGATCGATTCCGAACGATGCGGAGCCGAGTCGGTCCGCTCGTCGAAGAGCTTCTTGACGATGTTCCGATAGAGGGCGTTCCCCTGTTCCATGCTCACGTTGAGCAATTCCAGGGCGTCCTTGAGGCTGGTCAGGCTGCGGGCGAGCTGTTCCTGGGTGGCGCGGCTGGACCGTTCGTAGGCAGCCGACCACGACCCGGCCAACGCCTCGATCGCCAACCCGGTTCGGTCCAGGCCCCGCTTGATCTCGTCGAGCTGGGCCTGGGTCGTGCTGGTCTCTCCGAGTGCGGCCTCGATCCGGGAGAGACTGCCGACCGCGCGGCGCAGCGACTCGCTGGCCGAGCCGATCGCCTCGAGATCGGCGCCGATCCGGCCGATGGTCTCGGCCCCTTGCTGGAATGAGGCCAACGCTCGGGGGAGCCGCTGAACTTCCGCGGTAAACTGCGCGATGGGGACACTCAGGCTGTCGCTGAGCTTGGCGGCCTGTTCCTGCAGCGAGCGGGCCGACGGCTCCAGCAGCCGCGTCAGCTTATCCCCGAGCTCGTCGAGATGCGGGCCGATCACCTCGGCCAGGCGCTCGACCATCGGGTGATCCCGGCCCACCCGGGGCAGGACATGCTCCACCACCCAGCGGTCGACCTTGGCCAACAGCTCCTCCGAGCGGCGATAGACCAGGGTCTGGACCAGCATCAAGGCCGCACTCAAGAACAAGGCGAGCAGCGTGCTGTCGAAGGCGATCTGCAAGGCCGCCGTCACCCCGGTCAGGTTGGTCAGGAACCCGTCGAGGTTCTTGACCATCGGCAGCACCTTGCTGATGCTCATCAAGGCCTTGGAGATCCCCTCGACAGTGCCGATAAACCCAATTACGGGCAGGAGATAGAGGATGTAGCGCGTCAGGGTGAACCGTCCTGCGACCTGCTCCTGGTCCAGGCCGGAGCCCTCCCGGTTGACCTCCATGAGCTGGGTCACGGAGGGGCTGCGGCTCTCCTGGGCGTATCTGACCAACTGCCGGACGCGCCGGGGCAGGATGCGGCGATCCTCGCCGGAATCCTCGGCCGCGGCGACCGCTCGGTCGTGAGGGGTCTTTTGCCCCGTGGCGGTGTCCACCCGGCGGAGCAGCGTGGGCGCCAGTTCGAAGGCCCGCTCGTTCCGCCAGAGCCCGACCAGCTCCCGGCTGAGCGTCAGGACGGCCCAGAAGTAGATGGTGGTCCCGACGTACTGCTCCCATCCCCGCTCGAACATCAGCGTGGGATTGAAGATCATCAAGCCGACCGGGAACAGCAGGGCCAGGGCGAGCATCGTCCCGGTCACAACATACTGGACTCCTGGCGATCCCTGCGCGCCTTTGGCCATCCCTGGATCCCTTCCTGCTTGTGTCCTCGAATCCCTGCATCCTCGAATGGACGCCCGGAAACCGGGACGTCGGGCCGGCTGTGCCGGCTGCACACCCGTGGGATTTCGACCGCCGAGCGGGATCGACGGCTTCTCTTCCCAGCCACTTCGGACCGGCACAGCCGGCCCGACGATCGATCAAGGAGCTGATCTTGCTCGCTCCGCCGGATTCGTCAAGATCAGCGCGAAGGTCCGCACCGGTAAAGCCGCTACGACGCACCTTACCGTGATCATCGGTGCTGAGGAGCTGTCGACTTGAGCTGCGCCGAGGCAGTCGGGATCGCCGCTCAGCGTGGGCTTCGGACCGCCACCGGCGGCTTCGGGCTGGGTTTTTCCTTGGCTGGTCCCGGATCCTGGCGATACACCAACACGCGGTCGTGGATGATCATGACGATGTCCTCGCGGCCGTCGCCGTCGACATCGCCGATGGCCAGGTCGCGCGGCTCGATCAAGTCGCCTCCATGCCGGAAGGTCTTCCGCTCGTAGACCTTGAATGTGATGGCCCGGATCAGGTCCTGGTCCCCGGCGTAGGTCGCGATCTCCAGCGATTGCTCGCCGATGTCGACATAGACCACGTCGGGGCAGCCGTCGGCATTGACGTCGCCGGTGGCGAGGTCGGAGAGCCTGGCCTCGTTGCGCTTCGACTCGTAACTGGCGATGGACTTGAGCCGCTGTCCCTTCTGTCCGGTCTGGAGCACGCCGAAGCGATCACTGCCGGCGATCAGCAGGTCGTCGCGTCCTTCGCCGTCGAGGTCCGCCACGTGCATCCCCTGGAAGTTGATCGAGCCGACCAGGAGGCTGCCGCTGGGGCGGTAGACGCCGGCTTTCCGCGTCAGGAACAACAGCGACTTGCTCGAGCGGTCGAGCAAGACGATCTCCTTGGAGCCGTCGCCGTCGGTATCCAGCGCGGCGGCGCCGAGGATCTGCGCCGCGTTCCGTTCGGAGTTGTACTGGTCCTTGATGTCCCAGTGGTTTTTGGCATCGAGGGCGACACGGCGTGCGAAGGTACTCTGAGCCACCAGCAGCGCCGGCCCATCGAGGTTCATCAGGCTCAGGGCCGCCGCCGAGGCGCTGGAGAGCGGCCCCAGGCTGGCGGTGAACGGCCGCGGCGGCTCGCCCCTGCGGCCCAGGAGCAACTGGGGTGAGCCGTACTGGGGGAAGATCATGAGGTCCGCCTGGCGGTCCTGGTTGACGTCCAGGGCCTTCAGCGCGGCCGGCGCGTCGCTCAGTTCGGGCAAGGCGACCGACTCGACCACGCCCCAGCGGAAGGGACGGAACGTCCCCGATTTCGCTCGTGTCAACGTCCGCAGCTCGAACGAATCCTTGGCGTTGCCTCCGGGCTTGACGCGCGTGATGTACAGGATCTCGGGGATCTGGTCGCCATCGAGATCGGCGAGGTCCATGCCCACCGGCTCGCCCACGGTGGGAAGCGGGGTCGGGAAGCTCAGGCGGCCCCGCGCCCATTCGCTCTGGCCGATCTGCTTCTCCTGCTCGGAGAGGACATAGACCTCGTTCTTGCCGTTGCCGTCTAGGTCGGCGACCTGGACCGTCCGCGCGCCGAGCAGGCTGGGGAAAGTCTGGCCGGCGGCGAGGCCCGAGCGGCCCGACTGGAGATACACCCAGACCTGGGCATTGGCCGGGTCGGTCACCACGACATCTTTCTTGTGGTCGCCGTCGAGGTCTCCCAGGGCCGTCGACCGGCCGCGTTCATTCCCCTGGGGCAGGGCGAAGAAGGCCAGGCGGCCGCGCTTGTCCGCCTCGTCGGTCCCCGACTGGTCGAGCGTGAGGATCCGCGACCGGCCCGAACCCGCCTGGTTCTCGATGGTCAAGATCTCCATCCCGTTCCGGCCATCGATCTGGCCGAAGGCGATGGCCCGGGGGACCTCCACGGCGAACCGCTGCTCGGGCCCGAGCTTTTTCTCCACGGTGGCGAACCGGACGTGGATGGGGTGGTCCGAGGCGCTATCGAGGAGGACCAGGTCGCGGGCCCCGTCGCCATCGAGGTCCACGGCCTTGATCAGCCAGGGGGTGGAGGCGGTATGGGGCACGCGCTCAGGCTCGCTGAGGCTGCCCGGTGCGGTCTGATAGACGAACACCAGCTCATTCTCGGCCAGCAACGCCACGTCGTCCCGTCCATCCTGGTCCAGATCGCCCACCGTCAGCGCGGTCGGTTTCTCGGCCGCTTCGCCGGTGTTGATCCGCTTGGGGTTGCCGAACCGGCCCGGACCCTCGTTGAAGAGGATCTCCATTTCGGCCGGAGTCCCGTAGAAGACCAGGTCGGGCTTGCCGTCGCCGTTGAAGTCGCCGACGTCCAGGCTGTGCACCTCCTTGTTGACCGGGATGTGGACCAGCCGCATGCGGCGGTCGTACTCGAGTTCGTTGGGGTCCTTGCGGAACGGCCGGTTTGCCTGGTCCTCGTCCGGCTTCTTGGTGGAGAGCAGCAAGTCGATCCGCGACCGTGCATTATTGCTGATGATGATGTCGTTGATCTTGTCGCCGTCCAGGTCCTTGAGCATCAGGTTGCCGATCCGGTGGTCGAGCTTGTAGATCTCCAGCGGCAGGAACCCGAAATAATCGGCGAGCTTCGCCTCCTTCTTGGCCGGAGCCTGGGCCGAGGCGTCCGGCCCGGCCGACAAGGCGGCGAAGAGGGAGAGCATTCCCAGGATGCGTACGGTGAGCTGATTCATGATTCGGGTCCCAATGAACCGGATCGGCATCCGCCGCCTCGAACGTGGAGCATTCGAACAACAGCCTACGGACAGGCCCCGGCGGCGGCAAGAGGAGTCGTCGCCGCGGGCCGAGTGATGTCGGGATTTCGGGCCGCGCACCGCTCGGCTTGCTCAGGGGAAATGACCTCGCTCCACCGGGCAGGAATTTGGGTGAGCGGGATGCGATGGTCATCGCCGAGAACTCGCGCAGGTTCGTCATCCTGTCCGAACGCTCAGAAGCTGTGGGGAGCCCTCGGCCCGGATCTGGCCCCGCTGGAGGCGAACCTGCTCCGGCCCGAGGGGCTCCCTACCAGGGTGTCGGCCACCGGCGCGCCCCAGGTGCTGAGGGGACCGTTCGAAGGACCACCCCTGCGCTTGCGCTTCGGCCTGGGTGACGTGGGGGTCCATTCGGTCGAAGGCTGGCCGGTCTCGTTCCGTGGTCGGGCCCTCGGCGTCCTGCTGACGGGGCATACCGCGCCGATCGACGACGAAACGAGGGCCATCACCTGGCGGCCATGGCCGACTATCGCTTCGAGCTGCGCCGCGCCGAAACTGAGGACCAGGCCCGGTCGCTTCGAATGCTTCCCCACGGACCTGGTCCTCCAGGACTACCAACTCGCTCGAGGCAACAGCTTGAGCTGCCTGATCCGATTGCGTCGGTCCGACCCGCTCGTGCCGATCATCGCCATCTCGGAAGTGGCCTCGGAGGAAATCGCCGCCAAGCTGCTCCAGGCGGGCCTCGATGATTACATCAACAAGAAGGACCTGACCAGCCAGGTCCTCGGCGCGAGCTTGCGACCGCTCTTGACCCGGACCCTGGCCTGCCGCGAGCGGATCGCGGGATCTCGGCCCGAAACCGGTTGACCGCGAGGCCGCAGCCAGTCGCGCTCCCCTCACCCCAAGACGATCGCCTCCGCGGTGTGATCGGGCAGGACCATCGGGTCCACCGTCATGCGAAATCGGCCTGGACCTCATCGATCCTGACGACCCTCCGCTCATCGACGGCTTTGCGGGCCAGCAGGCCGATCAGGGTCGCCGCGCGGGCGTCGGCCAGCGTGACCGGCGGTGGGAGCGGGGTCTGGGATCGGACCGCGGCCAGGAAGGCTTCAAGGGCCATCCGGGTGTCGGCCTGCGGGCCGGGCTGGATCGTCTGGCGGGGCAAGGCGCGGTCGCGGAAGGTCAGCGCGCCCGTCGCAAAGTCGAGGCCTGCCTCCTCGCCCAGGACGCGGAGCGTCGTGCCAGTGAAGCCGTCGTCGGCCGGCGCGATCCAGCTCTGGAGGAACGAGGCGCGGCAGCCGCTGGCCCATTCCAGCTCGACGGCATAGTGGTCGGTGACGTCCCGGAGCGGGTCGACCCCGGCGAAGAGCCCGCGACGGCCCCACCCGCTGGCCCGCAGCGGCAACTCCCCCTGGATCCAGTACAGGACGTCCCAGATGTGCACGGCCTGCTCGACCATCCAGTCGCCCGACCGCTCGCGGCGGCCCAGCCAGCCGCCGTGACCGGTCATCGGGCCATGGCTGCTGCTCCAGGTCGCTCGAGCTTCGACCAGCGGACCGAGCTCGCCCCGATGGATCCTCTCGACCCCCTCGCGAAACCTCGGGTTCGAACGCCGCTGGAATCCCAGGTGGACCGCCACGCGGGGCGCCGCCGCGGCACAGGCGATCAGGCGATCGCAGGCGGCCAGACTGGGTGCCAGCGGCTTCTCCGCATAGAGGTGCTTTCCGGCCAGGATGGCCGCGCGATAGACCGGCTCGTGCAGGTCGCAGGGCAGGGCGGCGACCACGGCGTCGACGTCCGGCCGGTCGAGGACCTGGCGCGGCTCCTCGAACGCCTCGGGTCGATGCCCCCGCGCTTTCTCGACGATCCCCTGCGCGCGCAGCCGGTGCTTGGGCTCGGCGTCGCAGACCGCGACGATCGGCGTGCCCGGCAACTCGAGCAGACACCGCAAGAGCGTCGTGCCCCGATTGCCGATGCCGATGACCCCCAGCCGCACGGGCGCGACGTCCCCCTCCAGGGCGGCGGCCTCGGACAGGTTGCCTTGCGATAAGGCCAGGCTGGCGGCCGCCGAGCAGCCCAGGAACCGCCTGCGGTTCAATCGGATCGGAGGCATTTCAGGATTCCAGATTCGACATTCCAGATCTCAGATCAGGGTGTGGGAGACCCCCCTGACCTTATTACCCCGGCCGGAACGATCCTCAGGTGGGACGGGTCTCCAGACCCGTGCCGGCGGCTCGGGAGAGCCGTCTTGCAGGTGCATGTGACCGGCCGGAGTCATACGTTCTGGCCAGCGGACTATTATACCCTGACCCCGGCGTTACTTCGAGCGACCGAGTCGCCAGACCCGGCGGGCATGGTATACTACAAGGTGGGTAACGGCGTACAGATGAACACAACCCGAGCGGGGATTCCATGGCCAAGCACATCTTCGTGACCGGCGGGGTTGCCAGCTCCCTGGGCAAGGGGCTGACGTGTGCGTCCATCGGCATGTTGTTGGAGCAGCGAGGCTTGCGCGTCCGGCTCCAGAAGTTCGACCCTTATATCAACGTCGACCCGGGCACCATGAGCCCATACCAGCATGGCGAGGTCTATGTGCTCGACGACGGCGCGGAGACCGACCTCGATCTGGGGCACTACGAGCGGTTCACCCAGGCTCCCCTGACGCGGGATTGCAACTACACGACCGGCAAGATTTACCTCTCGGTCATCCAGAAGGAGCGCGAGGGGCGTTATTACGAGGGGAAGACGGTCCAGGTCATCCCGCACGTCACCGACGAGATCAAGGAGGCCATCCACCGGCTGGCCAGCGACGATGTGGACGTCGTGATCACGGAGATCGGCGGGACGGTCGGCGATATCGAGGGACTCCCGTTCCTGGAGGCGATCCGCCAGTTCGCGCTCGACGTCGGCCGGGAGAACTGCCTGTACATCCATCTGACGCTGGTCGTCTATCTCAAGGCGGCGGGCGAGCTGAAGACCAAGCCGACGCAACACTCGGTCGGGGCCTTGCGGCAGATCGGCATCCAGCCGGACGTGCTGATCTGCCGGACCGAGCACCCAATCTCCGCCGAGGACAAGGACAAGATCGCCCTGTTCTGCAACGTCGAGCGCAAGGCGGTCATCGAGGAGCGCGACAAGCAGTTCAGCATCTACGAGGTGCCGTTGAGCCTGGTCCATCACGGGCTGGATGAGATCCTGGTCAAGCGCCTGGGGCTGAAGACCCGACCCCTGGATCTCGACGACTGGAGCGCGATGGTCGAGCGGATCAAGAATCCCAAGCAGGAGGTCCGGATCGCGGTGGTGGGCAAGTACATGAAGCATCGCGATGCCTACAAGTCGGTTTACGAAGCCCTCGACCACGCCGGCATCGCCAATCGCGCGCGGGTGCTGGTCGAGCGGGTGGAAGCGGAGGAAGTCGGCAGCCGGGGCGCGGAGGCCATCCTCGGGGGCGTCGACGGCATCCTGGTCCCCGGCGGCTTCGGCATGCGCGGCATCGAGGGGAAGATCGAGGCGATCCGCTTCGCGAGGACCCACGAGATCCCCTACTTCGGCATCTGCCTGGGGATGCAATGCGCCGTCGTCGAGTTCGCCCGCGAGGTGCTCGGCCTGGAAGACGCCAATAGTACCGAGTTCGACCCGGCGACCGACCATCCGGTGATCTGGTTGATGGAAGAGCAGCAGTCGGTCCGCCAGCGCGGCGGCACGATGCGGCTGGGCTCCTGGCCGTGCGACCTGGCGCCGGAGAGCCTGGCCCGCGCGGCCTACGGCACCGATCAGATCGCGGAACGGCACCGCCATCGCTACGAGTTCAACAACGCCTACCGCCGGG
Source organism: Isosphaeraceae bacterium (assembly GCA_021324445.1). Lineage (GTDB taxonomy): Bacteria > Planctomycetota > Planctomycetia > Isosphaerales > Isosphaeraceae > JAJPJC01. The sequence continues at coordinate 11,979 of JAJPJC010000247.1, forward strand.
CCTTCGAGGAAAATGGACTGGTCGCGACCGGGACCAGCCCCGACGGCACGATCGTCGAGATCGTGGAACTGCTCGATCATCCCTGGTTCGTGGCCGTGCAGTTCCATCCCGAGTTCAAGTCGAAACCAACCCGGGCCCATCCTCTCTTCCGCGAGTTCGTGGCCGCGGCCCTGCGACAGCGCGAGGCCAGCCGCACGGTGGCCTCGATCGAGCTCGAGGCCGAGGTCGGGGCGTCGTGAACCGGGACCACGCCCGGAGCAGGGTCTGGGAGGACCGCCCATGACGGTCACCGCGCGGCACCACCTCGATTCGCAATGGGTCGAGCTGACGATCCGGGAGGGGTGGATCGCCGCGATGCGGACGACCACCGGCTCGGACGCGATCGGTCCGGAAGACCACTGGGTCGCGCCGGCCTTCTGGGACATCCAGATGAACGGTCGCTGGGGGCATTCGTTCTCCAGCCCGGACCTGACCGTCGACCAGGTGGCCGCAATCGTCCGGGCCCAATCCGCGCTCGGAACGGCGCGCGTCTGCCCGACCTTGATCACCGCACCGATCGACCACCTGATCCACGGCTTGAGGACGATCGCGCAAGCATGCGAGACCTTCCCCGACGTCGCCGCGCGGGTGGCCGGGATCCACCTCGAGGGGCCCTTCCTCTCGGAGCGCGACGGCTATCGCGGTGCCCACCCCCTGGACGCCATCCGCGATCCCGACTGGGACCTGCATCGCCGATTCCAGGACGCGGCCGGCGGCCGGATCCGGCTCACGACCCTTGCCCCGGAACGGCCTGGTGCCCTGGCGTTCATCCGCAAGGCCGTGGAGGCCGGCGTGGTCGTGGCGCTCGGTCACACCGCGGCCGACGGAGCGACGATCCGGGCCGCCGTCGATGCCGGAGCGTCCGTGAGCACGCACCTGGGCAACGGCATTGCCGCGACCCTGGCCCGGCACCCCAACCCGATCTGGGAACAGGCGGCGCTGGATGGATTGTCCGCCTCCTTCATCGCCGATGGCCATCACCTCGACCCGGCCACCCTGCGCGTCCTGGCGCGGGCCAAGGGGCCGGCGCGCACGCTCCTCGTCAGCGATGCCAGCCCACTGGCGGGCCTGCCCCCGGGGACGTACGGCTCCTGGGCCGTCGACCCGTCCGGCAAGATCGTCGTGGCCGGGACCCCGTACCTGGCCGGTTCGAACCAGGGACTTGAAATCGGCGTGCGGAACCTGATGGGTGCCACCGGCTGGCCGTTGGCGGAGGTTCTGGCGGCCGTCACCAGCAACCCGGCCCGGCTCCTCGGCCTGCCCCAGCCGCGGCTCGAGCCCGGCGAGCCGGCGAACCTGGTCGTGTTCCGCCGTCCGGAGTCGGGCGGATTTGTCCTGAAGCGGACATGCGTCGATGGGGCTTGGGAGGAATGCGCCGAGTACCCAAAGTAGGTCAGGCTTGAGCCTGACAGGAAGGAGGTCCGGCCTTGGTCTGATCGAAGGCCGTGTCAGGCTTGAGCCTGACCGATTACCCCGGCCGGAACGAACCTCCTACCAGCCCGACGCGCCAGCGAGGGAATTCCGGTGCGGTCCATCCACGGACTCGCGGGCGCTTCGGGCTGGTCTTCTGACCGTCTTCCTGGCCGGGGTAATACAGGAGTCTCTCTGTTGCCGGAGCAAGATTCATCCGGCGGGAGCCTCAACGTCCGTGTTTGGCGGCCTAGCATGATGAGTTGAGTGACCTCGTCGAGCAATTCTGCGTCGTCATGCATCGCCCCGATGGACCCCGTGGCCGGCTCGGGCCGGGTTTGCCCCTGCTTCCGTCGCAGATAGTCCCGCACAGCCGCGGCCACCAAGTCGTCCGCGCTGGCAAATTGCCCGTTGAGCACTTGTGCCTGGATCCAGCCTGCCAAGTCTTCAGGGAGACGAATGGTCATAACAGGGCGCCCTCCGGCTGGGTCGCGCAGCCGCTGGAACGATCGGGCCACACGCCCGGAACCTGGTTTCCAGGCGTGTGGCACCGGTGATGGTCCACGAGCCATTGCCGTTTCAGGCCGATTCCGCGGGGTCCCTGCCGTCGACCCAATCCCCCTCGAGCTTCTGATACTTCGGGGCCTCAAGCAAGGAGCCCTCGGTCCCGGCCTTCCAACCGAGGACCTGGTTGGGCTTGCCGCGCAGGTGGCTGCGCTCCTCCCATCGGGCCGCCCAGGAGCGGTCGGCCTCGGTGACCGTGCCGGTCTCCTTCTCGAAGTAGTAGGCCTTCCCCTCGCGGTACGACTGGACGCCCAGGTTGACCGTCGTGATCGCGGCGTAACCCAGATCGGCCGGGCAGAGGGTCTCGGGGTTGCGGGAGCGGACGCACTCCAGGAAGTGTTCCCACAGGGCACGGGTGTCCTCGTGGGGCTGCTCGGGTGCGAACTTCTGTCCACCTTCGCCGCGATTGGCTCCCGGAGGAGCCGGGCGCCCCTCGAGCTTCTGGGCAATCACCCGGAACCCGGCGCTTTCGGGCTTGTCGAACTCGATCGTTGCGGTGTGGCCGCGGATGACCTCGGGGAGCTGCACGTCGTTGCACATCGTCGCCGAGATCAGCACCTGGCAGCCTTCGTCGTAGTCGGCCACCACGGTCGCCATGTCGGGCACGTCCCGGCCGTCGTATTCGAGGTAGAGCCCGCCGGCGCCGACGACCCGGCGCGGGAACCGGACCCCCATCGCGAGGATCAGGTGCGTAAGCTGGTGGACGAACAAGTCGGTGTACATCCCGCCGCCGAAGTCCCAGTAGCAGCGCCACTGGGCGTACTTGGCGCGGTTGAACGGCATGTCGGGCGCCAGACCGAAGTCGGTTCCCAGGAACATTTTCCAGTCGATCGTCTTGGGGTTCATGTCCTTGGTGAGGGGATAATAGCGCCACTGCCCCTCGTTGCTGTTGCGGTAGTAGCTGGTCTGTCCCTGCATGACGTGGCCGATCTTGCCCTCGGTGATCATCTGGTTGGCCATGCGCCAGCGGGGATCGGCCGTGGACTGGACGCCGACGGTGAAGACCTGCCTGGTCTTCTTGGCGGTCTCGCTGACCCGCCGGGCCTCGTCGATGGTGTGCGTCATGGGTTTCTCACAGTAGACGTCCTTGCCGGCCTCCATGGCATCGATCGCCATCTTGGCATGCCAGTGGTCGGGCGTGGCGATGAGGACCAGGTCGACGTCCTTGCAGTCGAGGAGCCGGCGATAGTCCTTGGTGATGCGGTCCTTGTCCTTGCCCTCCCATTGCAGGCCGCACTTCTCCGCCGAGTAGTACAGCCCCCGGCCCACCTCGACGTCCCGGCCGCGGCGGTGTTCGGTCCACTTGCCGCCATCCCAGACGTCGCAGAGGCCGATGATGTCGACCGGCTTCTGCTCTTGCTTCATCTTCAGGAGGATGCGGATGTGCTCCTGGGCGCGGCCCCCCGGGCCGAGGATGGCGATGTTGAGCTTCTCGTTGGCCCCCTTCACGGCGCCGAGGGCCGGGTGGGGGAAGGCACCAGCACCCATCACGGCGCCAGTTGCGACACCCGCCGTTTCGAGGAAACTCCGACGGCTCACTACGGGCTTGTCTCTCATCGAAGGTGACTCCTGGTGCCTGGTGTGTTCGTGGGTTGGTGTGCGTGCCGGCTCTCGTCTCGTTCCGGAACGGGCGGGACGCCCGCCTCGGAGACGGGAAGACGCTGGGAGCAGAGCCACACCCATCGGGAGAGACTCCGTCACGGCGGCCCCCGGTCCCGGCTCCCAGGCCGATGTCTCCGAACACGTTACCGCCGTGAACCGGCTGCGGTCAAGCTGAGCTGAGGAAGGTCGGGCACCGCCTGGGCCGGCTGCCCGGGCGACCCGCCTCCGCGGAACGGCCTGGATCGCCGGACCGGGACAGTCGTCAAACCTCGGGTTTGACGAGTCAAGGACTTCCAGAGCAAAATGGAACCAAGGGCTCCTTGCGGACGTCGGAGACTCCAGGCACAGGGGCTCAGGAGGCAGTGATTCGGGATCGACCCTCCGTTCCTGATGATAAAGACAAGAGCGGGGGCCGGATCTTCGCGGTTGGACGGGTGCCCAGAGCCATCGCCTCCTGGTATGCTGGCACGAACTTCCACCACGAGGGCGCAGGTGGCGGGCTCCGCCGTGACAAAGTGCCGTACGATCCGCCCCTCTCCAGGAGGGAACTCCCCTTGGCCGGGAAGGAGAATCTTGGAGCCGAAATGGCGAATGACCTTCGGCTGCCGTCGCCAGGCGACGCGGCGCATCGGGGCTCCGGGGGACCTCCCGCGCCCCAGCCCGAACCTGCGTCCAATCGAGCCGCGCCGGGTATTCGCCGCGGTCAGGCGGGGTGAGCAATCGGTGAATTCGGCGAAAATCCCTCTTTTTCGGCGCGGGAAAGCTGCGGAGCGACATTAAGATAAGGGGACTTGTCGGCGGCCCCGGCTTCCCCCGGCGATCGGCAGGCTATGGAAAAACGCTCGTGCCGGCGGTAGGCGCGGCAGCCTCCTGAGCCTTCATCCTGATCTGGCGCACCAGCCATGCCTCGGACTACTCTGTGCAAACAGTGCGGCGTGATCTTGAACATCCCCGACCGGGCGACCGCGGGGAAGCGCCTGCGATGCCCCAAATGCGGGTTGCGGTTCGTCGTCACGGTGGCCGATGCGAGCTCCGAGTCGACCTTGCCGGGGCCGGCGGACGCCGACACGCTCTCGCGGTTCGATATGGAAGCCCGGCCCCCCAGTCAGGACGACCTGCCGGTCCCGGTGGCGGAGAAGGACCTGCGGGAGACCTTCGACATCCCCCTGATCAGCGCCCGCGACGCCGAGCGCGCCGAGGTCGCCACGAGTCCGGCGGTCGGCGACGCGGCGGCCCTCTTCGACGACCGGGCCGGACCGCGGCGGCGGATGTCGGCCGCCGACGCCCGCGCCAAGCCGCGGCGCTGCTCCAACTGCGGCGGGTTGGTTCCCCAGGGCATGTCGATCTGCGTCTCCTGCGGCGTCGATCAGGAGACCGGCCTGCGCATCGGCCTGGAAGATGACCTGGCCCCACCACCGCCGCCGCGCCCGCAAGGGCCGCCCATGCACATCGCCGTCATCGGCGGCCTGTGCGGAGTCGCCGGCTTGATCTTGCTGATCGCCTCGGTCATCCAATCGGTCGGCGGCGCCGGTGGCTGGCAGAACTACGCCTGGCTCTGCCTGGCGCTGGTCTCCGCCTTCGGGATCTACGGCTCGGTCGAGTTCATTCGGGGCCGCTCGGCGAAGCTCCTGATGCTGGCCCTCTCTCTCGGCGTCATGATCGACCTGACGGCCCTGGTGGGCATCCCCCTGGTCCGGACCTTCTGGACCGACCAGGAGCGGATCATCACTGAAGTTCACAGCACCTCGGATGAGGAGGTTGACACTCCCGGCATCGGGCTCGTTCCCTACCAGGACCGCCTCGACGTCGCCAGGGTCAAGGTCGGCTTCGTCCTGGTCTTCATCTATGCCATCCTGTCGGTCTACTTGATGTCACCGCCCGTGAAGAAATACGTTCACTCCTCCCGGGCGGAGAAGTCCCCGTGGGGCCCTTTGTGATTGATTCAACGTGATCTGTTCTCGGCCAAGACGGTCGGACTGCGCGGCTCTTCACCAATAACAAATCACAAATAACCAATCACTATTCAGGCCGTTGCGCTATCCAGCGGGCTGCGCCAGATGGATTGGGGCGGAAACAGGATTCGCGCCGCGTCGATCGCCGTGCTGGTCGAGGCGACGAAGCCCTCCTCCTCGGCGGCCGCGTCGATGCCCGTGTGCCCCAGCAGCAGCCGGACCAGCCCGGAGGGACTGAGCGTCAGGTGCCGCCGACTCAGCTTCTCCGGCTCGACCCGCGACTCCTTGCGGTCCACATGGATCAGCCACCGCTCATCCTCGACGCTGATCCCCAGCTCCACCGGCAGCGCCGTCCCCGACTCCAGCGCCCGGCGGGCCAGCTCGGGGAGGATCGCTTTGAGGAATCGCCCCAGGTCCGGGATGTGATACATCGAGACCGTCCCATCATACGCCTCCTGGTCGATGATCCGACCTGAGGACGTCCGGATGACATCCATGACGGGATGGTTGCGCGGCGCGAAAACGGTGACTTCCGGGTACGCGCGTTCGAGGGCCTCGGCGCGGACGCGGCCGAGGAGGACGCGCAGCGCCTGGGGATAGGTCGGGTCGAAGGCCAGCTCCAGGACCTTGTGATCCTTGATGAAGGCATAACCGCGGACGGCCTCCCCCTGGCAGGCGACCCAGATCACGTGGGCGTAGCGCCGGCCGATGATCCAGCGCCAGTACTCCTCGGACCGGTCGACCGTGCCGGTGGTGCGGGCATATTGCGATTCATACAAGCTCATCAGGTCGCCAAGCTCGACTTGCCGCCAGGGGCGGACGTGCCAGAAGGCGCCGCGGCCTTCAAAGACGCCGTCACTGACCTGGGGGAGATTGCGGCTGAGGACCTGGGCGAAGCACTGTCGCCCGCAGATCCCCCAGCCCAGGGGACGGTAGAACTGCGGCATCCCGGTCGTCAGGGCCTGGAGCACGAATTCCCGGTCGCGTGCCCGCTGGCTGGCCAGCCGCATCAGGTTCTGGGCGAACCCCATGCCGCGGAACTCCGGCAGGGTGCCGACCCACATGACGCCATTGATGGGGATCGTCACCGAGCCATAGCGGATGGAGCGCTCGGTGAGATGGACGTGACTGACCACCTTGCCATCGACCTTGGCCAGCAGCCGTTGATCCGGTTGATAGGCCGGGTCGCTCAGCGCGCCGAGGAACGATTCGCGGTCCGGGCCGTGGAAGACATGCACCAGGGTCTGGTAGACCGCCTCGTGATCGGCTTCGGTCCCGAGGCAATACTCGACCGAGCCGCGGCACAAGGGGAGGCGGGCACCCGGCGACGGCGCTCTCATCGGGTCGACCATAAGATCAAACCGCCGCGTGGGGCGGGACCCCTGTGAACTGGTCCAAGGGGATTGAGTGCGGGTCCTGACACGACGTTTCGTCTTCATTGTACGTGCCCAAAACCGGCTCCGCCGCAGCCTAGGGAGAAATCGACAATTTTTTTCCGGGGCGTCCGCCGCGGGGCCATGCCGGGCCGGAAACGGACGCTGGATCCACGCAACAAGTCGGCCGGGCGCCGGGGGGCAGCCGCCCCCGGCTGCCTTCGATCAACCGGGCGCAGCGGCCGGGGGATCGGTCGAGTGGAATCGGTTGGCCACGTCCCGCAGAGTCTGGCGGAGCCGGCTGGTGGAATGGAGCACGAATGCAAACTCGCGGTTCCGCGCGAGGCGATGACTGCGCAGACCCGCTTGCAGCCGGGCCTGCCGGGCGGTCCATTCGGCTCGCATACCTTCTACCCAGGGCTGCAAGGCCTCGTTGCAGCGCCGGATGATCCTCCGCCGAGCGATCCGCTGGCGACGCGACGTGACGGGCGCGGCGATCGCCTGGCGCCGGGCACTGATCCAGTTACGAACGGCGTCGGGAAATGGTTCACTCAGCCAGCGCTGGGGATTGAACGTCAGGTCGCGCAGCCGGCGGTTGACCAGGGCCAGCTCGGCCGGCGTGGCGGGGTCGGCCGGCAGGTTGAGCCAGAGCGTCAGCGAGAGGGTCAGGAACCCCGGGGGTTCCCACCCGAAGTATCGCCGCGCGATCTCATCGCCCAGCTCGTCGTACTTGGCGCCGCCAATGCCATGGATGAACAGGTCCCCGAGCAAGAACCGGCAGAACAGCGTGGTGGTCAGGGCCCGGGTTCGCAGCCGGACCGACTGCGCCGGCAGCTCGCGGAGGCGTTCCACAGCACAACACGCTTCGCCGTCGGCGGTCAGCGGCAATTCGACCAGGACCTGGTCCTCATCCCCGATCCGCAGCTCCAGGACGCGCGGCCGCTGTCGAGCCCAGAGCCCGCGGCGGCGGGGTTGGCCGGCCCGCCAGACCCAGAACGGCGCCTCCAGCCATTCCCCCTGGCGTGCCAGCCCGGCGACCGGATGGTGGCGGCTGCGGATCCCATGCGCTGCCCGATATTCGGCCAGACAGCGGTTGTGTACCTCCTGGTAGCGCGGGAGCTGAGCCAGCAGATGGGCGGCGAACCAGAGAAAGCCTTCGGTCTGGCAGACCGCGCTCAAGGGGACTTCCAGGTTGGACACCCCCCAGGAGGCCTCGAGCTCGCGCCGCGCCAGTGCGAGGCGCAGCCCCAAGGAATTGACCTCGCCCCGGCGACGGACCGCCCGGGGCCAGTAGTCCTCGAGCACCGGGTCGGCGACCACTCCCTCCAGCTTGGGGCGCACGCGGTCCGCGAAGCTGGCGAAGAGCGACTCGTCGCCGACGTCCCAATCCTCGTATGGGACGTCGCCCTGCCATCGGTCGAAGTCGATTCGTTCGGTGCGGAGGTCCGCGCCCTGCCGCGACGGCACGCGAATCGAGGTCTCCTTGGGGAGATCGTTGTCGACGATCAGGTTCAGGGCCGAGCCGCCGCTCGCCGTGCCGAGGGCCGCCGCCGCGAAATTCTTGACCCAGACGCCGGGGTGGAACAGTTCAGGCTGATGCCCGGTGACGATCAGCGGGCCGGCACCCGGATGTGATGGCTCCCCCAGGGTCTGCGGCACGTCCAGGCCATGCCGGCGCAGGAAGCTGCCGGCCAGTCCCACGACCTCACGGCGGACCTGTTCTCGCAGCCACCGCGCCCGACGCCCCTGGAAGTCATGGTCCCACACGGCCAGGCGCGCCGCGTTGGCCGCGACCTGCTGGCCGACGGCCCCGGGGAGCGGGTCCACCAGCAAGCCGCCGTCGGCCGCGGGCGCGCGCAGGCGACGTGCGGTCATCCCAAGCAGCCCTCCGGCGGCCGGATCCCGTCGCGCTCCAGGGCGGCGCGGAAGACCCGTCGATAGTGTTCCAACCGATAGGCGGCGTCGTCCAGCGCGCCGCCGAAGGCCCGGGACTCATCGAGGTAAATCAACGGCACCGGAACTTCCACGATCCTCAGCCCTCGAGCCACGGCCTGAACCCACACTTGCAGGGGCATGGCATAGCCGTCGTCGGTAATCTCCAGCGCCCGCAAGGCCGAGGCTCGATACGCCTTGAAGCCGCAGAAGGCGTCCGTCAGGTTCAAGCCCAAGCATTCCTTCAGCCAGCGCGTGACCTCGACGTTGATCCGCCGCCGGTCCTCCGGTGGGGCCTGGGTCGGATCGAAGACCTGGAGGTATCGGCTCCCCGAGACGATGTCGGCCTGGTCGAGATGCTGGGCCAGGACCGGGATCCGCGACGGCTCGTGCTGGCCGTCGCAATCCAGCGTCACCAGGCCCGCGTAACCCCGCTCCAGCGCCGCCTGGAAGGCCGTACGCAAGCTGGCCCCGTAGCCGCGATTGCGGGGATGCCGGATCGTCGCAACCGTAGGGAACTGGCGCAACAACTCGGGAGTCCGGTCGGTCGATCCATCGTCGACAACCAGGACGTCCCCGGCGGAACGCACCACCGCGGCCAGCACGCTCGGCAGATAGGCTTCCTCATTGTAGACTGGGATGGCCGTCAGCAGCCGCATGGGTCATTGAAGGAAGTCGGTCAGGCTTTCCGGCCTGACAGCCTGGGAACGTCAGGCCGGAAAGCCTGACCTACGAAACCGGCGCATTGTAGGTAGGAGCAGGCGAAAGTCAACGAGCCGGCCGCTCCGCCGCCGGCGGCACGGCCAGCCACCCCTTGACCCGATCACCGGGGCGGCCCTAGCATGAGGTTTTCCTGATGCGGGGGGGCGGACACCCCGCGCTGTCGACGCATCATCTCGATCTTACCCACTCATCGCAATGACTGAACCAGAAGTGACACAAGCTGTTCCAGAGAACGAGTCTCCCCCGGCCACGGCCCTGGATCAGGCCCCGGCCCCGGACGCGGAAGCGGAAGCCGAGCCCCCGCCCGAGCCGTGGACCCCCGAACGCGTGCGCGAGTGGAACGCCTACTACGACGTCTACGTGATGGCCGCGGCGCTGCTCCTGGTCTTCATCGTTTCCTGCAATTACGTGGCCGGACCCCACATTTTCGCCGACCTGAAGGCGGGCCAACTGATTCACGAGCGGTCGGGACCGGTCCGGACCGACGAGTTTTCTTATACCGAGGCGGGACAGCGCTGGGTGGATGTCCCCTGGCTGTTCCAATGGGCCAGCGCGGGGCTGTACAACTTCGTTTACGGCCTGGTGCCGACCGATCCGATCGACCCAACGGCCAATCGCGCTCGGGCCGAGCAGATTGCGATCGGGACGCTGGTGGTCCTGGACGCCCTGATTCGGCTGGCCACGGCCTGGGTCTTGCTGAAGATCCGGCACCCCGGCCCCGGGGCCTGGTGGTCGGCAATCTGCGTGACGCTGGCCTTTGGGGTGATCTACCATCCGCTCTTCGGCACCCTCATGGGGGGGATTGCCGGCGTGCCGACACTCGGGCCGTCGACCTGGGGCCTGTTCTTCCTGGCCCTGGAGCTGCTCGTGTTGTTCCGGGCCTTCGGGCAAGGCCGTGGGGGAAGTCTCTGGCTGTTGATTCCCGTCTTCCTGCTCTGGGCCAATTGCGACGTCTCGTTCCTCTCGGGCCTGGTCGTCCTGGCCGCGGCCGTGATCGGTCGGGCGCTGGATGGCCAGAGCGCCGACTGGCTGGTCATCCCACCCCCCACGGCCACGGCGGCCGACAGCAAGGAGACCCCTGGCGAGCCGGGCGGCACCGGGCCGCGACCGGCCTCCACGGCCACCGGCTTGATGGTCCTGGGACTGTGCGCGGCTGCCGGCCTGGCCAACCCCTGGACCTACCGCGCGTACCTGGCCGCCGTGGATCCCTTCCTCCGACTGTTCCACCCGGCCACGGACTTCGTGGCGATCGACGAGCTCTCCTTCTTCGGCTCAGCAATCCGGGAACGGCCGATCAATGGTCAGATCCTGACCGAATGGTACCTCCTGCCGGCGTATTTCTTCATCCTGGTCTTTCTGGGTCTCGCCTCGTTCCTGCTCAATGCGGCCCGGTTTTCCTGGAGCCGCTTCCTCCCCTTCGCGGTCATGGCCGTGCTCTGGGGCATCATGATGCGCTTCAGCGCCGAGTTCGCCGTGGTCTGGGCCGTGGTGATGGCGCTCAACGGCCAGGAGTGGTATCACGGGCGGTTCGGGACCGAGGGCCGGCTGGGCCGGAAGTGGACGGTGTGGTCCACCGGCGGCCGGCTGGTGACCCTGGCCTTGCTCTTCCTCCTGGTGAGCAAGGACATCACCGGCTGGCGGAACACGACGCCCGGCCTGCGGTTCGGCGTGGGCTACGACGTCGATGACTTCCCGTTCGAGGCTGTCGAGTTCCTGGAGAAGCACGACGAGATCCGTGGGAACATCCTGAATACGTCGATGGGCCAGGGTGACATCCTGATCTGGAAGGCGTTCCCCAAACGGAAGACCTTCGTGGACACGCGGTTGATCGTCTTCCCGCAGGACCTGCTCGAGCGGTGGCACAAGACGCGCAAGGCCCTCAGCGAGGACGACGATGCGACCTGGAAGCCACTGCTGGATGAGTACGGCATCACGGTCGTGATGATCGAGCCGGTCGCCTCGCCGCAGACCTACAAGGTGTTGATGACCAGCCCGCACTGGATTCCCATCTACGACGACGGCCGGATCGTCCTGTTCGGCCGCGCCGACGCCCCCGCCCCCGACCTGGCGTTCTTCAAGGCGAATCGGCTGGACGCCGAGCAAATCGCCTACCACAAGCCGCATCCCGTGCCGGCAGTTGAAGGTCCCCCGACGGCGACATCCTGGATCGACGAGATCTTTCAGAATCGGACCTACAATCGCACCCAGAGGCGCAACGAATCGGCGGGGCGGTGGTTGGCCGGGCCGGGCAGCGGCGGGGAAATCCCCGATCCGGCCCGGTGCCTCCTGGCCATCCAGGACGCCCGGATCGCGCTGTCGCGCAGCCCCGACGACTGGATCGCCTTCCGGATGCTTGACCAGGCCTACAAACTCCTGACGCTCCAGGAAGCGGCCCTGCTGGCCGGCATCCCCCTGACGCCGGAGAACCAGCCGCGGATCAGCGCGCTGAATCCCAGCCCGGAGCAGCTCTTCAATCGATTTCGCCAGCGCGTCACGGTCCTGAATTACGCGATCCAGACCACCCCGCCGGTCCAGACCAGGGAGGCCCGACAGGCGCTGGTGAGCCTGAACCTCGAGCTGTTCCAGCTCTACTTCGCGATCAACGCGGGCGACCTGGCGCGCGATCGGCTCCGTGCTGTCCTGGAGCTGGCCGGGTCCGACGACCTGGTCCCCTCGGAGATCAAGGCCCAGCTCCAGCAACAACACGACCAGCTGGACGACGCGGTCCACAAGATCGAGGAGCAGATGGACGACATGGCGCTGGAGAGTCAAGCCGGGCCGCTGGAGCAGGGGGAGTTCGCCCGGCAGCGGGGAGCACCCGGGCTGGCGATCACCAAGTTCGCCGAGGCGGAGCGGAGCGGGATCAGTCTGGCGGCGGTCAAGCCGCGGCTGATCGATCTCTACTGCATGTCCGGTCAGCCCGACAAGGCCCTGGACCTCCTGAGTGCCGGTGTCGACGACCCCAACCTCGGGACCGAGCCCGGGTCCGCCGCCTATCGTCAAGGATTGGTCTACTACCTGCTGGGCAACTACCTGTCGACTGCCTCCCTCTGGCAGGAGCGGGCGATTCCCCGACTCCGCTTCGACCGCAGCGAGCGCGTGCTGGGTGCCAGCCGGGCCCTCACTCATGGCGACGCCATCCCGGCGACGAACTTCTTCCTGGCCCTGCCCGGGACCTTGAACCAGCAGGCCACGTGGGAGTACGACCTGGCCATCTGTCAGCTCGAGGCGGGACTGCCCGAGGAGGCCGCCAAACACTTCACCCAGGCCCTGACCCTCGAGCCCAACCTGCTCGTCAGGCCGATCGCCGCGTATTACCTCGAGCGGATGGGGAAACCCGTCCCGCCACCCGCCCCGCGCGCCGGCGCGACCGGCGGCAAGACGACCACCACGGCCCCCCCGGCCGAGAGTCCCGCCCAGCCGGTCGTCCCCCCGCCGGGTCCGCCGCCTGGCTCCAAGCCCGAGCCGCCTCCCGCAGCGCCGAAGTCCGCTTCGTCCCAGGAAAAGGCCGCTCCGGCGCAGCCCGTGAAGCCTCCCTCGTCCGAGAAAGCCCGGACGAGCGAGAGTCCCACCAAGAAGACGTCCTAACCGCCGCAAGCTCGCGCCGGGACGGGCACGAGGAGGATCTCGTCACCGCTGCGAGCCTCGCACTCATCGCTCGACCCGGCTGCTCTGCTCTTGCAATCCCGCATGATGCGGTTCAGGTTGCTTGCTTATCTATGCAACCCCAGCCAGCGGTGTGGATCAAATCATATACCGCGGAGCATATGCCATACACGTTCGACTCCTACCCTACCTGGAATCTCGCCCGGTTTACGATTCGATCAACTTCTTGGTCGGAACCGACCCGCCGGAGATCCTAGGGGGCTCTGTGTCGTCTCAGGTTCTTCCACTCCTCGCGATCAATATGACAGCATCGGCTGTCCAGATCGAGACGTTTCTCTGCCCCTCTGACGGCGGCCCATTCACGGAGACAGGCAATAATTACCGAGGCAACGTCGGGTTGGGACCGGCAGGTGGTCGGTCGGCTGAGTATCGCGACAGCGGCAACGGTCTGTTCCAGGAGCTCGGCCTGACCCGCGCGGCGTATGTCACCGATGGATTGAGCCATACAGCCGCCTTCTCGGAAAGACTTCGAGGCTCGGGGCAAGACGGTCATCCGGTCCCTGAGCGGGATTTCTGGCCGATGCCCCCCTACGTGCATTCGGCCGACGAACTCTTGCAAGGCTGTCAAGTGGCCGCTCGCCCTGGGGCAAGTCCGACGTTTGCCCGGGGCGGCCGGTGGTGGTTCTGGCTGGGTCGAGAACGGACGCTCTACAGCCACACCCAGTAACCCAACGGCCGCGTACCCGACTGCCTTCTGGCTAATGCGATCCCCCCCTACGGCATGGCCACGGCCCGGAGCTGGCACCTCGGTGGGGTCAACGTCCTCATGGGCGATGGCTCGACACGGTTCGTCAAGGAGACGATCGATTTGTCCGTCTGGCGCGGCCTGGGAACTCGCAACGGCGGCGAGCTTGTTGATTGAGTGGGCATTGGATCTTCACCCCCAACGACGCCTTTTCAGGAGACCCTCGATGATCGGCTTCAAAGGGACTCGCAACCTCGACCTCGTCTCGCTCCTACTCGTGGTTGTCGCACTCGCTTCGCTCTCGGTGGTCGTTGTGCTCGGCGTCCGACCGGTTTCCGCCGCAGTCCCCGACCATTTTCTCGATCGGATCTGCGGTTCGAACCCGATGATGCGGGCTGTGGTTAGAGTCTGTTCCGAAAGCCCCGGAGGGGCGGTGGTCAAGAGCCAGGGGCGTCAGCCCCTGGTGGACCGCGGAGCGCCGAGCCCCCCCTCTCTTCCCAGGAGCCCC
>JAJPJC010000503.1 GCA_021324445.1 Isosphaeraceae bacterium
GGTCCAACCCCTGGGGCGTCACGGTCCAGTCCGTCGAGATGCGCGACGTGATCATCCCCGAGTCGTTGCAGGACGCCATGTCGCGCGAGGCCCAGGCGGCACGCGAGAAGGAGGCGCGGATCATCCTCGGGCAGGCCGAGGTCGAGATCGCCCACCTGTTCGCCCGGGCCGCCTCGTCGTACGAGCACAACCCGACGGCCTTGCACCTCCGGGCGATGAACATCCTCTACGAGGGCCTCAAGGAGAAGGGCGCGCTGATGCTCGTGCCCAGCACGGCCGTCGAATCCATGGGCCTGGGCGGCTTGGTCGGCGCCGCCGCGATGCGCCAGCAAGCCCTCAGCCAGGAGCCGGCCGCATCGGGATCCGTCAATGGGACGGCGGCCGGAAAGGGTATGCAAGGAGTCTCGAAGGCGGCTGCCTCAGAGCTTGACCGTGCTGCGCAGGCCGACCTATGATCGGGTGTTGAGCCCGGCCGGTTTGGCCAGTGGGATGCGGGATGGATGCCGCTCGGGGCCGAGTGGGGTGAGGACGGGATTGGTTCATGCGCATCGTGGTCGATTTCCAGGATGAGAGCTTGGAGTTCGAGGTGCCGCCGGAGCGAGTGGTCGCCTCCTGGCGCGGGCCGACCGAGGTCAACCCGAGCCAGCAGGCGGCGGCCCTCCGCGAGACTCTGGAGAATCCCCGCGATTTTCCGCCGCTGCGTCAGGTGGTCGTGCCGGGTGACACGGTGGTGATCGCAGTCGACCCGACCATCCCCCAGCCGCGATCGGTGTGCTCCGCTCTCGTTGCGGCCTTGGAGGAGGGGGGAGTTGAGCCAGGCAGTCTGACGTGGCTCGTCCCGGCCCACGTCGCGGAGAGTGCGGTCGTGACGCCGCCGGGGGGCAGCTCGGTCGTGGTCCACGACCCGGACGACCGCGGCCAACTGGCCTACCTGGCCAGCACCAAGCAGGGGCGCCGCGTCTACTTGAATCGCCTCCTGACCGATGCCGACGTGGTCGTGCCTGTGGGCCGTCTGGGGTATGACCCGGACCTGGGGTATCGCGGTCCCTGGAGCGTTCTCTTCCCGGAGCTGAGCGACCGGGATACGATGCGGACCCAGCGGGATCGGCCGATCGATCCGGCGAGCGATGGGGCGCGGGAGCAGGCGCGCGCCCGGCTGGAGGAAGCGCTGGAGGTGAGCTGGCTGCTGGGCACCCAGTTCCACCTCGGGCTCGTGCCCGCGGCCGCGGGGTTGCTCGAGCCGGTCGGCGGTCGCGATACGTCGGTCCGCGACCGGGGGATCGCGGCGCTGGAGCAGCACTGGACGTTCCGGGTGCCCGCGCGCGCCGAGGTGGTCGTCGCGGGGGTCGGCCGCCCCGGGAGGGCCGCCTCGCTCGCGGACCTCGCCGACGCCCTGACGACCGCCACGCGCCTGGTCCAGCACGGGGGGAAGATTATCGTGCTGTCGCGCGCCTCCGGGCCCATCGGGCCGTCGCTCCGCAAGCTGATCGACGCCGGCGACCCCAGGAATACGGCCGCCGCACTCCGTGGCCAGGAAGGGACCGACGACTTCCTCACCGCCCGCCGCCTGGCCCGGGCCCTGGCCTGGGCCGACCTCTTCGTGTACAGCGCCCTGGAACCCCAGCTCGTCGAAGACCTGTCCCTCGTCCCCCTGGAACGGCCCGAGCAGGCCCTCCGCCTCGTCGCCCACAGCGGCTCCGCCCTGTTCATCAGCCAGGCTGAGCTCACCCTCGCCGAGGTCGAATCCGACGAGCACCCGTGACGGATTGGGCGGCTCCGCCTCGTGGTTCACCGCGAGCCAGCGAGTCTCCTCGGCACATTCTTCGACCGCTCGAGCCCTGCCAGGGATCCTTGATCGGCCCGGATGGAGTGTAGTAAAGTCCACGGAAGCCGAGGTCTGGTGAGAGACGATCGGGAACGCAGGCGGAGCGGGCGGGAGTGCCCGCGCCTGGCGTGCTCATCACCAATTCCCATGCGTGAAATCGACGCTGCGACCGCAGCCGACTATCTCCGTGATGCGCGGCGCGTCTCTCCGGGTACGGCGGTCCACGTCTGCGAGCTGGCCGGCGGGGTCTCGAACCTCGTGTTGCGGGTCGAGGTTGCCGGCGAGCCGCCGATCGTGCTCAAGCAAGGCCGGGAACGGCTCCGCGTGGCGATGGACTGGCGCGCCCGACTCGACCGGGTCTGGACCGAGTCCGCCACCATGAGAGTCCTCGGCGCCATGCCCGAAGGGACGGTTCCGCGCCTGCTGTTCGAGGATCGGCCGAATTACCTCTTCGCCATGACCTGCGCACCCGAGGATGCGGTCACCTGGAAATCGCGCCTGATGGCGGGTCGGGTCGAGCCCGACATCGCCGGCCGGCTGGGCACGATCCTGGGCACGATCCATGCCGAGGCCCCGCGGCATCCCGCCCTGCACACCACCCTGGCCGACGCGAGCCTCTTCGACGAGCTGCGGGTCGACCCCTATTATCGCACGATCGCCCACCGTCATCCGGACCTGGCCCCGCACATCGATGACCTGATTGCCTCGATGAATCGGCCGGATGAGGAGCGGACGCTCGTCCTGGGGGACTTCAGTCCGAAGAATATCCTGGTCCACTCCGGCGGCCTGATCCTCCTCGACTTCGAGTGCGCCCATGCCGGCGACCCAACCTTCGACCTGGGCTTCTTCCTGACCCACCTCCTGCTCAAGTCGATCCGTGCAGCCTCCGCGGATCCATCCGGCGCCGCAGGCTACATCAAGCTGACGCGCGAGTTCTGGGATGCGTACCTCGAGCGGCGGAACCTCGCGCCCGGCCCACGAACCGAGCTGGTCCGTCGAGCCATCCGCCACACGGCGGCGTGCTGCCTGGCTCGGGTCGACGGCAAGAGCCCGGTCGAGTATCTCGATGCGCAGGGGCAGACGCGCGCGCGGTCGTTCGCCCGCGCGGCCCTGGAAGCCGGCCCGGGAACCTGGGATGATCTGATGACGATGTTGGGAACCGCTCCCAACCGGTGAGCGGAGCGGCGGCCGGAGCCGGCTCCTCC
The DNA here is from genome assembly GCA_021324445.1 of Isosphaeraceae bacterium. Lineage (GTDB taxonomy): Bacteria > Planctomycetota > Planctomycetia > Isosphaerales > Isosphaeraceae > JAJPJC01. Next base: position 3,031 of record JAJPJC010000503.1, read on the forward strand.
AAGGAGGCCGGCGGAGGCCCCTTCTTGGAGGAGCCGGCTCCGGCCGGCGACGGTCTGCCACTCGGAAGACGGTGAATCGCATGGCAACTCTCAAGGCGCTCAAGGCCCGGCAGGTGCTCGACTCGCGCGGCCGTCCGACCGTGGAGGTCGAGGCGATCGCATCGACCGGAGCCGTGGGTCGAGCGATCGTTCCCTCGGGGGCGAGCACGGGCCGCCATGAGGCGCTGGAGCTGCGCGACACCGAGAGCCCGCGCTATGGCGGGTTGGGCGTACTCAAGGCCGTCGCCCAGGTGACCGACGCGATCGCCCCGGCCGTCGCGGGGATGGACCTGGACGACCAGGCCGGCGTCGATGCCCGGCTGATCGCCCTGGACGGGACGCCGAACAAGAGCCGGCTCGGGGCCAACGCCGTGCTGGGGGTCTCCCTGGCCGTGGCACATGCCGCCGCATCGGCACGCGGGGAGGAGTTGTTCGTCCAGCTCAACCGCCTCTGGCGCGCCGCGACGGGATCGAGCGGCGCGGCGATCGAGCCGGTCTTGCCCCTGCCCATGGTCAACATGATCTCCGGCGGCCTGCACGCCGGCGGCAACCTGGACATCCAGGACGTCCTGATCGTCCCCGTGGGCGCGGCGAGCTACAGCGAGGCCCTGGAGATGACCGTGGCCCTGTATCGCGCCGTCGGCGCGGTGCTGCGCCATCGCGGCTTCGAGGCGGCCCTCGTCGGCGACGAAGGCGGCTACGGACCCCGGCTCCGCCAGGAGGAACAGGCGTTCGAGATCGTCGTGGACGCGATGATCGCCTGCGGTTTCGAGCCCAGGCGCGATGTCGCCATCGCCGTCGACGTGGCCGCGACCCACTTCTACGAAGCGGCACAAGGGACCTATCGCCTGATGGCCAGCGGCCGTGAGCTCGACAGCGCCGGCATGATTGACCTCCTCGCCGGCTGGATCGAGGTGTATCCGATCATCTCGCTCGAGGACGGCCTTGCCGAGGATGACTGGGATGGCTGGGCCGCCCTCACGGCCCGATTCGGCCCTTCGATTCAGCTCATCGGCGATGACCTGTTCGCCACCCAGGTCTCCCGGCTGCACCAGGGAATCGACCGCCGCGCGGGCAACGCCGTCCTGATCAAGCTCAACCAGGTCGGGACGCTCACCGAGACCTTCGACGCGCTGCGATTGGCCCGCGACCACGGCTTCCGGGCGGTCGTCTCGGCGCGTTCGGGCGAGACCGAAGACACCACGATCGCCGACCTGGCCGTCGCCACCGCCGCCGGCCAGATCAAGATCGGCTCGGTCGCGCGCTCGGAACGGCTGGCCAAGTACAACCGCTTGCTCCGCATCGAGGAGGCCCTGGGGCCGGATGCCCCCTTGGCCCGGCCGTTCGCCCGGTGAGCCATCCAAGATTCACGACCGTACAGCGAACACACACTTGTCCCCCGTAGGTCAGGCTTTAGCCTGACAGAGAACCGGAACCTGTCAGGCTAAAGCCTGACCTACTTCCTGGAGAACCTGTCAGGCTAAAGCCTGACTTACTTCCTGGAGTTCCCCGCATGGAATCCTTCGATGAGTACATCCGCCGGCGCCGGCCGCCGCCGAGCGAGGCCTGGCAACGCTATCTGCCTCTGTTTCCCTGGATTGTCGGGCTGATGCTGGCGCTGTGGTTCTTGTCGGATCTGACCTACACGGTCAAGCCGTATGAGCAGGCGGTCGTGCTCCGGTTCGGCAAGTACCACGGCACGACCATGCCCGGGCTGCACCTCAAGGTCCCGCTGGCCGACCAGGTGATGAAGGTCAGCGTCGAGGAGCACGGGCTGCGCCTGCCGTTCGGCCGGCCGTCGCGCACCGAGGATCCGATCAATCTCCGGCAGATCGGCCTGGAGGACGAGACCTTGATGCTGACCGGTGATTTGAACACCGCCTCGGTCGAGTGGACCGTCCAGTGGAAAGTGACCGATCCCGCGCGGTTCTTGTTCCGATTTCCTCTGGACGAGGACAACCGGTTTGCCGAGGGCCTGTTGACAACCGTGGCCCGAACGGTGATGAACCGGCTGGTGGGCAATTACTCCTTCGACGAGGTGATCGGCCCCAAGCGGAGCGACATCGCCTTCGAGGCGCGCCGCGACGCCCAGCGCATCCTGGATGCCTACACCTGCGGGATCACGGTCACGGCCCTTCAGATGCAGCGCGTGATCCCGCCCGATCGGGTCAAGCCGGCTTTCGACCATGTCAACGCCGCGATCCAGCAGAAACAGAAGCTGGAAAACGATGCTGAGGCCACGCGGAACAAGCTGATCCCCGAAGCGCGGGCCAATCGCGATAAGATGGTCCGCGAGGCCGAGGGCTATAGCTCCCGCCGCCGCGCCGAGGCCAACGGCGAGATCGAGGCACTCCTGGCCAAGTATCACGCCTATCAACGTGCCCCGGAGGTGACCCGTCAGCGGCTCTACCTCGAGGCCATGCAGGAAGTCTTCCAGGGTGTGAAGGACAAGACGATCCTCGATGCCGACCTCAAGCAGCTCCTGCCGCTCCTGAACCTGGACTCGAAGGGAGAATCCAGCCGATGAACCGCCGCCGAGTTATCCCCATGATCGTCGGCCTGGCCCTCATCCTGGCCGTCCCCCTGGCCGAGTCGACGCTCTACACAGTCAGCGAGCGCGAGCTGGCGGTTCTGCTCCAGTTCGGCCAGCCTGTCGCCAGCCGGACGGCGCCGGGGCTCTCCTTCAAGCTCCCCGTGGTCCAGGAGGTCCTGCGGCTGCCCAAGACCCTCCAGGTCTGGCACGGGACCGGCACCGATGAGACGCTCGTGGACGTCCCCACCGCCGACGGCAAGAAGGTCGAGGTAACCGTCTGGGCCGTCTGGCGGATCACCGACCCGGTCCAGTTCGTCCGGACGCTCCGAACCGTGCCCAATGCCGAATCCCGGGTCAAGGAATTCGTCCGCAGCACCGCGCGGGACACGATCACCACCCACAACCTGGCCGAGATCGTCCGGAGCGACAACCGCAAGATGACCTACACGCTGGGGCTTCCCCCGGAGATGGTCGCCCGCGCCGCCGCGGCCGGCAACCCGCCGAACGACGCCCAGCCACAACCGGATCAAGCGATGCTCGACTTCATCGTTCCACCGGAGGCCAAGGAATCGGTCGCCCTGGGCCGGCTCAAGATCACCGAACAGATCAAGCAAAACGCCCAGCGCGCCCTGGCGGAAGACGGCCAGACCCATGGCCCGGACCAGGCCCAGGGCCGCGGCATCGAGCTGGTCGACGTCGGCCTCTCGCGCATCGAGTTCGTTCCCCAGGTGCGCGAGGCCGCCTTCGACCGCGCCGTCTCGCTGATGGAAGCGATCGCCACCAAGACAATCAGTGAAGGCGAACAGCGCAAGAAGGAGATCATCAACAGGACCCAGGCCGAGGTCCAGAAGATCGAAGGCGAGGGCAAGCAGGAGGCCAGTATCCTCAGGGGCCGCGTCGACGCCGAGATCATCGATGCCTACGCCAAGGCGATCCGCGAGACCGGCGAGTTCTACACCTTCACCCGCACACTCGAGGTGTACAGGGAGGCCCTCAAGGGCGAGACCCGGCTGATCCTGACCACCGACAGCGATCTGCTCCGGCTGGTCAAGGCCCTCGAGCCAGCCAAGACGACGGCACCCAAATCGAGCCCCGTCGCTGCCACGGAGCGAGCCCCGAACTAGAATCTAGGGGAGTCCAATCGAGTCCGAGGACAGGTATTCGAAACCGAGGAGTCACACACATGGGACGTTGGTTGATAACCACTTCCGCTCTCGTGCTCGGCGCCTGCTTCGTCGTCACGGTCCGGGGTCAGGACCCGGGTGCCGACGAAGCCATGAAGCTGGCCAGGAAGCTCACCGAGGAAGGGGCCGCGACCTTCAACACGGCCAACGCCAAGGCGATGGTCGACTACTATACAGCCGATGCCAAGGTGACCCTGCACAGCCGGAACGACCAGGGGATTACCGCCAAGGAGTACGATGGCCACGAGGAGATCCAGGGTCTCTACGCCGACCTCTTCAAGGATCGCGCGCGGATTCGGTCGAAGAACACCGTGGAGTATGCGCGGCTGCTGGCACCCGACGTGCTGGTGATCGCCGGGACGTTCGACCCCAACCTGGACGAGGACAAACCGCTCAAGGTTCCCTTCTACCAGGTGCGGCTCAAGCAGGGGGATAAGTGGCTGATCAATAGCTTGCAGATCTTCGTCGTGGGCGAGAAGAAGGAGTGACGCACCCTCGGCCAGTCGAGGGGGCCTGCCCACCTTCATGGCCTGGATGAACACCCCGCCTCATGGCCAAGGACCGCACCATCTCCGAGGTCTTCCTGGTCAACGGCTCGACCGGCGACCCGCTGCTCTATGTCGACTATCCGGGGCGCAACAATGCGCTGTTGTTCGACGCGGGCGAGCTGGGGACCCTGGACGCCGGACGGCTGGGAGACCTCGCGGCCGTGTTCATCACCCACCATCACGTCGACCACTTCATCGGCCTGGACCGCATCGTGCGCGCCAATCTCGACCAGGAGAAGACGCTCCACCTGTACGGTCCCGAGGGGACGATCCGCAGGGTCTACGACCGGATCACAAGCTACGAGCATCCGTTCTTCCCGTTCCAGAAGGTCGTTTTCCGGGTGCACGAGCTCCTCGAGGGCCGGCTCCGCTGGGCGGACCTGGACTGCGCGCGGCGGTTCCCCGAGCCGGAGGTCGCCGAGCGCGCGCTCCGCGGTCGTGTCCCGGTCGTCCATGCCAACGACGATTTGGCCGTCGAGGCGGCCCTGGTCGATCACACCGTGCCCTGCCTGGCCTTCGCCCTGGTGGAGAAGCCCGGGGCGCACCCCGACGCCGCCCGGCTGGCGGAGGGTCCCCTGCGCCCCGGACCCTGGGTAGCCCGGGTGCTCGACCTGCTCCGCGACGGCGCCCGGCCCGAGACCCCGGTGGAGATCGACGGCGGACGCTTCGCGCTGGGCGCGCTGGCGGCGCGCTACTTCACGACCTCGAAGGGGAGCCGCCTGGCCTATATCACCGACACGGCCTGGAGCGAGTCCGCGCGCCCGGCCCTGCTCAAGCTGGCGCATCGGGCCCATCGGCTCTACTGCGACTCCTACTACGCGGCCACCGAGCTCCGCCAGGCCCAGACCTACCGGCACATGACCGCCACCCAGGCCGCCGAGCTCGCGACGGCCGCACGGGTCGAAGAGCTCGTGCTGATCCACTTCGCCCCGCGCTACCGGGGACGCTACGAGCAGCTTCTCGAGGAGGCGCGGAGCGTCTTCCCCAGGACGTCCGCCGACCTGGGTACCTCCGAGATGCGCGGCCCGTTTTCCTCGTCGGGCCGGAGATGAACGTAGGTCAGGCTTCAGCCTGACAGGATCAAAACGTCGGGCTGAAGCCTGACCTACGTGTTGTTCGAGCCCGAACCCATCGCCGATGATGCCTGTCTGTCGTCCGGGATGGGTCTGCTGGTTCGCTTTCGCCCGAGGTCTCGCGATGAACGCGACCGAGCATGACGAGCCCATCGAGGAGGGTGCTCCCATGATGAACACGGAAATGCAGACGGATCTCCTGCACGTTCAGCAGTCCGAGGCCGTCCTGAACTCGGCGCCCGAGCCGGCGCCGAGCCCGGACGAGGCGTTGCGGCTGCCCGACGACGAGTCGGACATGCCCCCCAGCCCCGTGGCGACCCTTTCCCGGGCCGAGGCCGTGGAGCGGCTGCGGCAGGGCTTGCCCCTGCGCAACGTCCGGATCGAGCGGATGGTCTTCCAGGGCGAGTTCCCCAAGCCGGTCCGCCTGGAACGGGTCGTCCTGGTGCGCCCCTTCTTCGAGCGGGCGAGCTTCCTGGACGAGGTCACGATGACCCACTGCACGATCGACCGGATGCGGTTTGGCCACGCGTCGACCTTCGCCAAGGGGTGGAATCTCAAGGGCTCGACCCTTGTTCACTCGTGCATCCGGGCGGTCACGGTCGCCGGCCCGCTGCGCTGCGATAACCTCAAGACGCGCGGCCGGCTCCTGGTGGACGCCGCCCGGTTCGAGGCCCCGGTCCGGTTCTGGGAGGCGCGGTTCGACGGCTGGGTCGAATTCAAGGATGTTCAGTTCGCCGAGTGTGCCGACTTCCGCAGCCTGCACGCCAACGAAGGGTTCGTCCTGGTGAGCTGCCGCTTTCGGAAGGACTTCCTGTTCCGCGGCGCGACCGTCTGCAAGAAGTGGGAAGCCGACCGTTCCCGGTTCGAGGGCCTGCTGGACCTCTCCAAGGCCAAGCTGCATGACTTCGTCTACCTGGAGAACATCGAGCAGGGGCCGGAGCAGCGGTTCGCGTTCCAGAACGCGGTGGTCGAGCGGCTGCTGGTCCGGACCGACCAGCTCGAGAACCGGCTGGCCGGCGAGCGCTCCGGCAATCACGGCCAGGCGATGGCCGAATACGGGCTGCTGAAGCGCGTGTTCGAGGGGTTGCACCGCTATGAGCAGGAAGACTGGGCCTTCTACCGGTTCAAGGTCAACCAGCGGCGCTGCCGTCCGCACTCGTGGCGCCGGCCCTGGAGCGAGCTGGCGCGGTTCTTCGACTGGCTGCTCCTGGACCGCGGCTGCGGCTACGGCACCAACCCGATGCGGGCGGTCGCCGCCGCCCTGGTGATGATGCTGGCCTTCGCGCTGATCTACATGATCGGCATCGAGCGGCTGCACGTCGACCACGCGCCGTTCGAGGGACCGGCCACCAGCCTGCCCAACCGGCTGATGATCGGTCTGACGACGAGCGTGGCCGCGTTCACCTCCGGCTTCGGCGACCTCCGCGACGTCGCCCGCGGCGGGATCATGAACGTCTTCCTGATCGTCGAATCGCTCCTCGGGACCCTGCTCTGGGGCCTGTTCATCGTCGCCTTCAGCCGCAAGGTCATCCGATAGAGTCTGTTCCCAAAGCTCCGGAGGGGCGGCGGTCAAGAGCCAGGGGCGACAGAACGGTCCCAGGGGCTCTAAGAATGGACGAGTCGAGCCGCGCACCGAAACGTCGGCTCGACTCGTTTGTTCGATCCCAGCCCTGGGGAGTGCCTTTCGTCCCGATCAGACGGTGACGGTGCGATGATCGATCGACTGCCGCCGGCCTCGGTTCGACTTGTAGTCGAAGAAGCCCAGGCCCAGCGCGCCGGCCAGGGCGATATGCTGGGGCTGGCGGACGTCGAAGCCTTCCCTCTTCAACGGGTCGATCGCCATCTTGCCCGACGCCGCGACCGGAGGGAGCTTCATCTTGACCCGCTGGGCATCGACGATGTCCCACTCGACGTGATCCAGCGCCACCGGGTCGGTCGCGCAGAAGATCGAATTGTATTCCCACGTATACTTGCCCCCCTCCCACGAGAAGGGTCCGCCCTGGTACACGCCGCGGATGCCGTCCATGATCTGCAAGACGAACTTGTTGCGGATGATCGGGTGGCTGACCATCTGGGGGATGAACTGGTTGCAGACGTTGGTGAACGGGGTATGGTGGGAGCGGTCCACGTTGTTGACCGAGCCGTGGCTCATGTTCTTCAGGGCCCCGGTCACGCCCGCCGAGCCGTGATCCTTCAAGACCGGGATGGCCACGATCTTGTTGACAGTCTGGGTCACCAGCTTGCCCAGGTGCGAGCGATAGAGCCGCTCGTCCTTGGGATCCTGGCCATAGGGGATCAGGTCCATCCAGACGAAGACGTCGTGGTCGAAGCCGGCGATCGGATCGTTGCGGAACGAGGGGAAATCCAGGGTGAACTGGTTGCCATGCGGGTCGAGCCCGCCCCAGCGGATGTCGGAGGGGAGGATCTTGTGGTAGCCGGCCTGCATGAACTCGCCGCGATAGCGGTCGTAGACGAAGATGTCCTTGGCCTTCACGCCGCAGGCCTTGAGGTTCTCGATCACCTCCAGGACCAGCTCGAAGGAGGAATGGGCAAACGGCTGGCCGTTGGGGACGACCTTGACGCCAACGACGTCGCCGGGTTCGATGAAGTGCTTCCAGGCTTCGACCGCGTCGGTCGCGCCGGTCAACTCCTTCATGCCGCGGTCCAGCGCGGCCTTGATGGCCGACCGGTCCTTGGTCCCCTGGCGGATCATCCGCGGGTTCTTCACCTCGACCACGCGCCCGGGGTACAATCCCGGGGCGGCGAACTTGGTCGGGGGCTGCCGATCGCCGCCGACATGCGACGTCCTGCCGATGGCCTGGGCGGTTGCCGAGGCCGACACGGCCGAGATCACGGGAACCGAGGCGGCCGAGGCGGCCAGGAACCCGCGCCGGTTGATGCCGCCACAGGGATAGCGGTGCTGCATGGTTGCAACCTTGTCTTGGAGATTCCAAACGGAGACGGGACCAATCTGGCACCCGCGCCGAGCCGGACGCCTTCCCCGATAGAATCCGCGATCGCCACGTGACTGTCCAGCCACCACCGGCGGAGGATCCGGCCGGAGTCGTCCGGCCGGGCTCGAGAACCCGGTGCTGCGGTCTCTCCCGTCTGACCACGGACTTCGGACCACTGCCAACCATGGGCCAATGGGGTGTCAAGAGTTACGAGAACGACAGCGCCGCCGAGGCGCTGGATGCGGGCTTCGAGCGGGTCCACGGCGTGATCTACGAGGACCTGATGGACGATCGCAACCCGCTGTCGTACGAGCAGGTCCAGCAGCGGCTGGCGGATCCGCGGACCTTGGAAGCGTCGATCGCGGCCCTGGAGGATTCGGTGGGGCCGGCGACCGCGCCCGAGGCGTGGGATGAAGAGACCCGGCTGGCCCTGGCGGGGATTGTCGTCCGGCACGCCGAGCTGAAGGTCGCGATTCCGGAACCGTGGCGGCAGCGGGCGATCGACTGGCTGGAGCAGGAGCCGATCGACTGGCACGAGGCGACGGCGCGCCGGCTGCGGCGCCAGAAGGAGATCGACCTGCTGCGGCGGACGGCCGCGGCGACGGGCTGCGAACCGGATGCCGGGGCGTAACTTCTGTTGGCGCTGGGGAGAATCCCCGGTATCGTCTGGTCCAGAACAGGTCGGGCGGGTGTCGGCCGACGAGGGCTTCCTCCCTGAGCAGGACGCGGGATCGGCTTGGAACCATCACGGAATCGTGGAACGCGGGGCCTGGGAATCCTGGTCGTCGCCCTGACCCCGGCCCTGGCGGCGATCTGGACGGTCCCCTGGTTCGTCACCCAGGACGGCTCGGCGCACGTCTACAACGCCCAGATCCTCGCCTGTTCGGGGGATCCCGCCTCGCCGTTCCGGGACGTCTATACGGTCCAATGGTGGCCGATTCCGAACTGGGTGGGCCACCTCGCGCTGGCCGGCCTGGTCGCCCTCCTGCCGGCCTGGTCAGCGGACCGGATCATGATCAGCATCACGTTGCTCGGCTTCGCGATGGCCATCCTGTGGCTGCGCTACCGGGTCGCCGGCCCGCGGCACATACCGGCCGCGGCCGTGCTGGCGGCGCTCCTGGCCCTGAACATCACCTGGTTGTTCGGCTTCACCAGTTTCTTGCTGGGGGCCTGCGTCTTCGCGATCACCCTGGGGTTCTGGTGGCCCAACCGTGATCACCTCCGCCTCGGCCGGATCGCGGGACTGTCGGCGCTCCTGGTCCTGGGCTACTTCTGCCATCTCGTCAGCCTGGGATTGACCGTGGTGGGTCTGGTCGTTCTGGCCGTGGCCAGCCCGCTGCCGGAAGGTCCCAAGCCGAGCTGTTGGCGACGGCGATTCGCACGCCTGGGGCCCCTGGCGGCCAGCTTCCTGCCGTTGATTCCCCTGGGATGGTGGTACCTCCGATTGGCCCGACGTGCCGGCCCGATGAATCCGGTCTGGGAGAACCTTGCCGATCCGCTGGCTCTGGCGTCGTGGAAAGTCCAGCTCGCCTGGGCTGATCCGCTGAGCCTCGCGGCCAAGGACAGCCTGCCGTTGACGGAGCGAGTCAGCCGCGTGTTTGTCGTGTTCGCACCGGTGGCCTGGCTCGGGGCGGCCCTGCTCACCTGGGGACTCGCCGCGGCCTGGGCCCGGCTCAAGCGCCGGACCGTCCGCCCGTCGGGACCGGTTGGGTCGGCCTGCTCTTCCTGGAGGACGGCCCAGCCGACCGCAGATCGGCGCGGCTGGTTGAGCCTGGCGGCCCTGCTGATCCTCGGGGGCCTGACCGGTCCCGACGCGATGGGCGCGGATCACGGGGCCTATCTCCCGCAGCGCGTGGTCCTCTGCGGCCTGGTTGCCCTGGCGGCTGTCGTCGACGTCGACCTGCGCCGATGGTCCGGGCGGGCCGTGGCCGCGGGGTTGGTCTGGGCCGTGATCCTCCAGTCGGCAATCGTCTGGGATTACGCTCTCTACTGCAACCGCACGGCCGGCCAGATCATCCAGGCACGTGATGCCGTGGGATGCAACCGCCGGGTAGTTGTGCTGCCGGCCACGATCCGCAGCCGGTTCCGTGCCAATCCGTTACTCCACGCTGGCAATTGGTTGGGTGTCGATTCCGGCAACGTCGTCTGGAACAACTACGAGACCCGCCACTATTATTTCCCGGTGCAGTTCCGGCCGGGGCTCGACCGGCCCCACCCGGATGAGCTGGAACGCGTCGCCCTGCACGATGATCCCCGCCAGGCCGCCGACCGCCGCCGGGACTGGGAGCACATCCTCGCCCGTCACCGCGATGTGATCGACAGGCTGGTGCTCTACAAGACCGATCCCTGTCTCGACGTGATTACCGAGCGCTGGTTCTCCCTGGTGGAGCGCCGCGGCGAGGTCCGCGTCTTCGCGCGGGATCCCAGTCGAGACGCAGGCCACACGCCGGCCCGGGAGCGATCGGACCGCTCGTCGTGACTGGACAGGACGGCCGCGTTCCGATCAGTTCTTCGGCTCCTTCTTGAGCTCGAAGAGGTGGGCTTCGCCCTCGGTGGTCTCGAACGCCTTGGGCCGGTCCTTGCCGGGCAGGGAGACGCACAAGGTCAACTTGTCGCCCGCAAGCTTATAGAGGCCCTGCGACGCCTTCCCCTTGGACTCCTCGGGGCCTTCCTCGATCGCGATGTCGATCGTGGCGTGGGGCTGGGCCGCCGGGTCGACCTTGATCTTGCAGGTGTAGTCGATCCCGTTGACGGTCGCCTTGAGGGTCTGGCCCTCGAAGGTCCACTTCGAGTCGATCCCCTGATCGTCGGACGGAACCCATGTCCCCTGCAAGGCCTTCAACGCCTCAGCCGACGACGCCTTGTCCGTTGCTGCCTTCTCCTTGGCTTCGCCCTTCTTTTCTTTCTTCAGCGGGAAGAAGTAGGCTTCATCCTCGGCCGTCTCGAACGCCGTGGGGCGATCCTTGCCGGGCATGGAAACGCAGAGCATCAGCTTCTCGCCCTGGAACTTGTAGATGCCCTTGGAAGTCTTCCCCTGGGAGCCCTCGGGTCCCTCGTCAATGACCAGATCGATCGTGGCGTTGGGCTTGGCCGCGGGGTCGACTTTCACCTTGCAGGTGTAATCCGCCCCGTTGACCGACGCCTTGAGGGTCTGGTTCTCGAAGGTCCACTTCGAGTCGATCCCCTGATCGTCGAACGGTACCCACGTACCCTGCAAGGCCTTCAGCGCCTCGGCCGGCGACGGATCGTCCACGCCCACGGCGCGGGCGGCCCCGCCGCCGAGGAACTGGCCGGCCCAGACTGCCACGACCAGGAGACCGCGCCTGCCGGTCGCCAACGCATGCATTCCCATCCGGTTCGTCAGCCTCATGGAGATCATCCTTCCCACGGATTTGGAGATCGGCTCTCGGGGATGGCTTCCCGCGAACTGCACGTCACCGACCGAGCCGGCTCGGTCCAGTCAAATTTCGAATTGAATCATTTCGATGATCGATGTGCAAGAGACGATGCCGGCCTGGTCGGATGATCAAGGGCTGTGGCCCGAGCGGGGCCGAGGGGCAGGCGGCCCGAGGACCAAAGACTCCGGCCGGAGACTTGAAAGGGCGCCGCGAGATCGTCACTATGGAACAGAACCCGGCGGGCCGGGTCCAGCGGCGGGTCTGTGTAGGAAAGGACCGCGATCCATCATGCGTGCGCAGCGGCGGCCAGTGGGGATCCTCGGTCGGAGCGGAGTCGTCTGGGCAGCGGTGTGGCGGCTTGGGGTCACAGCCCTCGGCCTGGTCCTCTGGGCCTCCGGCTGGGCCGAGGTGCGGGCCGCCCAGGGCCCCGCGCCCCCGGGGCGGGCGTCCCGGAGTGCCGTGCGAACTCGGGCCGCCAGTCCGCTGCGGCCCTCGGCGCGGCCGAGTGCGGCGGTCAACCGGGGCCAGGCCACGCTCCCCTCCGATGACTGGACCTTCCGGCCGACCGTGGTGGTCCGCCGGGGCAGCTCCCAAGGCAGCGGCACGATCATCGCCTCGATCGAGGGGGCGACCCTGGTCCTGACGGCCGCGCACGTGGTGTCGGACCCAGGCCCCATCACCGTCGAGCTGCACCGGTACAACCTCGGCCTGGAACGGACCCAGCCCACGTCGGGCTCCTGGCCGCGTCCCCTCGCCGCCGACCTGGTGGCCACCGACCCGGCGGCCGACCTGGCGATCCTCCGGATCGCGCGGGTGGGGCCCCTGCCCTACGTGGCCCACCTGGGCCTGAACCCGCCCGAGCCGGCTCCCGATTCGGTCGTCACCTCCATCGGCTTCGACCTCGGCGCCCGGCTGTCGAGCTGGTCCTCCTGGCTGGTCGAAGCCCTCTGGTTCGAGCTCAACGAGAGCCACGATGAACGCCTGTTCCTGATCACGGAGCGGGCACCCGAGCATGGTCGCTCCGGCGGCGGACTGTTCCTGGCCGACGGCGCGCTGGTGGGTGTGTGCGTGGGCCATGCCGAGCTGGTGGAAGGGCGGCGGATGGGGGTCTTCGCCTCGGGAGAAAGCATTCGCAGGCTGATCCTGGATCACAACCTGGCTCCCATCCTCGTCAGCTCGCAGCGCCGCCGATCGCGGTTCGACCGCCGCGGGTCCAGCCGGCTGGCCGACACGCGGGCCCAGGTCCCCGTGCCCGCAGCGGTGACGCCGACCGGCGCACTCGAAGGAGATGGCGAATGACCCGTGACACGTCGCGGAGACGGATTCCCCGATCCCTGGGCGTACTGGCCGCGGTCCTGGCCCTTGGCGGCGGTTTGGCCGGGGGCCGGTCGCCGGCTGGGGAGAACCGAAGCTGGGACGGGTCGGCCGCGGCCCGGTACCTGGACGGTCGCGCGACCGACTGGTTCGCGTTCTCCGGAGCGGGGCGCGGCCGGGGTCAGGACCGAGTCTCCTGCCTGAGCTGCCACACCCTCTTGCCGTATGCCCTGGGCCGACCCGTGCTCCGCCGCCTCAATGGCGACAACCCGCCGTCGGACCTGGAGAACCGCGTCCTCGTGGAAGTGCGGCGCCGCGTGGCGCATTGGGAGGAGCTGGACACCCCACGATTCAAGCTCTTCTACGACTTCGACGATGTGAAGAAGGTGGAGTCGCGGGGCACGGAGGCCGTGCTCAGCGCCTGGGTCCTGGCCCGCGACGACCGCAACCGGGGCCTGACCAGCCCCAGCGCCGAGACGCGACGAGCCCTCGACCACCTCTGGGCGACGCAGCTCCTCGAGGGGCCGGAGAAAGGTTCCTGGCCCTGGCTCAATTTCGGACTCGGGCCGTGGGAGTCCGAGCGGTCGCACTACCAGGGGGCGGCGGTGGCCGCCATCGCCGTGGGGACCGCCGGAGTCGATCCGAGCCCCCAGGATCCGGCGCGGCCCCCCGCGCGGCTGGACCTGCTCCGGGGCTACCTCCGCAGCCGATTCGACAGCCAGGACCTGCACAACCGCATCTGGACCCTCTGGGCCTCGACCACTCTCGACGGACTCCTCTCGACGGCCGAGCACGACCAGCTCATCAAGCAGATCCTCGCCAAGCAGCGCGACGACGGCGGCTGGTGCCTGGCGACGCTCGGCAATTACAAACGGCTCGACGGCACGCCACAGCCCAGCACGTCCGATGGTTACGCCACCGGCCTGGTCCTGCACGTCCTCCAGCTTGCCGGCCTGGGCCGCGATCATCCCGCCGTCGCCAAGGGGCTGGCGTGGCTGCGCGGCCACCAGCAGCCGTCCGGGGCCTGGCAGGCCCAATCCATCAACAAGCAACGCGATCCCCAGTCGAATGCCGGCAAGTTCATGTCCGACGCCGCGACGGCCTTCGCCATCCTGGCACTCGACCAGCCGGGACCGTCCCGAGCCGGTCCGCGCGACTGAGCATCCGGGGCGGACGAGGTTTTCTTATTCCTCGCGCCGCGCACGTCCGCGCGCCGAGCCCGGGAGGCGGAGCAGCACAAAGAAGAAGGCGATCGACAGGAACCCGAAGATGGCCGTGGCTTGTCGGCTCTGCTCCATGTAAAAGACCAGCAGGAGGAACAGCGAGAGGATCAATCCCGTCAGGACCATCAGGCGCACCGCACTCAGGGGTGACGACCCGGTCGCCGGGGCGGGATCCCGCACCGAGGAGGTCTCGCTCGCCGGGTCGATCACCAGCACATCCGGATCCTCAGGAGCCCCTTCAACCCGGCGCCGGGTCTGAGGGTGGCCGAGCAAGAACTCCGGTGGAAGTGCCGGTACGCCACAGACCGGGCAGAGCAGCCATCCGTGCCAGCCCCCATGCTGGGCCTCGAGCTCGGTCTTACAGCCGGGGCAGGGATAGGTCACAAAGTAGGTGATCTCCGCATCCACGAGACAGCTCCGGTTTTCGCTCAGGGCGTGGGGATGACCGATTCGGGATTGACGATCAGCTTAACCGAGGGGCGATCCCAAGTCCAAAATCCCGGATCGGAAATCGGCAATCCCCTTTTGACCGGCCGAGGCAGGTCGTAGGATGGGGGACTGATCCGGCAATTGGACCGTCAGGCTGGACAGCCTGACCGACGTGGGACCCGGCGAACCTTGCATGAGCATCGTGATTCGACCGTTTCGCGAGTCCGATCGCCCGACGGTGCGAGAGCTGACCGTCGCGGCGTTCGAAGGGGTGTCGATCGACCACAATATCGACCGGCGGCTCGGGCCGATCGCCGGTCGGGACTGGCGGTGGCGCAAGTCACGCGACGTCGACCGGGACATCGACCTGTTGGGCGCGGAGCTGGCCGTTGCCGAAGACGAGCAGAGCGGCGCGGTGGTGGGCTACGTCACCATGCAGTGCGACGCCGAGACGCGGATCGGCTGGATCCACAATCTCGTCGTGGGCGACGCGGCGCGAGGCCAGGGCCTGGGCCGTCGGTTGATCGAGCACGCCCTGCGGTACTTTCGCGCGGCGGGAATGACCGTCGCCAAGATCGAGACCCTCGAGCAAAACGCGGTCGGCCGGCACCTCTACCCGTCGGTCGGGTTCGTCGAGGTCGCGCGGCAGATCCACTATGCCATGCCCCTGACGGATCGACCCGCCCATGAGCCCGGATCCGAACCGCGCTGATCGCGACAAGGGCGCACCCGCAACGGCCGAGTCGCCGCGGCTGGAGATGCGGCACATCGCCAAGAACTTCGGGGGCGTGCGCGCACTGCGGGACGTGTCGCTGGCGGCGCCGGCCGGCGAGGTGCACGCGGTCTGCGGCGAGAACGGCGCGGGGAAGAGCACCCTGATGAAGATCCTGGCCGGCGCCATCACCGAGTATGAGGGCGAGATCCGGCTGGACGGCCGCCCGGTCCGGTTCTCAGGCCCGCGCCAGGCCGAGGACGCCGGCATCCGGATCATCTACCAGGAGCTGAACCTCGTCCCTCAGCTCACGGTTGCCGACAACATCTTCCTGGGTCGCGAAAAAACCCGGGGCGGCCGGCTCGGCTGGCTGGACGAGCGCGCCATGGAAGTCCAGTCGCGGCGGCTCTTCGACCGCCTGGGCGCGGCGATCGCGCCGCGCGCCCGCGTCGGCGACCTGCGGATCGGCGACCAGCAGATGGTCGAGATCGCCAAGGCCCTGGCCTTCGAAGCCGCCATCGTGATCATGGACGAGCCCACCTCGGCGCTGTCGGATTCGGAGGTCGCGCGGCTCTTCCGGGTCATCGACGACCTGCGCCGGGGCGGGACCACCGTGCTGTACATCAGCCACAAGATGAACGAGGTCTTCACGCTGGCCGACCGGGTGACGGTGCTCCGCGACGGCCAGCTCGTGGCCAGCGCGGCCCGGAATGCGATCACGCCCGACCAGGTCGTGCGCTGGATGGTCGGCCGCGAGATCGCCGCACTGGATTACCAGAAGCACCCGATCGGTGAGCGGGCTGTCCTGGAGGTCGACGGCCTGTCGCTGCTTCGTCCCCAAGGGAGCGGACGGCCCAGCCTGCGGGACATCCGCTTCGCGGTGCATGCGGGCGAGGTCGTGGGCGTCGCCGGGTTGCTGGGTGCCGGGCGGACCGAGCTTCTCGAGGCGATCTACGGCGCCAGCCCGACTCCGCCGGGCGGTACGATCCGGCTCCAGGGCCGGCCGGTCCGCTTCCACCACCCCGACGACGCCATTCGAGCCGGGATCGCGATGGTGACCGAGGACCGCAAGACCCTGGGCCTGTTCGACCGGATGACGGTGGCCGAGAACATCACGCTGCGCCGCCTCCCCGAGCTGACCTTCGGGACAGGGCCCCTGATCAACCCCCGCGCCGAGCGCCGCGCCGTCGGCTGGGCCATCGACCAGTTGGCCATCCGCACGGCCGGCGGCGACGTCCCCGTGACCAGCCTCTCCGGCGGTAATCAGCAGAAGTGCATCCTCGCCCGATGGCTCCTGATCGAGCCCCGGCTCCTGCTGCTCGATGAGCCGACCCGGGGTATCGACGTCGGCGCCAAGGCCGAGATCTACCAACTGATCCGCCGCCTGGCCGGACAGGGGCGCGCCATCCTGATGACCTCCAGCGAGCTGCCCGAGCTGCTGGCCGTCGCCGACCGGATCCTCGTCCTGTGCGAGGGACGGCTCACGGCTGAGATCCCCCGCGCCGAGGCCACCGAGGAGGCCATCATGCACGCCGCGACCCGGTTCCTCGATCGCACGACGGCCGGAGAGGGTCCAAAGTAGGTCAGGCTTTTAGCCTGAGGCACCCAGAAATGTCAGGCTAAAAGCCTGACCTACGTGAATGGAGACGACCAGCATGCGTCAACTGATCTCTGTGAGCCTCCTGAGCCTCGGCCTGGGACACTGGTCTCTTGCGGGCGAATTCCCCAGGTTCCAGGCCCAGGAGATCGACCCGCACGTCGGCAATATCTGCTATGCCGTGACCGTGGCCGACGTCAACAGCGACGGGAAGCCCGACGTCGTGGCCGTCTCCGAAGACGCCGTCGTCTGGTACGAGAATCCTGGCTGGACCAAGCACGACATCATCCGCCAGGCGACGGCCCGAGACAACGTCTGCATCCAACCGCGGGACATCGACGGCGACGGTCGCATCGACTTCGCCCTGGGTGCCGGCTGGCGACCGTCGAGTACGTTGAATCCCAGCACGCTCCAGTGGCTCGGACGCGACGCGGCGGGGAACTGGCAGATCCATGCCATTCCTTACGAGGAGCCGACGCTGCATCGCCTGCGATGGGGCAGTGTGAAGGGGCCGGGCAAGACGCAACTGGTCGTCGCGCCCTTGCAAGGGCGGGGCACCAAGGGTCCGAACTGGGGCGAGGGTCAGGGCGTGCGCGTCCTGGTCTTGGACGTCCCGGCCAAGCCCGCGGACGAATCCTGGCCGGCTGAGGTCGCCGACTCGTCGTTGCACACGATCCACAACCTCCAGCTCATCGACCTCAACGGCGATGGCCGCCACGAGGTCGTCCTGGCCGCCTGGGAGGGCGTCTTCGTGCTCGAGCGCGGCCTGTCGGGGCGCTGGACCCGAACGCGGATCGGCAGCGGCAACCAGCAGTCCAATCCGTCCAAGGGATCGAGCGAGGTGAAGGTCGGCCGTTTGCGGAAAGGCGGGCCCTATGTCGCCACGATCGAGCCCTGGCACGGCTACCAGGTGGTCGTCTACACGCCCCCGTCGCCGGCTGATCGGGACCCATCGGCGGGTCAAGCCCCGAGTGCCCTCTGGACGCGTCAGGTCATCGCCGAGCCGGTGCAATGGGGGCACGCCGTCTGGTGCGCCGACCTCGACGACGACGGCGACGAGGAGCTGATCATCGGCCAGCGCGATCCCAACAGGCCCGGCGCGACCGCCCCGCGCGGACCGGGCGTCTTCGTCTTCGACCCCAGGCCGGGCTCCAGTCCGCTGGCCTTCGATCGGCACACCATCGACGACGGCGGCATGGCCTGCGAGGACGCCCTGGCCGCCGACCTCGACGCCGACGGCCGGCCCGATCTCGTTGCCGGCGGCCGGGCCACGCACAACGTGAAGATCTACTGGAATCGCAAGTAGGCCAGACCCCGAACATCCAGTGGAAGAGGCTCGCCGACCGGCCGCGGATTCAAATCCCATGAGGGGTTATCCATGAGTAAGCGATACACGGTGAGTGATGGCAGATTGGTGCTGAACCTCGAAGAGGCGGAGGAAGGTGGTTACATTGTGACCTCGCCCCTCAACCCCGAGCTGATTACGGAAGCGGAGACTCTCGAAGAGGCGTTTGCGAACGCACGCGACGCGGCCAAGGCTCTGAGACAATCGCGGGCTCGACTGCTGCGCCGATTAGGATTGGCCGCGGCCAAGAAACCTGGATGAGATTGCCTCATGAACCGCCGGCGGCTCGAAAAGCACCTCCGCGCATGGCTGTACCCTGCACCACCACGGCGGCAAACATGACGTCTGGGTTAACCCGGAAAACCTGGCTCAGACTTCGGTGCCACGACACACCCGGATCAAGCGTGGAACCGCCCGGGGCATCTGCCGTATCCTGGGCATCCCGAGGCCGCCGGGGATTTAGAGACTGTTCCACAAGCCTGGTCGAACCGTTGTAGGGTGGGTGAAACCCACCACCGGAAGGCCTTGGCGGGCTTGAAGATCGGTGGGTTTCACCCACCCTACAACATCGAC
>JAJPJC010000015.1 GCA_021324445.1 Isosphaeraceae bacterium
ATAGGAGCGCAGGCCATAGGCGATCGCCGCGGCCATGGTGGACTTGCCGACCCCCCCCTTGCCGGAACCGATGGCGATGACGTTCTTGATGCCGGGGATATCCCCGGTCTCGGCGATCCCCTTGCCCCGGACCTCGGCACCCATGGTGATCTGGAAGGTCCACTCGCCGGGCAAGCGGACCTGGAGTGCGGTCCGCACATCGCGTTCGATCTGGCCCTTGAGTGGGCAGGCGGGGGTCGTCAAGTTGACGGTCAGGGCCACCGTGCCGTCGCGGATGCGGACGTCCTTGATCATTCCCAGGTCGACCAGGTCGCGGCCCAGGTCCGGATCCTTGACCCCTTTGAGCGCCTCGAGGACATCCCGTTCCGTGATCGTCGAGTTGGTCTTGCCAAACATCAGTTCCTGTCCTTTTCGTGGTCCATGCGAGTCGAAGTTGTGAGCGGTCGAGGGCCGCGCCACGGCCGGGCCGGCAGGGCGGTCGGGCGGGTGGTCTGGTCGAGGTCGCCCGGCTCGCCCAGGTAATCGGACAGCCAGCTCCAGGGCTCTGTCTCGGTGGGGGGAAACGTCGTCCGGGACCAGCCGGTCTGCTCGAGGGACCGCCGCGCCAGGGCGATCCAGCGCGCCAGCAGCGCGGCGAGGACCGGTGGGGGCACGAAGCCTGAGATGACGTGAGTGGCACCGAGCTCGCGCGCCAGGCCGGGCACTGGCCCGTGCGCCTCGGGGTCCAGGACGAGGATCCGCGCGTCTGGGGCGCGCAGCCCGACGAGTTCCACGGCCTCGAGGCCGGCCGCCGGATGTCGTCCCAGATCGATCAACACGACGGGAGAGGCCAGACCGGCCAGCACGCCCTCCAGGTCGGCCGGGGAACGGGTCTCGAACCATCGCACGGGCTGGTCGGCGAGCCGAGGGCGCAAGTGCCGGGCCCAGTTGCCCAATCGCTCGTACAGGATGACCGCGACACGCGTCAAGGCCCGGATTCTCCGCGGGGATTGCCGCGGTCGATCAGGGAACGGTCCCCGAGGCCATGACCGAGCGGCTCCCTCCTCTGTTGGACTGCTGATCAGTCCATTGTAGCGGTCGTCCTCCCGTCCTTCGAGGGTCCACTCACCGGGAATGGTCGCGGATCCCTCAGCGTGACTTCTGCCCCTTTGAAGGGTGGTTTCTCGGGCCAGCCAGAGGTCGATCCGCGGCTCATGCCGCGGGCGTCCAGGCGGCCAGCAGCACCGCCTGCAACGGCCGCGGCAGGTTTCGAAACGCCTCGGTTTGACCAGGACTCTCAAAAACCCCCTCCAGCCACAACTGCCGGCGCACGACGCTGATGGCGTTGGAGAACGTCACCGCCGTCTTGCCGTGATAGCTCACCGTCGCTTCCGCGGCCCCTGCCGACGGCAACCTGGCGTACAACAGCGCCACCACCGAATCCAACCCGAACAAGCAGGGCGCCGCGCGCAGCACCGTGTTCTGGGTCCGGCCCCGCGTCGTCTCCAACCCCGATACGCCCGCATCTCTTGAAAGGTCGTCTCAATCTGCCAGCGGTCCCGATAGGCCTGACACCAGGCTTGGGCCGAGACGTCCGGCGGCAGGTTGGTCCCCAGGACCATCTCGGTCTCCCCCGCCCGGGTCGGCTGATCCAACTGAAGGACGATCCGCCGCAGCCGATGCACCACCCCCGGGAACTCGGTGTCTTCCACCGCGATCGCTTGCTCGAAGACCCTGCCGGTTGGACACCGCCCCTTGTCCTTCAGGGGTGTCAGCTCCTGGAACGGGAGGTTCTGGGCATGGCAGCGCACCAGGAAGAAGGCCCCACGCCGCAGGATCCGGAACAAGAAGGTGCGCACGCAGACGTTGCGATCTTGAACCGGCGGACCAGGTCGGCCAGGTTCCGCGTCAGGATCTTCCGCAGCCCGGCGCTCAGCTCCGCCTCGGTCTGACCCTGGAACTGGTCGAAGTGCTGATGGGCCTTGAGCAGGGTCTCCTGCACCAGGTCGGAGGGGTCGGCCTTGCCGCGGAGCGACGCGTCGATGCCGGTGCGGGCCAGCAGCCGGAGGTAGTTGCGATACGACTCCAGCAGCCGGTCCAGGGCGCCCGGCGCCGCGCCTCCGCAATCAACCGGCCGACGATCGCCTCCCCTTCGACCATGGGCGGTCCCTCCACGGACCTTCCCGGCTCGGGTCTCGCAAAGTTGGTGCGTCAGGATAATAGAGTGGTGGGTGTTCACGCAAGGCAGGGCGTCGTTCGACCGGCCCTCCTTCTTTCGGACGATCCGGTCGCGAACCCAGACGAGGAACGCCTCGCGGTCCAGCTCCCCGGCCGCCAAGCGTAAGAAAGCCGACTCGTGCTCGGCCAGCGGGCCGGAGATCGTGCGGCCGTTGCGGCTCAAGAACGGCATCATGGCCCCGTAACCCGTGCGTTTGTTGCCGTCGGCGAAGGGATGGTTCTTCACCAGAGAGTAGGCCAGCGCTGTTGCCTTGTCGGCCAGGCTCGGGTAGAGGCTCTTTCCGCCAAAGCTGGCGCGGCTGGGCTACCGCCGACTCGAGCAGGCCGAGGTCCCGCACGGTGGGATCACCTCCGAACTGCTCGATCGACCGGGCGTGGATCTTGAGCACTTGCTTGACGTTGAGGTATTTCATTCGGCCAAGCGGCGAACGACCTGGGCGTACTCTGTGAACATGGCATCGAGTTCGGCCTCGAAGGTCGCCTCGTCCTCTTCATCGCCCTCATCCTCTTCGGGAACATCCTCGCCGCTGTGCATTCGGATCAGCGGATCGAACTCCGCCTTGTGTTCTTGCGCATAGGCGAACGCCAGGTCGAGCCCCTGGGGCGTCAGGCCGGGGAAGGCTCTCATCGTGGCTTCGGGGCTGGAGCCGGCGCGGCGGCCCATCTCCAGCCGCCAAATTGGGATGTCGTACTCGTCCAGGTAGGCCACACCGTCGCGAAGGACCACTCGGGGGCTATCCGTCTGGCTCTGGTCGTTCCCCATTGCGTCCCCCTTCTGCGCCGAGGCCGCCCCCTTCGGGGCAGTCACCGGCTTTGCGGCTTTATCCAGCCCGGCTGGCTTGCCGGTCTTGGCCTGGGATGCCTTATTCGGCTTCTTCCTCCGGTCTGGCTCGGTCTTCTCCGCCTTCCTGCGTCCACTCTCGGCCATGCGTCACCTCCCAGCAGATCCTCTGCTGTGCCTGACACCTCGGCAAGCACGGCGGTTCAGGGCTGCCTGAAGACCTTCAGCCGCACCCGTGTAATCGATTCCTTCCCCACCCGCCACCTTCACAGGATGAATCGGCTCAGGTCTTCATCCTGGGACAGCGCCTCGAGTCGCTGCCGGACGAGGGCCTCGTCGATGACGACGTGCTTGTCGGCGCGGTCGGGGGCGTCGAAGCTGAGGTCTTCGAGCACGCGCTCCAGGATCGTGTGCAGCCGGCGGGCGCCGATGTTCTGGGTGGTCTGGTTCACCTGGAACGCCAGGTCGGCCATGACCTCGATGGCCGGCTCGGCGAATTCGAGCGTGATCCCCTCGGTGGAGAGCAACGCTTGGTACTGGCGGATCAGCGAGGCGCGGGGCTCGCGGAGGATGCGGGCGAAGTCGTCGCGGGTCAGGTCGTGCATCTCGACGCGGATGGGGAAGCGGCCCTGGAGTTCGGGCATCAAGTCCGAGGGCTTGGAGCGGTGGAAGGCGCCGGCCGCGATGAAGAGGATGTGGTCGGTCTTGACCGGCCCGTGCTTGGTGTTGACCGTGGTCCCCTCGACGATCGGCAGCAGGTCGCGCTGCACGCCCTGGCGCGAGACATCCGGCCCGCGGCCGGAGCCGCCCTCGTCGCCGGTGATCTTGTCGATCTCGTCGAGGAAGATGATGCCGGACTCCTCGGTCAAGCTCACGGCGGCCTGGCTGATCTTCTCCGGGTCGATCAGGTTGTCGACCTCCTGCTGGAGCAGGAGGGGCCGGGCCTGCCGGATCGTCATGCGGCGGGTCTGACTCGGCTTGGGCAGGATCTTCTCGAACATGTTTTGGAGGTCCATCTCCATCTGCTCGAAGTTGCCGGCACCGAGGATCGAGACCGGCGCCACCGAGCGCCCGGGGAAGGTGATGTCGACCTCGCGGTCGTCCAGCTCGCCGGCCGCCAGCCGCGCCCGCATCTTGTCGCGCGAGCGCTGACGGCGCTCGGACGCTTCGCCGGCCGGTGCCGGAGCCGGGGGCGCTTCGCCCTCGGGCCAGGACTGAGCGGGGGCCACCGGGGGCAGCAGCAGGTCGAGCAGCCGCTGCTCGACCCGGGCCCTGGCCTGCTCCTCGACCCGGGTGCGCTCGGAGTTGCGCACCAGGATGATGGCGGCCTCGACCAGGTCGCGGACCAGGCCCTCGACGTCGCGGCCCACGTAGCCGACCTCGGTGTACTTGGTCGCCTCGGCCTTCACGAACGGCGCGCCGACGAGCATGGCCAGCCGGCGGGCGATCTCGGTCTTGCCCACCCCGGTCGGCCCGATCAGCATGATGTTCTTGGGCGTGACGTGCTGGCGCAAGTCCTCGGGGAGCTGCCGCCGCCGCCAACGATTCCGCAGCGCGATCGCCACCGCCCGTTTCGCCTCGGCCTGGCCCACGATATCGCGGTCCAGCTCGGCGACAATCTGGCGCGGGGTCAGCTCACGCTCTTGTTCAAGCTGGTGGTCTGGCACGGCAGCTCCTCCACGGTCAGGTTCGAATTCGTGTAGATGTCGATCCCGGCCGCGATCGCCAGCGCCTCGTGGACGATCTCGGCCGCCGAGAGCCCCGAGTGTCGCATCAAGGCCCGCGCCGCCGCCAGAGCGTAGCCCCCCCCCGACCCGGTCGCCAGGATGCCGTCGCTGGGCTGGATGACATCGCCCGAGCCGGTCAAGAGCAGGCTGTGCCGCGCATCCACGACCACCAGCACCGCCTCGAGCCGGCGGAGCATTCGGTCGGTCCGCCAGAGTTTCGCCAGCTCGGTCGCGGCCCTCGGGACGTTGTTCGGGTAATCCTTCAGCTTCCCCTCGAATCGTTCCAGGAGCGCGAACCCGTCCGCGGCCGAGCCGGCGAACCCGACCAGCACCTGGCCGTCGAGCAGCTTGCGGATCTTCACGGCGTCGGCCTTCATGACCTGCGTGCCGAGCGTGACCTGGCCGTCGCCCCCGATCGCCACCCGGTCCCCCTTGCGCACCGATAGGATCGTTGTCGCATGCCAGTCCAAGGGGAAGCCTCCTTCCACCGGGGGTCCGCGGGCTCGATCATCTTCCTCCTCAACCGGACGCCCCGGTCCCGCCCGATCGCTGGTCTGCTTGCCGGTTCTCCTTCCAAGAGGATAATCTGACGCTGGGAACGCTGCCAAGCGGCCCGCGGGTTACTCGAGCCCGACCGCTCAGGCCGCTCGGCATTGAAGTGCTCGGGCTCGCTCCCGCGAGGAGCGGGATATCCCTGGAGACATGCGAATGTGCCTGACACTCAATCTCGATCGCGAAGAAGACGGCCGTTGGATGGCCGAAGTGCCGGAACTCCCAGGTGTCTTGGTTTATGGGGAGACCCAGGACGACGCGATCACCAAGGCGAAGGTTCTATCTCTACGCGTCTTGGCCGACCGGATCGAACATGAGGAAGCCGTTCCTGAAATGGACGACATGTTCTCGGTCACGCCATGAGCCGGTGGCCGTCTGTGAAAGCCCGCGACGTCCTGTCGGCCCTGTTGCGGAACGGCTGGACCATGAAGCGGCAAAGCGGAGGTTCGCATCGTGTCCTCGAACGACCGGACTGGCCGGATTTTGTCTTCGCCTTCCACGATGCCGAAGAAATCGGACCACGAATGTTGGCGCGGATCGTCCGGCTGACCGGACTCACGCCGGAGGACCTCTGAGATCGGAGGATCTCGAGCCGAACCCGGTGCCCCACACTGCCGAAGAGGTCGCTCACGCAGTCTGCCCGAGGAGCATGGCCTTGATGATGCCGATGATTCTGCCGGTTTCCTTGATGTGATACTCAACCAGATCCACCTGGGCCGCGTTGCCGAGGAGCTGGAGGAACTTCCAGTTGTTCCCGGTCGTCACGACTCCATAGACGGCTTGCTCGTCTCGCCCCTTTCGTTCGTTGAACAAACGAGCCGCGACCATCTCTGCGAGGCATTGCCCGATGCCCGCCTTCATGTTCTCGTTCTTGGCCTCGACGACCGCTACCACGGGAGCTTCGATCGTCAACTGCTCGCTCGAACGGCTCAAGAGGAAGTCACACACACCCTTGAGGCCGAGCTCGGCATCGACGGTAAACTCGATCCCGGAGAAGAGGCTGGCCTGATGGTTCGCCTGGCGGCGAGCCTCCAGCAAGACGGGCGCGATGATGAACTCCGAGCGAGCCTTCTCCGTGCTGATCGCCAGCGCCAACGGGACGTTTTCAGCGAGCGTCTCGCGCAGCAGGGGACTGATCTCGACCGGCGCGATCGTTGCGTAGAGGTCCCGATCCTCCTCGAGTCGAAGGCTGAACCGGAGTTTCACCTCTTCGATCGTAAAATCGCTGTACGACACAGTGGTCACCCGGCTTGATCGTCAACGCGTCGGTGGCAAGAGCCCTGGACGAAGAACCTTGCCGGCCAGGGCCGCGCGCGGGCCTTTGACAACCCCGGTCGCGCTCACGCCAGCAGCTTGGTCACCACCTGCCCGCCCACGTCGGTGAGGCGGAAGTCGCGGCCCTGGAAGCGGTAGGTGAGCTTGGTGTGGTCAAGGCCCAGGAGGTGGAGGATCGTCGCCTGGAGGTCGTGGACGTGGACGCGGTCGGCGGCGGCGCCGAAGCCGAATTCGTCGGTCTCACCCACGGTGATCCCGGGCTTGATCCCGGCGCCGGCCAGCCAGACCGTCATCGAGTCGATATGGTGGTTGCGGCCGATCGACTCGCGGATCTCGCCCATCGGCGTGCGGCCGAACTCGCCCCCCCAGACGACCAGCGTCGTGTCGAGCAGGCCGCGCGTCTTGAGGTCCTTGATCAAGGCCGCGCACGGCTGATCGATGTCGCGGCAGACGTAGTCCAGGTCGCTGCCCAGGGTCTGGCCGGGACTGCCGTGGTGGTCCCATTCGGTGTGGTAGAGCTGGACGAACCGCACGCCCCGCTCGACCAGCCGGCGGGCGAGCAGGCAGTTGGTGGCGAAGCCCGGCTTACCCGGCTCGGTCCCGTACATCTTCAGCGTCTCGGCCGTCTCCGAGCCCAGGTCGATCAACTCCGGCGCGCTGGTCTGCATCCGGAACGCGACCTCGTAGGCGTTGATCCGCGTGGCGATCTCGGGGTCGGCGGTGAGATCGTGGTGCGTCCGATTGAGCGCCGTGATCGCCTCGATGGTCCGCCGCTGCCGCTGCCGCGAGATTCCCGCGGGCGTGGCCAGATTCAAGATCGGCTCGCCCCCGCCGCGCAGCGGTACGCCCTGATAGGCCGACGGGAGGAACCCGCTGCCCCAGTTGACCGCCCCGCCGCGCGGTCCGCGCGGGCCCGACTGGAGCACCACGAAACCCGGCAGGCTGGAGGACTCGCTGCCGATGCCATAGGTGATCCACGCGCCCATGCTCGGCCGGCCGAACTGCACCGTGCCCGTGTTGGCGAACAGCTTGGCCGGGGCGTGGTTGAAGACATCGGTCGCCGCCGACTTGATGAACGCCAGGTCGTCGACCACCCCGGCCAGGTGCGGCAACAGCTCCGAGACCCACGCGCCCGAGTCCCCATGACGGGCGAATTTGCGGACCGTCCCCAGCAGCCTGGGATGGTTCTTGGTGAAGAGGTCCATGAACGCGAACCGGCGTCCCTGGATGAAGGAATCCGGGATCGGCTGGCCACTGTACTTCTGGAGCTGGGGCTTGTAGTCGAACAGCTCGAGCTGGCTGGGCCCGCCGGCCATGAACAGGTAGATCACGCTTTTGGCCCGGGCCGGGAAGTGGCCCGGCCGCGCCGCCAGGGGATCCGAGCCCCGCGGTGAAGCTTGGCCCGGCGTCCGGGGCCGCGCGGGGCTCGGGTCGCGATCCGCCCCGCCCAGGGCCGGTCGAGTCTCGCCCAGGAGCGAAGCCAGCGCCATCGCGCCCAGACCCACGCCGCAGTCGGCGAAGAAGTGGCGCCTCGTCTGCTCCCGCAGCGCCCGAACATACGCCCGTCTGGAATCGAAATCGCCGGTCATCGCCGATCAACCCTCATTCACTCGAGCCGTCTTCTGAATTCAGACCACAGCCATCAAGGGATTCTTCCAGAACACGTCCGATCTGAGCCTCCCGATCACTCCCGGGTCACGAACTCGTCGAGGTTCAAGAGCACGCGGGCGACGGTCATCCATTCGGGAGGCACCGCGACGGCGGTCTTTGGCCCGGGGCTTGGGGACTCCGCGCGCTCCTGGGCCAGGACAGCTTCCAGCGTCTGGAGCTCGCGCTCGGTCGCCGTGCGGCCCAGGCAGAGGAGGGTCGCGTGCCGGAGCCGGTCGCGGTCGGTCGCCGGCTCGGGGCGCTCGCGCAGCACGCGGGCGGTCAGGCTCCTGGCGATCTCGACGAACGCCGGGTCGTTGAGCAAGGTCAAGGCTTGCAACGGCGTGTCGGAGCGCATCCGGCGGGTGCAGGTCTGCACGCCCCCGGGCGCGTCGAAGGTGGTCAGGAACGGGTGGGGCGTGGCCCGCCAGAAGTAGGTGTAGAGCCCGCGGCGGTATCGGTTCGGTCCGGTGTCGGCATGCCAGGGGCGCTTCATCTGGCCGAGCGTCATGACGCCCTCGGGCTGGGGCGGGAAGACGCTGGGACCGCCGATGACCCTTGTCAGGAGCCCGCTGCTGGTGAGGGCCGCGTCGCGGATCAGCTCCGCATCCAGGCGGAGCCGCGCCTGCCGCCAGAGCAAGCGGTTGTCGGGGTCCTTCGCCTGCCCGTCGGGGCGCACCCGCGAGGCCTGGCGGTACGTGGCCGAGCTGACGATCAGCCGGTGGATGGCCTTGAGGCTCCAGTTTCGATCCATCAGCTCGCAGGCCAGCCAGTCGAGCAGCTCGGGATGGCTGGGGGGCGAGCCCTGGGTGCCGAAGTCGTTGTCGGTCTCGACCAGGCCGCGGCCGAAATACGCCTGCCAGATCCGGTTGACGACCACGCGGGCCGTCAGCGGGTTGCGGCGATCCACCAGCCAGCGGGCCAGGTCCATGCGGTCCGGCGCGTGGCCCGGGCTGGCGCCCTCCAGCGGGGGCAGGACCGCCGGCACGCCCGGCGCGACGCGGTCTCCCCGGCGCGTGAAGTCGCCGCCCAGATGGATGAACGTCGCGCGCGGGCGGCCGGCACGCTCGGCGACGATCATGGTCGAGACCAGCTTGGGCTCCTGGGCGCGCAGCTTGGTCAGGGCGGCGAACTCGGCCTTCAGGCTCGGGTCGTTGGTCATCATCAGCTCGATCAGCGCACGGCGCTGGGACGCGGTCCGCTTCTCGCGCGGCGCGTCGAACGCCAGGCGGACGTCGGGCTGCTGCGCCTGCTTGAAATCCAGGTTCTTCGTCGCTTCCCAGCGGCGCTCGCGCTCCTCCAGGTCCGGATACCGCGCGGCCAGCTCGCGGTGGAACCGATCGAGCCGGGCGCGGATCTCGCGGCGACGGGCCAGCTCCGCCGGCGTGGCGATCTCCAGCTCGGGTTCATCCACATTGTTGAAGAAGGCGAAGAGCCGGTAATACTCGCGCTGGGCGATCGGGTCGTACTTGTGGTCGTGGCACTGGGCGCAGCCGATCGTCAGTCCGAGGAAGACCGCCCCGGTCGTGTTGACCCGGTCGACGATCGAGTCGACCCGGAACTGTTCGACGTCGATGCCCCCTTCCTGGTTGATCGGCGTGTTGCGGTGGAACCCCGTGGCGATCCGTTGGGGGAACGTGGCCCCGGGATGGAGGTCGCCGGCGATCTGGTCGATCGTGAACCGGTCGAAGGGCATGTCGGTATTGAACGCGGCGATGACCCAATCGCGATACAACCAGATCGAGCGGGGGGCGTCGATACTGTAGCCGTTGGAATCGGCATAACGCGCCTGGTCCAGCCAGGGGCGTGCCCAGCGCTCGCCGAAGTGGGGCGAGGCCAGGAGGCGATCGACGACGCGCTGGTCGACGTCCGGCGACCGGTCGGCCAGAACCGCCGCGACCTCCGCGGGCGTGGGCGGCAAGCCGATCAGGTCGAGGCTGACCCGGCGGAGCCAGGTGGCTCGATCGGCTGCCGGCGACGGGGCCAGCCCGGCCTGCTCGAGCCGAGCCAGGATGAAGCGATCGATCGGGTTCCGCGCCCAGTTTGGCGTCTGGACTGCGGGGGCGGCCGGCCTGGAAGGCGGTCGGAAGGCCCAGTGCAACGCCGCCGGCGCCACGCTCGGCCGCTCGCCGGCCATCGCCTTCGCTCCCTGGTCGATCCACGCTTGCAAAAGCGCGATCTCGGCGTCCGTCAGCGGCGGCCGGTTCAAGGGCATCCGCTCGGTGTCCCCCTCGCCGCGCACGGAGAGGACCAGCGGGCTCTCCTCCCCATGCCCCGGGACGATGACCGGCCCATCCTTGCCCCCTTTCAACGCGGCAGCGGCCGTATCGAGCCGGAGTCCGCCCCGAGGCTTGGACGCTCCATGACACGACACGCAGTGGCGGCTCAGGATCGGCTTGATCTGAGTCGCATAATCGACAAGGGTCCCCGGCCGATCACCGGCCGCGGCGCGCGCGGGGAGGCCCCACGCCAGCATGGTGAGTGCGACCCACAGCGCGTTGATCCGAAGTCGTAGGAGAGTTTGCATTCCCGGCACCGCTCGTGATGTTCGGGTCCTCGATCGGCGAGACCGGACAGGCGTGCAAGGGCCTGCCCGGATGTTGGGGCGGGTTGATCCTCTCTCACCATACCCCAGGAACGTGTCCCCACGCCAGCGAATTCCCCAAGTTCGCGTTCCCGATTGAACGAGCTAACGGCGGAAGAGTGGACCGGCAAGGATCACGAACGGCTGGTTGAATGTGCTCGGGATGATGGCCGGGACCTCATGAGCATTGGCGTCGTGTTGGACCGACTCGGGGAGAATCGCACCGGGCTCGTAGTAGACGGCCTGGGCGCGGCCGCCGCGCCGCCGGACCGGGCCGAGCGGGAGCCCCTCGTCGACCAGTCGGCCGCCGCGCTGGATGAAATAGGTCGTTCCGGGCCGGAGCTGATCGACACGGCCGCCCCGGGCGATGAACACCACGCGCGGAGCGACCAGGGGAGCGGCCTCGCCGGGACCCACCCAGAGGATCGCATCGGGCGGGGTGGTCGCCCGGGATGAGTTCGGCACCCAGAGTCCCGGGCGGATGGTTCCCTTGCGAGGAATGGTCACCGTCAAGCCCTCGGTGGTGACCACGGCCAGGAGCTGCGGGCCGGTGACGGCCTCGCGGTCGGGGACTTCCAGCTTGAGCTGCTGATCGGAGACGACGCGGAACCCCGCCGGCCGCTTGGTTCCCTGGGCGTCCATGAAGAAGACCTCGGTCGTTCGCGCGAACCCCTTCCCCTCGAGGCGATCACCGCGCCCGCCGCTCCCGACGCGGGTACGACCGACCGGATCCCGGGCGGGACGGCCGGCGTGGCTGCGGGGTCCGGCCGCGGCACGCCTTGATAGAGGAACGGTCCGACACCCGGGCTCGCCGCGATCCTTGGGACCCGGTAGAACCGTTCCACTCGGGGTTGACGCGCGTCGGAGAGCATCGAGCCCAGGACCGCCCCCGGCTCGTAGAAGACAATGCCGTTGGGGTTGGTGAAGTCCATCAGCGCGCCGCCGCGCCGGACCAGGTGCATGGCCGGCGCGTGACTCCGCTCGACAACGCCGCCGGGCTCGATCAAGGCCACGCTCTCGGCCGAGCCCACCCGCCCGCCTCTCAAGACATGGTAGAAGCCCGCGCCGGGCTCTTGCCCATTCCGGCCGGGCGTCTGCGTCCGGACAACCTGCACCGCGGCGGGCACGGCGACCGCCAGGCCGCTGGGCGTGAGCACGGCGACCGTCGCCGCCGCGGCCGGGCGGAGATACTCCGGCGCGACGACCTGGAGCTCCTCGTCGGAGACAACCCGGAATCGGGCTGTCCGGAGCGTGCGGCCGACGGCGAAGACGACGTGCCTGGTCGTGGCCAGACCCTTACCCTTGATCTGGACCGGCGTGCCGGCCGGGCCGGTCTCGGGTGTCAGGGCGAAGATCTCCGGGCCGGCCCGCGCCGGTCCCACCAGGACCAGGCCGCCGGCCAGGGCCAGAAGCCAATGATGGAGGCGATGCCTGCGCATGGGTTCACGATCCTTGCCGCGCGTGGCGGCCCACGCCCCCGTAGCGGGGTGCGTCGCGGTCCGACCCGGCCATGAGCCGGCGCACCTGGTCCTCCAGGCCCTCATCGATCGGGCCGACCTCGGCCAGCAGGGTGCGCAACTGCTCCCGGGTCCGCCCGTGCTCCTTGGCCTCCTGGACGATTCCCTGGGCCATCGCGTAGGCCAGGTCATCCGGCTTGTTCCAGGTGGTGACGGCGCTCAACTGCCGGGCGTCGCTCCGGGCGACGACGAGTAGCGGCGTGCCCGGGTCGGGCGCCGCGTAGGGCTGGACGCCCAGTTGATGGGACAGGGCGGGCAGCTCGGCCAGCGGCAGCGCGACCACCACGTAATAGCGCGCCAGGGCGGCCAGGCGATTGGCCTGGACCCCCTTCGGCTCGGCGGCCAGCCGGTTCCATCGCTGGAGGGCCTCTTGATTGTTTCGACCCTTGTGCAGGATCAGCAGGATCGGGAGCTGGGCCTTTCGCGCGGCCGCAATCGCGCGCTCGGCCTGGGTCCGCTCGGTGTCGGGCGGGCTGATGCGCTGTCCCAGGATCTTCTCGAAGATGGTGCGGTAGACCTCGTTCAGCGGCGGCAAGGGTTGCGCCGCGAGCAGCCGGTGGACTTGCCACGGGGCCGTCGTCTTGCCCTGTTGGGATTCCAGACGGTGCAATTCCTCGCGGTGGGCCGCGGCGATCCGCTCGGGCTGGTCCACGGCCTTGCCGTCGGCCGAGACGTCGACCGCCCATCGGGCCGCGGCCAGCAGCTCCCCGGCCTGGACCGGTCCGGTGACGGCATGAATGACGCGGCCGTCGGCCGTGCAGAAGTAGCTCGCGACGTTGCCCCCATTCTTCTTCAAGACGCCGAACTGGTTGACGACCTCGAAGCTGCCCACCTGCTGGTGCGCCGCCACGAAGTGCGCGGCCAGGTAACGCGCCACGCTGGCGTCGGACAGGGCGCCCGCCCTGTAGGCTTGTGCGTTGTTTCAGGTGAAGCCGGGGCTCTCGAAGTTGCCCGAGACGTGGATCAGGAACACGAGCTTCCCGTCCTGCCGGGCTTTCTCGGCGGCCTCGGCCGGGGATTTGGCCCAGGTCAGCGCCGTGTTGAGGGAACGGTCGACCGCACAGACCTGCTCGGTCTGGCCGCAAACCGCGGTGTCGTCGAGTTTCAGATCGGCCAGGGCGAAGTGGGGCTTCTCGGGCAGGATGAAGGGGGCCGCGGCCTTGGGCGTCGGATCGCTCAGGACGAACCGCGGCGACGGCTTCTCGGCCGGCGGGGGACCGACCGGCCGGGCAGGAGCGGGGACGTTCGCGACCAGCGCCGGGTGCGGCGTCTCGGGTGGTCGATCCGTCGGGGGAATCTCGCGTGCGGGCCGCGGCGACTCGGCCGCGGCCATTGGGGCAGGCCCAGCCGCGGGGTCCACGGCCACAGCGGGCTGGCTCGCGGCGGCCACAGGCGCCGGTTCGGCTCGGGCTGACCGTCCCGCATCGCGGTCGATCAACCCGCGCACCCAGTAGCCGAACGCGAAGGCCGAACACAGGCCCAGGCTCGCGGCCGACGCCAGGATGATTGCCAGCAGGACGTCGCGCCGAGTGGAGTCCGAACCTGATGGGAGACCGGTTGTCAAGTGGCTCATGCGCGAGCCTCCGGTTGAGTGAGGTGCCGTACCAACAACTCTCCCCTATCTTACAGACTACGCGGGCAATCGGGCACAGGTTCGCGTCCGGTTCGATGGGCTGTGGCCCGTTCTGGAAGGCTCCTGAGCGCCCGATCACCCGCGGCGGATGCCCGATCGCCCTGGGGAAGCCGCTGAGAACGGCGCACTGGATCGGCCCTTGGCGCTGAGATACTATGGAGGATCGAGACCTCCTTGCAAGCACGCCCTCCCGCCCCCGCATTCTTTCGGTCCTGGAGCCCCGGAATGACGCAAACCGCGACCGCGCGAGGGATCGTGGCCCTGGCCCTTGCGCTGCTGGCGCTGATCGGTCCGGGCCCGGTCCGGGGCGGCGGCTTCGACCAGAACGTGCGGCCGTTGCTCCAGGCGCATTGCCTGCGCTGCCACGGCGGCGCCAAACCCAAGGGGGACGTCAACCTGGCCAGGTTCGCGGACGAGGACTCTCTGCGCGGCGATCCCGACCTGTGGCTGCGGGTCGTCGATGCCCTGGTCGAGCGAACGATGCCGCCGCCGGGCGAGCGGGCCGGGCCGAACGTCGACGACCGCCAGCGGGCGGCGGACTCGATCCAGGCCGTCCTCGCCGCGACCGCGGGAGTCCGCGATCCCGGCCCGAGCCTGATCCAGCGATTGACCCGCCGGCAGTACAACCACACGATCCGCGACCTGCTCGGCGTCGAGACCCACCCGGCCGACACTTTCCCGGCCGACGGCGGCGGCGGCGCCGGGTTCGACAACAATGCGTCGACCCTGTTCGTCCCGCCGATTCTGATGGAGAAATACCTGGCGGCAGCGACCGACGTGCTCGCGAAGGCCGATCCGGCGCGGTACGTCGTGGTCTGGCCAGGTGCTGGTCTCTCCCCGGAGGAGGCGGCCCGGCGCTGCATCGCCACGTTCGCCCGCCGCGCGTTCCGCCGGCCGGTCGTCGCGGCCGAGGTCGACCGCCTGATGGGCCTGTTCCGCCGCGCCGCGGCGCGCGGCGACGGCTTCGAGGCCGCCGTCCGGCTCGCGCTGCGGGCCGTCCTGGTCTCACCCGGGTTCCTGTACCTGCTGGAGCGCGATCGGACCGACGTCCAGGGTCCCGCTCGGGTCTCCGACCACGAGCTGGCCTGCCGGTTGTCGTACTTCCTCTGGTCGTCGATGCCCGACCAGGAGCTGGCGGACCTGGCCGACTCCGACCGGCTCCACGAGCCCGAGGAGCTGGAGTGGCAAGTGCGGCGGATGCTCGCGGATCCCCGGTCGCGGGCGATGGCCGAGGACTTCGCCGGCCAGTGGCTCCGCGTCGGCAGCCTGGCCGAGCTGGCCGAGCCCGACCCGCGGCTCTTCCCCGAGTACACACCCGAGCTCCGCGCCGCGATGGTCGAGGAGGTCGTCGCGTTCTTCCACGCCATCCTCCGCGAGGACCGGCCCGTCCTCGAGCTGCTCGACACCCAGTACACGTATCTCAACGAGCGGCTGGCGAAGCATTATGGCATCGAGGGGGTGAGCGGTCCCGAATTCCGCCGGGTCGAGCTGAAGGACCGCCGGCGCGGCGGCGTGCTCGGCATGGCCGGGGTGCTGACCTTGACCTCCTACCCCAGGCGGACCAGCCCGGTGCTGCGCGGCAAGTGGGTCCTGGAGGAGCTGCTGGGGACGCCCCCGCCCCCGCCCCCGCCGATGATCAAGGCCCTCCCCACCGACGATCGCATCCGCAACGGTCTGACGTTCCGGCAGCGGCTGGAGACGCACCGCAAGCGGGCCGACTGCGCCGCCTGCCACGCCCGGCTCGACCCGCTGGGATTCGGACTGGAGAACTTCGACGTCCTGGGCCGATGGCGCGACCAGGTCCAGCAGAAGCCGGTCGATGCCTCGGGCAAGCTGACCAGCGGCGAGGAGTTCGTCGGGCCGGTGGCGCTGAAGACGATCCTGGTCGAGACGAAGCGCGAGCTGTTCGTCCGCAACCTGGTGGAGCGGATGCTCGCCTACGCCCTGCGCAGAGGTGTAGAATACTACGATACTCCGGCGGTCAAGCAGGTCCTGGCCGAGCTGGAGGCGAAGGACTATCGGGGGGCGGCCCTGGTGACTGCGGTGGTCGAGAGCTTTCCGTTCCAGTACCGGCGCAACGGAGCAACGGAGACCCGGCGATGAGCTCGAAGAATCGACCGATCACGCGGCGGACGATGCTGCGGGGCGTGGGCGCGCTGGTCGGCCTGCCCCTGCTGGAGGCGATGCGACCCGCGGCGGAAGCCCTGGCCGGCGTGGCGGGGGGCGAGGCCGGCGACGACCGGGCGCCGGTCCGGATGGCCTGCCTGTTCTGGCCCAATGGGTGCAACCCCCACACCTGGACACCCAAGGGTCAGGGGAAGGACTTCGAGCTCTCGCCCATCCTCACGCCGCTGGCCCGCCATAAGGACGATGTGCTCATCCTGACCCACCTGAGCAACCGGGGCACCTTCACCGGGGATGGGCACTACGTCAAGGACGCCGCCTGGCTGACCGGCACGACGATCCACCGCACCACCGGCTCGGACCTGAACTCGGGCGGCATCTCGATGGACCAGCTCGCCGCCCAGCGGATCGGCGTGCTGACCCCGATCCCCTCGCTGGAACTGGGCGTCGAGCCGGTGACCACCGGCGTGGACACCAACGTGGGGTACACCCGGCTCTATGGCTCGCACATCTCCTGGTCGAGCCCGACGACGCCGGTCGCCCGCGAGATCAACCCCAAGCTGGCCTTCGACCGGCTGTTCCGCTCGGGAGCCGGTGCCGGCCGGCAAGCCGGCCGCGACGACGACCGCAGCGTCCTCGACCTGGTGGCCGACGACGCCCGCGCGCTGCGCGACCGGATCGGCCAGGACGATCGCCGCAAGCTCGACGAATACCTGGACTCGGTCCGCGCCGTCGAGAGGCGGATCGCCTTCGAGGCGAGCGACCGCCAGGCGCGCTATCGCGACGACGCCCAGGCCCGCAAGGACCTCGCGGCCCTCGGCGGCCGGGTCGATCTCTACAAGCACGACCCCGGCCGGTTCCGCGAGCGATCGATGAACCACGCCGAGCACGTCCGGCTGATGCTCGACATCATCCTGCTGGCCTTCCAGACCGACTCGACGCGGGTCGCCACCTTCATGTTCGGCAACTCGGTCAGCAACAAGAACTTCTCATTCCTCGAGGGTGTGAAGGGCGGGCACCACCAGTTCTCGCATCACGAGAACAACCCCAAGAAGCTGGACCAGTACCAGCGGATCACGACCTGGCACATCGAGCAGTGCGCTCAGCTTCTCGACCGGATGAAGCAGATCCGCGAGGGGGACGGGACACTGCTGGATCACTCGATGGTCCTGTTCGGCTCGGCGCTGCGCGATGGCAACGAGCATAGTCCGCACAACCTGCCGACGGTGCTGGCCGGCCGGGCCGGCGGCCGGCTCGCCCTGGGCCGTCACCTCGTCTACGGCAAGGATACGCCGCTGTGCAACCTGTACGTGTCGATGCTTGACCGGGTCGGGGCCCCAGTCGTGCGGTTCGCCGACAGCACCGGGCCGCTCGCGGGGCTGGATAACCCCAAGTACGTGGGGTCGGCGGCGGGCTAAGGGCGGGGTCCGCGAGGTATCTGCGAGGACTCGGCGATCACCGCCGCGCGCCGCCTCACCCTGACCCGCTCCACGTCGGAGCGGCTGAGCGGCGCGCACGGCCGCGCCGACCTCCCTGCACGCTGGCGGCACGGACCGCCCCCTTCGTCCCGCGGCCTGCTCCTCGGCGGGCCAGCCTCGAGACCTTCGCCACTCCAGGCGGAGCACTCAGGGACCGGATCAGCCACCGAGGCGAAAGGATCGACAACACCGATCGTGGAGGCCCTGAGATGGCCCAGATGACGCGCCGGCCGTTCCGCTATGGTGTCGCTGTGCTGGCCGTCACCGCAGCCCTCGCCTCGACCACCATCCCGACGATCGGCCCAGGACTCATCAGTCTCCTCTTCCTGGCCGTGTTCGTCAGCGCGGGGTATGGCGGCGTCGGACCGGGCCTCTTCGCCACCGGCCTGATCACACTCCTGGCCGGGATCGGCCCGCTCCTCGCGGAGCCGGAGATCCCACCCTGGCGGGTCGTGGCCGTGCTCACCTTGGTGGCCGGTGGTGTGTTGATCACCCTGGTGGTGGAGGCGCTGCACCTCGCCCGCCGGCGGATCGAAGCCAGCCAGCAGTGGCTCACGGCCGTGCTCACCAGCATCGGCGACGCGGTCATCGCCACCGACGTTCGAGGACGGCTGCTCTTCCTCAACCCGGTCGCCCGGACCTTGACCGGATGGGACTCGGAGGAGGCCGTGGGGAAACCACTGCCGGAGGTCTTCCGGATCGTCAACGAAACCACCCGGGAGTCGGTGGAAGATCCGGTCACCCGAGTGCTCCGCGAGGACATCGTCGTCGGCCTGGCCAATCACACCGTCCTGATCGCACGGGATGGGACGGAGCGGCCGATCGATGACAGCGGCGCCCCGATCAAGGAACCGGGCGGAGCCACCACGGGGGTTGTGCTCGTCTTCCGCGACATCACCGCGCGGCAGCGCCTGGAGCAGGAACTGAGGCAGCGGCTGGAGGAACTGGCTGAGGCCGACCGCCGCAAGAACGAATTCCTGGCCATGCTGGCCCATGAGCTGCGCAACCCGTTGGCCGCGATCCACAGCGCCGTTCAGCTCACCGCTCTCCCCGACGCCCAGGACCAGCGCGACTGGTGCCAGAACGTCATCAACCGCCAGGTCAAGCACCTGTCGCGGATGGTCGATGACCTGCTCGACGTGTCGCGGATCACGCGGGGGAAGATCCGACTCAAGAAGGAGCACATCGAGGCAACTGCGGTCATCGAGCACGCCGTGGAGACGGTCCGGCCACTCATCGAGGAGCGCGCACACCAGCTGACCGTCTCGTTGCGCCCGGGTCTGAAGCTGGAGGCGGACCCGGTGCGCCTGGAGCAGATCCTCACGAACCTGCTGACCAACGCGGCCAAGTATACCGAGCGCGGGGGTCAGATCTGGCTGTCAGCCCAGCGGGAGGACGAGGCGATCGTCATCACGGTGCGGGACACGGGCGTGGGCATCCCCCCCGAGCAGATTCCGCGCATGTTCGACCTGTTCGCCCAGGGGGACCGCTCGCTGGCCCGATCCGAGGGGGGCCTGGGGATCGGATTGACGTTGGCCCGGTCGCTGGCCGAGATGCATGGGGGCCGCCTGACCGCAACCAGCGCGGGGCCGGGCACCGGCAGCGAATTCGTCCTCCGGCTGCCCGCCGAGATGCCGTTGGCGGCCGGCCCCGCGGGGCCGAACCCGCGGGTCGAACCGGCTACCTGAGACACACCTGTCCTGCCCTGGTCCGCGACGACACTCTCAGGAATCACCCCGCCCCTGCGGGCCACCTGCCTCCGCCAGGGGGGAAGAGAGACCCGGACTCGAGCCCGAGGTGATTGAGGACGCTGAGCACGCGGCGCCGTCCCCGAACCATCGGGCCGCACGGGAGCGCTCGGCCGAGCCCACCGGCCGTCGAGGGTCTGGTCGCTAATCTCGATTGACCCATGCCGAGTCGACACATTATCCTTCCTGGTAGGAACGGTTTGAGAGAAGGGTGGCGCCGGCTCCAGCGGAGCCCGGCGTGGCCATGGTCTTCGTTCGGCCTGGAATCCTCGTCTCGACCGGGATCGCGGCGAGCCGTGACGATTGTCCGCTCGATCGCCTCGCACCCGGTCTAGCGCCTCAGAGGACAGGTCGGCGGAGTGAGTGCATCGTTCCCAATGGCGAGCCATCGGATGGCCCCGAGTTCATGCCCGAGTCACCGTCTCCCTTGAGTCCGGCGCTCTTGGCCCGGATCGGATCCCGAACTTCGTGTCGCTCTGGTTGTGCGCGCAACAGGACCAGTCGCGTGTTCCGTTTTCAGGGCTCAGCCGCTGACGCGAGCTGACGAGCCCAGGGCATCCGACCCGGCACTCGTTCGCCGTTCCAGTGGATGACCAGGAACGCTCAACACGGCATGCCGGCCCCGCGCAGGGGGCGCATCCTGGGAACGGACACCTCGTCCCCGTCTCGGCTTCTTCCTCCTGGAGAAAACCCCATGCCGGCACTGCAAGAGCCACCCACGCAGGGCATCGACACCAAGGCTCTGCTGATGGCGCTGACCGCCCTGAAGAAGGGGGACTTCTCGGTACGCCTCCCTCTGGACTGGACGGGCGTCGCCGGCAAGGTGGCCGACACGTTCAACGACGTGATCGAGCTCAATGAGCGGATGGCCAAGGAGCTGGAACGGATCAGCCGCGTGGTCGGAAAGGAGGGGAAGATTCACCAGCGGGCCTCGCTGGGTGCGGTCAGCGGTTCCTGGGAGGAGTCGCTGGCCTCGGTCAACACCCTGATCGGCGACCTAGTCCACCCGACCAGCGAGACGGCGCGCGTCATCGGGGCTGTCGCCCAGGGCGACCTGTCCCAGACCATGGCCCTGGAAATCGGCGACCGCCCCTTGCAGGGTGAATTCCTTCGGACGGCCAAGACCATCAACACCATGGTGGACCAGCTCAGCTCCTTCGCCTCGGAAGTGACCCGGGTGGCGCGCGAGGTGGGCACCGAAGGCAAGCTGGGCGGCCAGGCCGACGTCAAAGGCGTCGCCGGCACCTGGAAGGACCTCACCGACTCGGTCAATTCCATGGCCGGCAACCTCACCGGCCAGGTGCGCAACATCGCCGAGGTCACCACCGCCGTGGCCAATGGCGACCTGTCCAAGAAGATCACCGTGGATGTCAAGGGGGAGATCCTCGAGCTCAAGAACACGATCAACACGATGGTCGATCAGCTCCGGTCGTTCGCCTCGGAAGTGACCCGGGTGGCGCGCGAGGTGGGCACCGAAGGCAAGCTGGGCGGCCAGGCCCGGGTCGAAGGAGTCTCGGGGACCTGGAAGGACCTGACCGACAGCGTCAACTTCATGGCCGGCAACCTCACCGCCCAGGTCCGCAACATCGCCGCCGTGACGACGGCCGTGGCCAACGGTGACCTCTCCAAGAAGATCACCGTGGATGTCAAGGGGGAGATCCTCGAGCTCAAGAACACCGTCAACACGATGGTGGATCAGCTCAGCTCCTTCGCCTCGGAAGTGACCCGGGTGGCGCGCGAGGTGGGCACCGAAGGCAAGCTGGGCGGCCAGGCCGATGTCCGCGACGTCGCCGGCACCTGGAAGGACCTGACCGACAGCGTCAACTTCATGGCCGGCAACCTCACCGCCCAGGTCCGCAACATCGCCGACGTCACCAAGGCCCTGGCCAATGGCGATCTGTCCAAGAAGATCACCGTGGACGTCAAGGGGGAGATCCTCGAGCTCAAGAACACCGTCAACACGACCGTCGATCAGCTCAGCTCCTTCGCCTCGGAAGTGACCCGGGTGGCGCGCGAGGTGGGCACCGAAGGCAAGCTGGGCGGCCAGGCCGATGTCAAGGGGGTCGCCGGCACCTGGAA
>JAJPJC010000172.1 GCA_021324445.1 Isosphaeraceae bacterium
CGCAGGCCCCGAAGGAGCCAGGAAAGCTGCATGGATGCCTCCGTGGAGAATTACCGGTCGGCTCCGGCGAACGACAGGCCAAAGCTCTGCTCGATCACCGGAAAGTCGGTCAGGATGTTATGGCCAGGAACCGCCAGCGGGAATACCTGCCAGTTGGCGAACGAGGCCGGCCGGGCCCGGTAGCGGACGACGCGTCCATCCGGGTCGAGCCGGATCCAGTGCAAGCTCTCCCCGCGCGGCGACTCGGCCCAGCCCAGCCCGGTGGCTTCTTTGCCGGGCGGGACGACCTCGGCCCGAACCGGTCCCGCCGGCGCGGCATCGATAATCTGCTCGGCGATCCGGATCGACTCTCGCGCCTCGACCAGCCGCACCCGGAACCGGGCCAGTGCGTCGCCGCCCTCGAGCACCGGCACCGCAAAGTCAACCGCGGCGTATGCCGCGTACGGATGATCGCGCCGCAGATCCCGATCGATTCCCGAGGCACGGCCGATCGGCCCCACCGCGCCGAAGGCGCGGGCGTCGTCGGGGCGAAGGATCCCTGTGCCTTCCAAGCGGTCCAGATGCGACGGCGAGCCGAGCAGCAACGCCTCCAGCGCGTCCAGGTCCGTGCGAATCTCATGAAGCGTACGGCGGATCCCGCGCAGGACCGGCGCCTCCAGATCCCGGCTCAGACCGCCCGGCACGTTCAGGCCAAACAGATAGCGGTGGCCGGCGATCGCCGCGTTCAGGCGAAGCAGGCGCTCCTTGAGGATCTCGAACTGCGCCTGGCCGACCACCAGGCCAGTCGCCTGACACAGGTCCGCCTGGTAGCCCAGGTGGTTGTACAGCCGCTCCAGCTCGGCGAAGAGGGTCCGCAGGTAGCGCGCCCGCTCCGGCACGGTCACCCCAAGCGCCGCTTCGATAGCCTGGCACAGCGCGAGCGAATGCGCGAAGGCGCTGGTGCCGGAGATCCGCTCGGCGACCAGGGGCACGTGAAGGAGGGGAAGCCCCTCGGCCCGCTTCTCTACCCCCCGATGCTTGTAGAAGATCTGAAGCCGACAGTCGACGAGCTCCTCCCCGACCGTCCGCAGGGTGTAGTGTCCAGACTCGACGACGCCCGAGCGGACGGGCCCCAGCGGATAGTCAACGACCCCTTCCGGCGCCTCGTCCAGTGGGGGAAGCTCCTCCTCCGGGGGCACCGACCCCGCCGGGGGCGGCGTATCCCAGCGCATCTCGCGGCGGAAGAGGTGGACGCCGGGCGGCCAGCCGCCCGGCCTCCGCAGGCGACGGAGCCCCGGGTGACCGCGCGGCTCGATGCCCAGGTCCTCCCAGAGTTCCCGCTCGTACCAGCCAGCCGCGGGGAGCACTGGGGTAATCGCCGGATACGACGGCAGCGCCGGCTCTATCTCCGCGACCAGATCCAGCCACCGTCCGACCCGATCGAGCGCCCACAGGAAGTGCACGATGAAGAAGCCGGAGCCCGACCGGTCATCGACGCCGAAGAGATCACCAAAAGCTGTTCCATCGCGAGCGGCAAGCAGGCGCGCGGCCTCGACGAGGTGGATCGGCTCGACCCTGACCGTGATCACCCGGTCCGGCGACTGCTCTGCCCTGCCAATCGCGCGCTCGACCTGCTCCGGGAAGCGCTCTGATGTGATCATGAGACCCCTCCGAGGACCGCGGCGCCCTGGCGGAGAAGTTCGCCGAGCGGCGCCGGAATCACCAGCCCCAGGCCAATGATCAGGATAAAGGTCGCAACCATGGCCACAAGGGCGGTCCAGCTGATCTCCCCGCGCGGCAGCTCGGCCGCAGCCATGCCGAAGACCATGCGGTTGATTGGGTCCAGCAGGCGGATGAAGATGATGGCGATCAGGATCAGGACCACCACGGCCGCCAGGGTTTGGCCGGCCCGGAACCCGGCGGTCAGGATCGAAAACTCGCTGATGAAGATGCCAAACGGCGGAGAGCCGGTCAGGGCGAGGGCGCCCAGGATCAAGAGAGAACCGGTGGCGGGCATTGTCCTCAGAACGCCGGCGATGCGGTCGATCTCTTTGGTCCCGTAGCGCAGTCCGACCAGGCCGCTGGCGAAGAACATCAGCGACTTCGCCAGGGCGTGGCCGACCATCTGGAGAAGCGCCCCGGACATGCCGAGCGCCCCCCCGAAGGCAATGCCCACCGCCACGATCCCCATGTGTTCGACGCTCGAGTAGGCCAGAAGCCGCTTGATATCGTCCTGACGCAGGATGAAGAGCGCCGCGATGAGGAGCGAGAGCAGACCAAAGCCGAGCAGAAGCGCATCCGGATAGGCTCGCCCGAGCGACGGCGTGGCCAGCGCGTAGTACCGCAGGATACCGTACATCGCCGTATTCAGGAGAACCCCGGAGAGCAGGGCACTGATCGGGCTCGGCGCTTCACTGTGAGCATCCGGGAGCCACGTATGCATCGGCGCCAGGCCCGCCTTGGTCCCGAATCCCACTACGATGAAGATGAAGGCGAGGCGCATCACCCCGGGATTCAGCCGAGCGGCAACCGGAGGCAGGACCGACCAGGCGAGATCATAGGTGGGCCCAAGCACCTGTACTGCCGAGTAATAGGCGAGGATCGTCCCAAACAGGGCTAGGGCGATCCCCACCGAGCCGACAATCACATACTTCCAGGCGGCCTCAAGGGCTTCGGGGGTTCGGTAGAAGCTTACCAGGAAGAGCGAGGCCAGCGTCGTCCCCTCGATAGCGATCCAGAGCACACCCAGGTTGTTCGAGAGAGGGACGACCAGCATGGCGAAGAGGAACAGGTTGAAGAGCAGGTAGTACCGCCGCACCTCCCAGAGGCCGGCCCCGTACGCGACCACCTGCTCCTTCATGTTCTCGCGCATGTACCCGACGGAGTACAGGGCCGCAGTCGTCCCGACGAAGGCAATAATCAGGAGGCTCAACGCGCTGAGGGCATCGGCGGACAGCCAGGAGCCCAGACCACTCAGGCGGCCGACCGCCATAACCCGGGCCGCCGTCAGCATGGCCAGGGCCAGCGTCGCCGCCGCGGCGATGACCGTCACCAGCTCGAGCCAGGCCCGGCGACCCAGGACAAGGCAGAGACACGCTGCAATCAGCGGTACGAGTACCAGGGCAGTAAGAAGCATGAAGAGCTACCCTCGTAGTCGACGGAGCTCGGCCGTATCGGCCGTGACGATATGACGGTGGATCATGGTGACGAGCAGACCGAGAACGATCACCGCGACGAGGACATCGAACAGGATGCCAAGCTCCACAATCAAGGGCATCCCATAAGCGATCGCGATCGCGCCCGAAAAGAGACCGTTTTCAATCGTCAGCAGGCCGACCACCTGCGCCAGCACGTGGCGCCGACTGCTGATCAGGAAGAGCCCGATCAGCACCAGGGCTAGAGAGATCGCCAGCGGCGGCTCGTCAAGAAATGTGCTCGGCGCCACCACGGACGGCGAGACGAGAAAGGCGAGCACGACCAGCGCGACGCCAATCAGCAGCGAGGTCGGCAGGTTCAG
Source organism: Isosphaeraceae bacterium (assembly GCA_021324445.1). GTDB lineage: Bacteria > Planctomycetota > Planctomycetia > Isosphaerales > Isosphaeraceae > JAJPJC01. The sequence continues at coordinate 3,497 of JAJPJC010000172.1, forward strand.
CGCCGTGCGCACGTCCCGCTGGACTGGCAGCCGTCGAGCAACACTCGACAGAATGCCCGGAATCGTCAGAACCTTGACCAGGAGTGTCAGCGCCGCCACCACCAGGAGTTCGAGACTTCCCGCCAGCACGCCCACCGTCGCGGCAACCAGCGCTACCCCGACGGACTGAACCGCATACGCCTGAAGGTAATCGGCCAGGCGCCGTGCGGCCAGCATCCAGAAGGCCGTCAGGATCAGGACCGCGCCCAGCGCCTGGAGAAGCTGGCTGGCGATCGTTGGCACGTGTCCAGCCATGATCAACCACCTCCGCCGGTGAGATAGAACGATACGACGGCGAGACCGGCCAGGATGAATGCCGCGCCCAGGAACTCCGGGATGCGGAAGAAACGCCACTTCGCAACGCACGACTCGATCACGATCACGATCCCGCAGATCACCAGCATCTTGAGCAGCAGGGTCACCAGGGCGATCACGACCGAGAGGAGCGTCGTCGCACCCTCGGGGGCAAGCCCCCAGGGTGCGGTGAGGACGTTCAGGAGAATGACCAGCAGAACGAAGAACTTCATCGCCCCGCCCCACTCGATCAGCGCCAGGGCCGGGCCGGAGTACTCCAGCGAGCGCGCATGCTCGATCATCGAGAGCTCAAAGGTAGATGACGGATTGTCAACCGGAATTCGTCCCGCCTCCGCCAGAATGACCAGAAAGAGCGCGGCCGCAAGCAGCCAGTGGGCCGGATTGAAGAGATAGGACGGGCTGATCAGGGTCTGGTTGACCACGAAGGGGATCGTGGCATGCGCGACGAGCGCCACGGTGAACAGCACCAGGATGACCGCGGGCTCGGCAAGAAACGAGACCGTCCGCGAGCGACTGCTTCCCATGCCGCCGTAGGGGCTGCCGGTGTCCAGAGCGGCGAGCGAGGTGAAGAATCCCCCGAGCGCCAGGATGAACCCGCCGGCGAGCATGTCCCCCATAAAGGCATACGGGAGGGGGTAAGCCGTGAGAACAGGGATAAGGGTGGCGACAATCAGCGGCGTCACGAACGCTGGGTACGGCGCGGCACGGAAGACCCACGAGGCGTGCTCGGAGACAACCGTCCCCTTGTGAAGGAGCTTCCAGTAATCGAAGTATGGTTGGAAGACGCTGGGGCCGCGTTTGGACTGGACGATATGCTTCCCGCGATCAATAAACCCCTTGATCAGCGGAGCGCCAACGAGGACGGTCAGAACCTGGGCAATCTGCAGTACGATGATGCTGATATCTGGCATTTCCCCGACTCCTGACACTGTGACTGTAGCTGCCACAGGTAGGAGCCATCAGCATCACCGCGGTTCGGAGGCGACCGCCAGCCGCCTCCCAGGCGGGATCCATCGCCTGTTTTAAGGGGATATCTCTTCGCTTGGCCGCATTGTTTATAGCACGCCCGGACCGGTCCGTCAACCACCGGTCGAGAATGTCAGCCACGGGGATACGTAGCGCAACGGCCACGGATCCCCGAGCCTCCCCCTGACTGACCTACCCCTTCGACCCCCAACTGTGTTTCGAGTGCCAGCCAGTAGCGACGTCCTCCACGATGTGCGCTGACTGGCGGGCATCGAGGTCGAACTGGCGGCTTTGGCCACCATCGGCCAGGCCATGCCCCTCCTCGACGCAGTTCGATACTTCCTCTATCCACGAAATAGCGAAGTGCCCTGGACAGGAAATCACCGAAGAAGCGCCGCGCAAGGCCCCCGAACTGGGTGCGGGTGGAATAAGCTCGGCACGCCCGCCGAAGGGCAGCCACCGATCTGCCAAAGAGGCTTGGGCCATGTTGGCCTGCGGGTTCGGAAAGGGCACGGCGCAGCGCAGGGGAGGCAAGTCCCTCGACCCACGCCGTAGATCGGTCGTTCGCTCCGCGATACCTTATTCGAGCCCCATCGCCCGGAATGCGGCATTGGTCGGGTCGCTGTAGAAGACGATCTGTAGCTTGTCGATCACGTCGGCCGGGAGGTCGGCGAAGTCCCGCTTGTTCTCAGTCGGGATCATCACCCTCTTGGCGCCGGCGTCCATGGCTGCCTTCAGCTTGTCCGCCAGCGAGTCGACCCGCATGAGGACCCCGTGGATGGTCAGATCGCCCAGGATCACCAGTTGGGGCACGAGCGGTCGGGCGAGCACAGCCGAGAGGAGAGCGATGAAGAACGCCATACCGGTTTCAGCCCCCTCCCGGGCCTGCATGAGGCTCTGAACTTGCACATGCAGGTCGAATTCCCGCAGGTCGCGGTCCGAGCCCAGGCGGCGAAGATTCGCCTTGAGGTAGTCGTACGCCGTCTGCAGGGCGTCGCGCATCGGCTTGGACGTGGTTCCCGTGACGCGGAGATGGCCGCTGCCCTTCATAGCCTGGACCTGAATGCGAAACAGCCCGAAGCGGCCTTCGGCTTTGTCCAGGCCCACGGTGAAGACATCGCCAGGCTCGAGCTGCCCTTCCGGAATGAGCTGGACGCCCCCCAGCTCCGGGCAGAGCACAAACCGCTCCTCGCCGCTCTCCAGGTCAATGTACGACAGGTTGACCCTAGCGTACTCGATGCCGCCCATCCGCTTGAGCTGCTCTTTGACCCGTCGGCGCATCTCAATCGCAAAGCGGAGGTACTGCTCCAGCTCCGCCTTCTCGCATTGACCATCGGGATGCAGCAGTTTGAGCAGGCCGGAGAGCGTCTTGAGGATCGCCTTGCGGTCGCGCTCTTCGATGTGGTTACCCAGGCGGAAGAAACGCTCGAAGACGTCGGTGTAGTTGCGCTTGCGCAGCTCGCGAAAGATCTCCGCCAGGTAGTCAGCAATGAACCCGAGATGGCTAGTGAAGTAGTCGGGCTGCATCTTGGGCAGCTCCCAGCCCGGCAGGTACGCGTGCCAGCGGTCGTGGAACGCCATGTCGTAGCGGATCGTCTCCGGGAACGGCGTAAAGAGGTGCGAGGTGCGGGCCAGCGTCTCAACGTCGCCGTCGATGTTGCCGTTGAAGACGAAGCTGGCGTAAGCGGGGATAGTGCCCTTCCCCGAGCCGCGGGAGAAGGAGCCCATCTCCATGTAGTCCTTGTAGATCTGCTTCTCCTCGGGGCGGCGGAACTGGGACCCGGCGACCTCGTCGAAGGCGACCACGTCCCAGACGCCCACCAGGCCGATCCGATAGGGCGGGCTGTTCTCGATGAACAGCTTGGGCACCGTGACCTGGCCGCCGCTGACCAGGATGACGTACGGGCTGATCTCCCGGTAGACGAAGGACTTGCCCGTCCCTCTCGGCCCCAGCTCGACGAGGTTGTAGTTGTGCTCGACCATCGGCACGAGCCGCAGAAGGTACAGCAGCTTGCGGCGGAAGGTGAAATCGGGGTGCGTCGGCTCATACCCGATGCTACGGATCAGCAAGTCCATCCACTCGTCGCGGCTGAAGCGGCGCCGGCCCTCGATGTACTCTCCGAGGTTCGCCGAGGCGATCTGGATCGGTTGGAGCTGGTCGATGGCGAACGGGCGGGTCACGCCACGGTGCTGGAGCGTGTCGTCGTAGCGGATCTCCACGTTCGCCCAGACTCCGCCAACCAGGAGCTTCTCGAACCGCTGGACGAGATGGGGAGCGATATGCACGAAGGTCAGACCGCTGTTGGCCAGGCTCGCCCAGTACTTGTCCTCAGTCTCCCGGTAGGTGACGGTCACCTTGTCGATGAGCCGCATCGTCCCCCGCTCGCGGGTACGGGACTTGATCAATTCGCCCTCGTCAGCGCGCACGAAGCGCTCGGCAATAATACCCTTCACGTGTTCGAGACCTTCGGCCACGATGCTCGGATCGGCGGAGGAGCAGTAGCGTCCCAGCAGGTACTCCAGCACGTAGACGGGCACGTTGAAGCCGACCTTCGTCTTCTTCACCAGGTCCTTGCGGACGACGCGCCCACCGAAGGTTTCAGCGACCTTGACATCGAGTGCGTCCAGCGTGACGTCAACCACCGGGATTGTCATTGCCCCCCCCTGTCTCGCCCAAAGCAGTCTAACAAACATTCCGCTAACGATCGGCCCGGCGCCCTCACCCTGGCCCCTCTCCGGCGCGCGGGAGAGGGGCCAGGGTGAGGGTTTGCGGCCTGTTGCCGTCAGAACTCAGGCTCCACGTGAAGCGTGGCCTCGGCGTGATCCAGCTCTGTGCTCGGGTCGTCGGCGTCAGCAACCACAATGCGGACGCGATCGCCATACTGGAAGCGCGCCGCGTCGCTGATCCGCAGCCGCACGGTCTGCCTCGGCTGGTTTTCCGAGACAAAGCAGTCCGCGCCTGCGGCCGTCGCCAGGAGACGCGCGTCTCCCTGGTCGGCGCGCATGAGGTACGCGCGTACCTCGACATAGCGGGCGGACACCTGCCCCCCGAACGAATGCTGGCCACCTGGCGGCACCGCCTCCAGCTCCACGTCGAACAGCAGCGAGGTGATACGGCTGGGGGCGTGGAGGCGGACACCGAACTTGACCGTTCGCCGGGGCAGGGCGATGCGCAGGTGCGGGACCACAAGCTCCTGGAGCGAGGCGCCGCCGTGAAAGAACTGGTAGCCACCGCGCGCCTCGAGAATGCCCGTCGCCCGCGGCACGCCCACGGTCAGGTCGCTGCCGACCAGCGGGAAGGTAAGCAGGCTCGGCGATGCGACCTCCCGGCCGACCACCGCGCGATGGCTCTTGTACTCGACGTCCCTGGCGCTGACCGGGACCAGATCGTAGTCGGCCACCTCATCCAGCAAGAAGAAGCCGTGATCGGTCACGACGTGGACTTCCTCGACGCCCGCGCTGGCCAGCTTGCGGACCGCGCGGGCGCACTGCTCCACGTAGTCCTCCGCCGCCCGCGGCGTCAGGCCGAGAACCCCGCTGTGGCCGGCCTCGTCCAGGGTGGTCGAATAGACGAAGAGCCACGGCACCTTGGGCACCTGCTGGATAGGCAGGTCCAGCAGCTTCTGCAGCTCGATAGATACGTAGCCGGGCAGGCGCGATTCGAGCAGCCGTTCGCGACCCTCTTTGGTCGCCAGGTCCGGAGCGTCCCTCTCCGCGCCGGCTGGCCGGATTGACCAGACGCCGTCAGTGACGGCCACGGCGATCCCGTCCAGCGGCAGGAGGCTCGCCATCCCCAGCGGCGTGATGGACGGCAGTGGGGCGCGCAGGGGGCTGAGGTCTACGCTGGTCTGGCCGCCGGCACCGCGCAGTGTCGCCTCCAGCTCGCGGGCGAGATCGAAACGGAAGGCGTCCAGGACCAGGACCGCTCGTCGCCGGTCATCGCCCGAAGGCCAGAACGACCGCTGCTCTGGCAACGCAGTTGCCTCGAGGTTCCGGGAACTTTCCAGCGCGTTCGCAAAGGCCTTATTCGTCTCCTCCAGGTAGCGGCGATGCAGGCGGCGCACCGTCTCGGCCACCTCGTCGAGCCCGGGGTGCGCCTCGAAACCGGCCCGATAGCGCCGGTAGGCCTGGTCCACCTGCCACCAGCGATCGACGTACGCCTGGACGAGGGCCGCGGCCGACCGTAACGCGGCGAGCTCCTCCAGCGCTGCCCGGGCCCCGGCCGCGACGGCGCCAGCTAGAGCCAGCGCCTCCCATTCCGGGACCTCGCCTTCGACCGCCCAGAAGTGGCCCGCGTGGCGGCGAAAGACCGGCAGCCGCCCCGTCAACAGCGCGGCTCGCTCGTCAATGGTCCGGCACACTCGCAGCTCGGCCGCGACCCGTTCGACCAGCGCCCGTTCGACCTGAAGGCTGGCCTGTACATCCGGGATGGCGTCGAGCGAGGTCACCCACGGACCGAGCTGCGGCAGGTCGTGCTCGGCCGCGCGGACCAGCCGCGCGGCGGTCTGAGACTGGGTGCGGGACTCGAGCCAACGAGTCAGGAAGCGGACGCACCGCTCGCGGGCGCCAGGTTGGGGAAGTCGGTCCGGGTACGGGAACGCCTCAGGACCGCCCCGCTCGAACGCTTCAGCCAGGATGAGGTTCTGCACCAGGCGGCGGGCAGCTTCGGCCGGACTTGCCGCGGCCGCGCGCGGAACGCCAAACGCCTCGTCGAGGAAATCGCGAAAGACGTCCAGAACGCCCTCGCGCTCCAGTTCGGCGAATACCGCGTCGGGCTCAGCCAGAAAGGAGCGCACCTGCTCGTCGTCGAACAGGCGTGCCCGAACGCCGCTCGCGGTCAGGTGGCGCCAGTAGTCCATGGGCTTGTCACACCAGCGCGCGGCCAGGTTCGGCAGGAGCGGCAGGAGTTCCTTCTCCTCTTCGCGGCCGATCTCCACTCCCCAGCGCCGCAGCGCCGGCAGCAGGCCCTCGTCCCAGACCGGCAGAATGAACTCGTACTCCTTGAGGACGGTGAGCGCCTGGCGCGAGAGCGGGACATAGACGATCCGCGGCCTCTCGGCCGGGCGGCGCTCGATCGTGGCGCGCAGCTGGAGCTGGCTGCCGTCGTACTTAAGGAGCTCAAGCTCCGTTGTGAGCTGGTCGAGCAGCCGTTCCCACTCGCGCTGGGGGTCCAGCCAGAGGAGCGTCCTGCTGGCGCTCCCGCGCAGCGCCTCGTGGATATCGGCTCGTAGCTCGGCGAGAATCGTCACGGCGTCGCTCCTGAGCAATCCTGACCGCTCTCCACAAAGCCGCGGAAGCGGGTGAGACAAAGGGCCTCAAGCATTGTCCCGCCACCAGCCCGGTTTTGGTAGCTTGCCCTCGCGGCACCAGCGGCGTTCGTCAGCTCGCCACTCGGCCCGGTCGGCAATCGCTCTGTCCACGTCTTTTGGCGCCAGTACGTCGGCGGCCAGCAAGCCATACTTCTGCAACGGTGCGATGTTCACGCGTACGCCGTCGTTGAGGTCTGGATCGTAGGCCTGCTCCTGGCGCAGAAAAGCGTCTCGGTCGGGTATCGGACTCGCGGGCGTCCGCCGCGCCCACGCGTCGGGCTCCTCTCTGGCCAGCAGGGCTTCGAGCCGCGGCGACCAGAAGCCCCGCTCGCTGACCTGGTCCAGCGCGGCTTCAAAGGCCTTCAGCTCGTCGACGCTCTCCGCCAGGCGCTCGGCGGCGGCGCGGGCGGCCACCTGGCCTTCTGCCGCTCGCCGTCGTTCCTCGGCCAGCTCGTACTCGCGCCGCTGGAGCACCGGCCGCAGGACGTGCGTCTTGATGCGCGTTAGAGTGTCGGCGGTCAGGCGGTGGTACGCGACCAGGCAGGCGAACGCCGGCCCCCCATTGCGCCCCGCGCGCTGGCCCTTTCGCCTGGGCGAGGCGACCTCCCAGCGCGGATCAAGAGCGTGACCGCTTTCGAGCAGCCAGGCGATGGGCCGCTTCCGGAACCGCGAGACATGGGCGAGGAAGAAGTCCCGCGCCAGCCAGTCGCCCAGGCTGCGGCCCATGATCTGCTGGAACTCCTGCTCGATGGCGTCCACGCGCGCCTCGCCGAAGTCGGCTGCGATCCGCTCCCGCACGCGGTCAAGGAGCGTGGGCTGGCCGGCGCCATCGGTCAGTGGGATGATGCCGTCCTCGGCAACCCTCACCCCCGGCCCCTCTCCCGCAAGCGGGAGAGGGGAGTTGCCCTCACCCCCGGCCCCTCTCTCGCCTTGCGGGAGCGCGGTGGTGCCTTCACCCTCGGGCTCTCTCCTGCCAAGCGGGAGAGGGGAGCCACCCTCACCCCCAGCCCCTCTCCCGCTGCGCGGGAGAGGGGAGTCAGGGGTGAGGGCCTCGGTGGGCCAGCGGTAGCCCAGCAGTCGCAGGATCAGCACGAAGAAGTAGTCCTCCACGAAACGCCGCAGCTCCGGCCGGCAGACGACGCCCTCCCGTTCTCGTAGCTCTTTGAGCAGCCAGTAGACCGAGATGGGGTGCACTTCCAGCTTCTGCGCCAGCTCCTCGAGGAAGGTTTCGGCCGGGATGGGGATGCGGGCCCCCGAGACCGCCGCCTCCTCTTCCTCGTCGTCGCCCTCACCCTCCGGATCGCCCTCACCCCCGGCCCCTCTCCCGCTGAGCGGGAGAGGGGAGGCCGCGTCCTCGCCCCGCGCGCCGGGCCCGGCTTCGTACAGAGCACACAGCCGTCGTTTGAGATCGGCCAGCTCATCGGGCGAGAGCGCGCGCCGGGGCTCGCGGGCGAGAGGCTCCAGCAGCTTCACGTCGACCGAGAGGCCGGGAGGAAGCGGCGGAGGCGCGTCGTACCCGGCGATGAGCGGGAACCAGCCGGCCGGCGTCCCGGTCTCGTCCAGCACGGCCTGAATGTCCTCTTCGTCCAGCCGGTAGGCGGCGAAGACCTCGCGCTCCGAGAGGCCTTCAAGCGTGTGGAGCACCGCCGCGACTGCCTCGGCTTCTTCGGTCGCCAGGCGCCAGGCCTGCAGAAGACCCTCACCCCGGCCTGACGGCCGCCCCTCTCCCGCAAGCGGGAGAGGGGCCGGGGGTGAGGGTGTGCTCGCGGCGTCGGCAATCACTGCTACGGCCTCTTCCGGCGAGCGCAGCACCGTTTCCGCGGGGATGCGGACCACACGAATCCCGCGCTGTGTCAGCCACTCGTCTCGAGCCTGGTCGCGCTCCTGGACGTCTCCCTGGCGGTGGATGCCGCCGTCCACTTCGACTGCCAGCCGCAACTCGGCGCAATAGAAGTCCACAATGAACGGTCCAAGCGGATGCTGGCGGCGGAACTTCAGCCCCCGGAATCGTCGGTCCCGCAGGGCTTCCCACAGGGCATCCTCGGCGCGGTTGCCGGCCCGTCGAAGCAGGCGAGCTAATTCGCGGATCTCCAGGCTGCTTTCGCGGCGCAGCACGCGCCCCTCACCCCCGGGCAGCACCGCACCCGGGCCTTGCTCCCTCACCCCGGCTCGCTCCGCTCGCCCCCCCTCTCCCGCTTGGCGGGAGAGGGGTAGGGGTGAGGGTACAAACGTCCGCTCGGTCGGGTCTCGCGCCACCAGCCACTGCTTCAGCGTGACGCACGCGGCCTCGTAGTGGGCCAGCACGTCGGGGATGCGCTCGGGAAGAGGGATGCGGGCGACGTAGCTCTGGTTAAGCTGAATGCGGGCACTGATCGTCCTGACGACCTGACTGGCGAGAGGAGCAGCAATAATAGCGCCGACCGCGCTGCTCGGCGAGCGTGGAAAAATGCCTGACGACGCATTAGCACAGAATACGGCGTCAGCTTGCAGTATCCGAGCGCCGATTGAACCTCGCGCCACGTCGCTATACGTCCACCCCTCCCGGAAGTAGTGCTGCTCGTTCCTCACCACGCTGGCGGGGAATGCCTTGATTCGCGCCCCACCATGTTCCCAGTCCACCACCCACCAGTGGTGGCCGAACCACTTGCCGTAGCCGCCGCCCTTCTCGAACGGCACCCAGCGGCGCTCGCGCACCGGTTGCGCCCACTCCTCCGGCCGCACTTCCCAGACGAAACGGACAAAGCGGTCGTCGTCGGCTGTCGCCAGGCCCTGGCATACATCCGCCACGTCCCCCAGCGTCCTGCCGGCCAGCAGCTCGAAGAAGCGCTCCCGCAGCCAGTAGCACAGCGGCGCCTGCGGGATCGTGAGGAAGCGGGCCTGGAGCGGGGTGAAGACGCTCGGGTGACTCATCGGCCGACCCCTCCGTCGCTCGCTGTGTGGGAACGACCATCGACCGCGCCAACTGCGGTCTCCCTGCCAGCACCCCGCTCGGCCAGCGCCTCTCCCGGGCGCTGTTCAGCGCGGTCGCGGCCGCCGCGCGGGGGGCCCGCGCGCCGATGAAGCCCGGTGAGAATGCGGGTATCCGCCGATCCCGCCAGGAGGACAACCGGGACCGGCACAGGCCAGTCGCCTGAAGCCGCTCTCTGGGGCGGATCGCTTCGGTCGTCATGCTGGAGAATCGTGGAGAACCG
>JAJPJC010000539.1 GCA_021324445.1 Isosphaeraceae bacterium
AGGTCCACACGAAGGGGTGGGGTGGGTCGCTCGGCTGTTCCCCAGGGGCTGACGCCCCTGGCTACGTTCTTCCGCCCCCCTTCGGGGGCTTCCGGAACAGACTCTCATCGGCCACAAGGGAAAGGGTGCCAGCGGCGCTTCCACTGCCAGCCGACGACCAGCACTCCCAAGGCGATCAGACCCAACACGCCCGAGCTCGGTTCAGGCACGGTCGAAATGCTGCCGAAGAGCCCGGCCGACTCGTCGGCGGGGCCGGCCGTGAAGGAGATGTTATTGCTGTTACCGCCGTTCCCGTTGTTGCCAAGAATCAGGCCCCAGAGGCCGTCGATCGTGATCGGCCGGCCGTTGGTCCCCAGCAATTGGCCCAGGAAGCCGCGTGTGGCGGGGTTCGGGTCGAAGACGTTGATGCGCCCGTCGCCGAAGTTGCCGACCAGGAGGTCGCCGGCGAACTGGCCGAACGGCGGCGGAGCGATCGCCAACCCCCACGGTGAGTCGAGCGTCCCCATCGTGCCGACCCGCCCGAGCAAGTTCCCCTGGGTGTCGAACGCGTTGACGAAGCCTTTCCCGGCCCCGGGCACGTCGTCGAGCTTGGCCGAATCTTGCAAGGTGTAGCTGACGTAGATCCTGCCGTTGAGCACCGCGATGTTGAACGGCGCATAGCCGAGGGGGAGATTCGGGCCCAGGAACCTCCCGGTAAGATCGGGGGCGTCGCGATCATCCTTGAGCACGTCGATCGTCCCGGCGCGAAAGTTCGCCGACAGGAGATAGGCGTGCCCGCCGATCGTCTCGAGGGCGGTACCCTTGTAGACGTTTGCGTCGAGGCCCGTCTGCAAAACTTCGGCCCTGGTTCCCAGCGCGTTCCTCCAGCCCGAGATGAAACCATTCTCGCTGACGAACAGGAACGTGTCGCCGTTGAATGCGCCGGGAGCCGCCGCGCTGTTGAAGACCTGCCCGGTCGGATTCCCGGAGCCTGGGGGCGGGATCACGACCCCTCCCGACGGGTCGGGTGACGATCCCAACAGGACCTTGCTCGTCACGTTGGTCGTCGGATTGACCGAGTACAAGGTCGAGACACCCGTCTCGTTGTCGGAGACCCAGAACGGACTCTAGAAACGGGTCCGTCTGCTGGGCCGGATTGAGCGTCTGGTCGCTGGTCACCAGGTTCGTCACATTGAAGATGGTAGCCGCTCTCGCCTGGGCCGCGCTCCCGATCAGGAGGAGCGTCCCGGGGAGAGCGAGCGTGAACAACATGCCTCTGCGTGCACGGACCACGTCCCGCGTCCTTCGTTGTGACCCCTCTCCAGATGATTGTCACCACGTCGTTGAGGTGCTGAAGCGGACACCGACCGCGAGCCCTGCCGTGGGGCCTCGGTCAAGGCGTTTTTTCCCGGGCAGAACGCCGGACTCTCCAGGGTTCCCGCGATCAACGACCGTCAAGACCGTCACACCACAGGCAACAAAAAAGACCCTCCGCGCGCAGAGTGGCGCAAGAGGGCTTCATGGCCGCGGCCGTCTGCCGTGATGAGCAGACGAACGTCGAGTGGAACCGGGATTTCACTGCCTCCGCGGTTGAATAAACCGAACGATCCACGCGATGTCAAGTCCCTCTCTCGGTTTTTCTCGGGCGGCAAACTGAGCAGAAAGTCGCGTGGCTCCGACTGGGTGAGATAGGCGGCCGGGTCATGGCGAACCTGACCGAACGGGTCGAGCCTCACTGACGGGGCGGTCGCGTGGACACGTCGCTCGTCCACTTGGTGACTCGCTCGAAGAATGTCACGAACATTTGAGGGTCGTAGCCGATGGCGAAGCTCAGGAGCGAGACGAGGCCGGCCAGCTTCAGATACTGTTCAATCGTAATATCGTCATATTTTTGATCGGATAGGATCAGCGTGCCGGAGAGGATGACGATGTACATGAAGAAGCCGCGGATCACCCCGGAGACGCAGAGAGTCCGCAGGTCGGTGGCGGGATGGTGGCGCTCGACGTCGTCGACCTGGGCGCTGCGCCCGATGGCTCCGATGACCGCCGAGAGGCAACACAGGAAGGCGATATTGGTGAATGTGTAGCAGGTGATCACCAGGAACCAGGCCTGGACGAGCCCGAGGATCGTGGCCGGCCCGGCGGAACCCGAAATCAGGTCGATATACGGCTTGGTGGAGACGGCCACACCGGCGGCCGTGAGGATCACCCAGGCCGCGATGGCCAGGAAACAGATGAGGGCTTCGCTCCGGGTCAGTGGGCGCCGGGGGAGGAAGTCATTGGCCGGAGGCGTGCGCGCGGGGGAGGCCGCCGTTGGGCCGGCGCCGGTCGCGTCCGGAGCGGCCCCTTCACCGATGGCCGCAAGGGTCTGCTGCAACTGAGGACCGGAGATCGTGACCGCGTCGTCCCGGCGCACCGTCGTCGTTGTGTGAGCGGAAGCGACCGCGGACGGCCGGGCAGCGTCGGCGCCGGGATCTTCCGGCGACGGGGGCGAATCCACGCCGGGCCCGTGTGCCGAGCGGCCCCTGGACGGAGTGCCTTCCTCGCTCATGGTTGATCCTCGCCCCGATCGACCCCTGGACTGGTCCACCCCGACGCGCGATCCTGGATCGTCGGGGAACCCTGGCCGACTCTATTATCTGGTCGCCGGGGGATTCCACCAAGGTGGTCGTGGCGGGATCGTCGATTGCTGCAATCCCCAGCCCACGAGCGGGATGTCACTCGGCTGGAGCTTTCCCCTTGCCGGTCACCTCATGTCGCGCGCGATGAGACTCATCCCCTGGGGAATCCCTCGTTCGCTACCGGTGTGATCGCATATTCGGGGGCGAAGCTGGCGATGCCGTGGGGCGCGGTAGCCGAAGTGCCGGCCCAGAAGGCATAGAAGTATCGCGTGTAAGGGAGGTGGGTCCTCGGCGGGCTCGTCGGGGGGAGCAGGCTCGCCGGCAACTCGACCTGCACCTTGTTGCCGGCGACCTGGATCGCACCAGCGGGTAGAGTCACGGCCGGCCTGGACTGTCCGGAGCTGTTCAGAAGCTGGACCGTGCCGGTCGGGCCGGTCGGGCCGGTGGAGACCTCCACCAAGGCGTCGTAGAAGACCATCGGCCGGTTGGGGAATGGCCCCGGCGCGGTGGCGCCACCACGATCGATCCCGAAGGTGTAGACCGCCGGCTGCGTCGAGCTGATGGGCCCGAGTACTTCGCCCGTGAAAACAAAGCCCTGGCCGTAGATCAACCGTCCGTTGGCCCCGGTCGCGTCCAGGTTCGGCGTGCGGGCGCCGGCGAACAGCCCGTAGAACATCGGGACCTTGCGCACATGCCCGCCAACGATTGTCTCGTTGAGCGGATGCTTGGACAGGCTGTCATGGTAGAGAGCACCGATCGGAATGGGGAACCGGCCCGGCGAGAGCGGAGGTATGCCGGCAGCGGCGGCGGCGAGATGACTGAGCATGCCCCTCGCCTCGAGGGCCTCGAGGCGAGGCCTCGCCCGGCGAGAGCCCGCATGAGGGCTCGAACGGGCCGTTCGCGCCCAGAATCGATCAGGCATGACAACCTCCGTGTCCGTGTCGGTCCGCGACACCGATCGACGACTGGTTCGGTGGGAGGCTCTGACGAGAAGCCGCCCGCCTCGCCCTCTGTTCCCCTCCACATTCCCTCTATACCGCACCCGGAGCGGAAGTCAAATCACCGGCCGGAGCGTCTCGGCAACGGCGGCGTCATCTTCGTCAGAATCGGAAGATGACGTCCATGCCCAGCGTGAGCTGGTGATTGGAAGTCCCATTGTCGTAGGGGTGACTGAACTGCGACCAGTCGAAGCGGACCTCGGGGCGAATCAAGATGTACGGCTTGGGCTTGATCACCAGCCCCAGCGTCATCTCGTAGAAATTCCCCGGGTAACCCGTGCGCGAGCCGTGGACGTCGCGGAACCACTCGGCGCGCCAGACCGCCGTCAGCTCGTCACGGCAGGTGTAGAGGAACCAGTTGCCGAAGCTGTACCACTGGTCGGACAGGGGGGCGTAGTTGAGGCCGTCGGAAGCCAATCCCGGGATCTTCCGCTCCCAGCCCTGGTCCGTCTGGATGGTCTGGGTGAGCTTCTCGGTCCATTGATGCGAGAAGACCCAGGTCAGGAGCGTGCGGTCGTTGCGATCATAGCCGGGGTTGGGCAGGCCCGCCAGCGAGGGGATATTGACGTAACCCGTGGGGAAGATCTGGGTGTTCGCGCCCAAAAACCTCGGGAACTGGTTCGGACCCCAGATGCCGGTGAGGGCGAAGTGGTTCCGAGCCCCCTCCGAGGTATAACTCAAGCTGCCGATATAACCCCAGCGATAGGACTCATCGATCCAGCGGTCCCAGCCGTTGATGGCCCCATTGAAGAGATCGAGGTGTTCGGTGAGGTGGAGGATACTCAACATGCCGAAGTGGGTGAACGGCTCGCCGTAATTGAACATGTAGGGGACCGAAAGCAGGGGGCGCGAGAGCGCCGGGACCCCCTCAAAGCCGGCGATGGTGTACCAGCGTCCGCCGCGGAGGTCCAGGCCCCGCGGGGTCAGGATCGGCAGGTGGACCGAGGCGTAGAACTGGGCGGGGTCCCAGCCCAGGAATGAGTTCAACCGGAAGGCCGAGTTGAACAGCCCCTGCATGTGGCTGAACTGCCAGTCGTTGCCGAAGAGCAAGTCGACGCGGAAGCCGAAGTTGATCACGTCGGTGGGCTGGACGCGCCGGCCCAGGACCAGGTAATACTGGTTGCCCATCCACTGATTGGCCAGGTGGTTGGGATTGACGCCGAAATTCTGTGCGCCGGTCGGCACGCCCGGGTTGCCGGTGAAGCTGTTCTCGATCCAGCCGAAGGCGCGCCACGCCGTATCCTGGATCCCCAGGGCCCGAGCCAGGAGCTGCGTCTCCTCGGGGCGCGGGAGCGCCTCGCGCGTCTCGAGCCGGGCCGCGCTGGTCGTCGGCACCGGGAAGGCGGGGCGGGGGAGGGCCTCGAGGGGTGAGAGGGCGCGGGCGGTCGTGGGCGGACTCGGGGCCATGACGGCCTCGGCCAGTTCTCGCAGAGCCCCTTCGCCGCTGGGAGCGATCGGCCGCCGCCGCGGCGTCGCCGCCCTCGGAACCGCGGCGGCTTCCCCCGGGGGCCGAGTCGAATCGGGCAGAGGAGCCGGAACCCGCGGTGCCGCTGGCCGCCGGGGCTCGCGGGGGGATGGACCCCTGGGGAGAGGAGGGATCCGGCCAGATGGGGGCGCGCCGGCTTCCTGGGCCCGGGCGCCGGCCCCCGGGCCGGTCGAGCCGATGACGAGGATCATCGTGAGGACGAGGTGCCGGCGCGGGCCGGAACGGTCGCGCCACCAGGGATCGCCCCCGGATTTCATCCCGCGTCCCTCTTCGGGCTGGTCGACCTCCCGGCGGAGCCCCGCTCAGAAGAACATCGCGAATCGCATCCAGAACGTGTTGAAGGTCGCGATCGGGTTCGGCCCGTTCACCGGGATCGGGTTGTTGAAATACGTCCAGACCCAGTCGAAGCTGAGACGCGTGTACTTGTTGGGCCAGCAGTTGACGCCGACCATGAGCTGGTCGAGGCGGTTGGCGGACAGGGTCGGGTTGATGAAGCCACGCTCGAAGTCGCCGCGGCCGATGTTCAGCTCCGCGAACTGCGCGACGACTTGCCAGGCGCCGAGGCCCCATTGCCCCTTCGCGGGGTTGAACGGGGAGTTGGGGGTGATGGTCGAGTATCCCTGGAAGCCGTTGCCGGCGAAGTCGCGCTCACCCGTGAGCCAGTAGGAGAGGTTCACGTAGTAGCCCCACTGGGTCGAACGGCCCTCCGTCGTCCCGTCGCTGAGCATGCGACTGTTGTTGATCATCTCGGCCAGCACGCTGAACCGGCCGTACCAGAAGAAGTGGGGAGCCCATCGCGTCTGGAGGCCGTTGGCCACCACGTTCGCGTTGTAGGTCGCGAACGGGATGCCGGAGGAGGTGATCCAGGCCGCGTTGGTGGTCGGCTCGCCGGCGCCGTTGACGAAGCTGATGCCCTGTTGCGCCAGCTTGTACTGCGAATCGCCCACCGAGAGGCCGATACCCGCCCCCATGCCTTCGAGCCACGGGTTGTCCGTCCCCTTGAACGGGGTGATCGTGAAGGCGCCGTTGTACTGCATGTTGCGGTTCAGGGCGTACCAGAAGCTGGTCCCCGCATTGGTGACGCCCGACCAGTACTGGAGGCGGTTCTTGAAGAGATTGCCCAGGAACATGACGCCCAGTTGCCGCTTGCCGGCCAGTTGGAACAACGGCGAGTTGGTGATGACCGGCTCCAACGCCGGGCTGAAGCCGTAGTACTCGTAGAGCGGGGGCGTCAGCCCCTTACCGAACCGCACCGTCAACCAGTCGCCGGCCCGGTAAGCCATCCACATATCGAGTAAGTTGAACTCTCCCAAGAATCCCTGGGTGCCGATCTGGTAGAGCCAGTTCTTGGTGATGTTGCCGTAGAGGAAAGTACGAGCGAAGGGGACATTGAAGCCCTGCTCGATCGTGGGCATGTTCTGGCGGTCGAAGAACGTCCCGTCGATGGTGATCTGGTTCGTGACGTTCAGCACGAATTCGTCGTTCTCGTCGCCGAAGTGGAAGTAACCGCCGCCGCCGAGGGGGCCGGTTCCCTGTCCATTATACCGATAACTGCCGTGGATCGGGAAGACGTCCGCCGTGGGGGTGGACTCCGGGAGAGCGGCACCGGAACGTGCCCGGCTGAGCTCGGCGGTCGGCTGATTAGCCTCGTACGGTCCGGCGCCCGGCGCCGGCTGTCCGCCCATCATCCCGCCGGAGTCGGGGGCGGATTCCCCCATCGTGGCGCCGGACCTCGTCCGATTGAGCTCACCGCCGGAAGCACCGTCCGCTCCCCCCGGCTGGAGCGCGGGCGGCGACGGTGTCCGCTGGCTCACCGGCCGGAACGCCGAGAGCTGTTTCTGGAGCTGGTCGACCTGTTCCTTGAGCCGCCGGGTTTCCGCCACTTCCTGGCGCAAGGCGCGGATCTGGCGCAGCAGCTCCTCATTATCGGCGGCTCGGGTGGATGACGGCAACGATGCAGTGGTGGCCTCCTGGCTCCTTGCCAACGGGAGGCCGAACACCTGGATTGCAACCAGCATGATGGTCGCCATGGTGGCGCGCCCCGCGGGGCGCCGGAAAGACGCGCGCCGATCGTGCCAGGAGCTTGGCATGTACACCTCCACATCTTGTCCCAAGGCGGGATATTCCTTAACAATTTATCGGTCTGGGCGGTCGGATGGGTTGAATAGAATACTCCGATGGCGCAGAAGAATGTCGCCGCCGCCTCGCTCGTCAGCACGTGCGAGGCATCTGAATCAAGCAAGCGTTCTTGTGACCTTGCATGTGACAGGCCCCCGGTCGCCGGACGGAGCCGGCGACTCCTACCAAGCCGGGAATCCCCGGTCTTGCGGGAGTCCGCCGATCGCCACCTTCCCCAGGGCGAGGACTGATTGAGGTCGCGCCCCCGGAGTCCCGCCGCGATTGACGATTCTCACACCCCAGTCAGCGCGAAGCCCGAGGCGGCAGCTCCCACAATTGTCGTCTCCGGGCGTGGACAGTTTCGGAAGTGACCGATTCGGCGGGAGGCCCTTGCCATCACCCCGCGCGATCATTATGTTACGTCTTCCCTGCTGCGAGCCATTGGAAACTCGGTCGGGCGCGGCTGTTGACCATTCTGTAGAAACCGAAGGTGGCGATCGTGAGCGAGTCGCGGAATCAGACTGCGATCGAATGGTTGAGAGTGATTTGTCGCGGCGTCGGCCAGGTGATGTTTCAGGGCCACGCCGTGACCGGACTCCTGATGTTGCTGGGAATCGCCTTCGCGTCTCCCCTGATGGGTCTCGGCGCGCTGATCGGGGCGGTCATCGGCCCCATCATCGCCGTGCTGCTGAGATATGACAAAGGGGAGATCCACGACGGCATCTATGGGTTCAATGCCACCCTGGTGGGCATCGCCGCCTTCTTCTTCTTTGAGCCCGGACCGACCGAGTTCATTCTCCTGATCGTCGCGTGCATCGCCTCGACGCCCGTGACCTGGGCGATGCGGCGATTCGTGCCGTTCCCGACCTACACCTCGCCGTTTATCGTGACGACGTGGGTCATGTGGGGGATCGGCCGGGCGCTGGGAGTGCCGGCGGTCGAGATCCCCCCCTCGCCCAACGCGCTGAACATGGTCAGCGCCATCGCCGAGGGCCTCAGCGAGGTCTTCCTGCAGGCGAGCATCATCACGGGGATCCTGTTCTTCGCCGGCCTGGCCGTGAGCGACTGGCGGCACGCAGCCCTGGCGCTGATGGGCTCGGTCGTGGGCACTCTGGTCGGGCTTCACCATGCCGACGCGCCAGGTGATATCTCGATCGGCATCTACGGCTACAACGCGACGCTGGCCGCGATCGCGCTGTACCTCTGGCGGCCATCGATCCTGGTCCCACTGCTGGGAGCGATGATCTCAACGCCAATCACCGAGTTCTTCAAGCCGCTGACGGGGTTACCGGCCCTCACGGCCCCGTTCGTGCTCGCCTGTTGGGTCGTGCTGGCGATCGGCGCGCTGGAGCCCTACTTCAACCCGAGGCCGGCCGCGGCACCCGCGCCGCCGGGGTCGCCGGACGGCGCGACTCCCGCCGACGCCCCCCTGGCCGCCGATGCGATCCCGGGCCCCGCAGCCTGACCCGGACCGGACCGATCCGCTCCCTGATCTCTCCGCTGGAGGACGCACCATGCACTTGACACCGCAAGAGCGTGACAAACTGCTGATCTTCACGGCCGGCGAGCTCGCCAAGCAGCGCAAGGCGCGGGGCCTGAAGCTCAACCTGCCCGAGGCGATCGCGCTGATCAGCTCGGCGTTGCAGGAGATGGCCCGCGACGGCAAGAGCGTCGCCGAGATCATGACCGCCGGTCAGAAAATCCTCGGCCGCGGCGACGTGATGGAGGGTGTTGCCGAGACGGTCACCGAGATCCAGATCGAGGGGACCTTCCCCGACGGCACCAAACTGGTCACCGTGCACAACCCGATTTCCTGATCCCCACTCATTCCATCCAGCCGCGGGAGGGCCAGAACGATGATCCCGGGTGAATACCTCTTCGACGGGCCGGAGCTCGAGATCAACCCCGGCCGGCCGACCATCACGCTCAAGGTCACGAACACGGGGGACCGCGGCGTTCAGGTCGGGTCCCATTTCCATTTCTTCGAGGTCAACCCAGCGCTGGTCTTCGACCGGGAGAAAGCTTACGGGATGCGCCTGGACTTGCTCTCCGGCACCGCGATCCGCTTCGAGCCCGGCGATGTCAAGGAGGTCCGGCTCATCCCGTTCGCCGGCGAGCGCCGGGTCCTCGGCCTGAACGGCCTGGTCAACGGCCAGCTCGATGACCCGACCGTGCGCCGGGCGGCGCTGGAGCGGCTCAAGGCGTGGCAGCGGGAGAACGGCCAGGAACCGGCCAAGTGATCCGAGATCCAGGGACCATCACCAGGGGGACACATCATGAGCGTCAAGATTTCCCGGGCTTCCTACGCCGGGCATTACGGTCCGACGGTCGGGGATCGGGTTCGACTGGCTGATACCGATCTGATCATCGAGATCGAAAAGGATTTCGTCCACTACGGCGAGGAAGTCATCTTCGGCGGCGGCAAGGTGATCCGCGATGGCCTGGGGCAGTGCCCGTTCCAGGCGCCAATGAGCATGCCCCACCTCGACCTGGTCATCACCAACGCG